>NZ_JACOOZ010000004.1:0-310274 GCF_014287775.1 Eubacterium segne
AAATATCATAAATTTCTGAAACCTGTACAGAGACGTAACGGCCGCACAATTTCCGAAGATATATGCTGTCCTGTCTGTGGTGCGCCTCATCACTACATATATGACAACAATGGGAATAAGGGTCAGTATCAGTGCAAAGTCTGTGGTCAGACATTCTCTTCCGGGGAACACACCACAACCCCATTGCGTTTCTTCTGTCCGCACTGTAGCCCCAGTCTTGTTGCTATTAAAGACAGATCCTTTTTCCGCACACACAAATGTATAAACCCTAAATGCCCTTACTATCTCCACAACCTTGATAACGTTGACCCGGAGCATCTGAAAGAAGACTTCGGGAAAAATAAATATAAACTCCACTACATCTACCATGAGTTCACTGTGGATTTCTTTAAGATGGACATTTCCTCTCTTCCGAAAAATGCATCTTCTCTTAAATTTACAAAACACAACTCCCATATTATGTCTCTGTGCCTGACCTTTCACATTAATCTTGGTTTATCACTTCGCAAAACCTCTCAGGCTCTGAAAGATTTATATGACACATCCATATCGCATCAACAGATTGCCAACTACTGTAAAACAGCTGCAATGGTTGTTAAGCCTTTTGTTGACAATATGCCGGGTAAATGGCAGCTGCTCATTTATCTGGGACAACAGACCATACTGCAGATGTAGCAACAGGACTGCTCCTAGATTCAGAGCCGGAGGTTATATAAAGCCACCACGAAGTGGTTTCCCTTGATAACACACAAAAGAACTGCTGTCAAGGGTGGCAGTACGCCATCATAAAACTTAAATATCTGCAATTTTCAAGGTTCGTATAAGCCTTTTTCTTTTGGCTCATTTTTTCATAGGTCACTTGACACTTTCCGTAAAAATTTACTCCTTTATAAAGCAGGATATTTATTGTATTTAAAAGTTCATTTCTGTACTGCTTTAGTATTTTTGCATATAGTCTAAGACGAAAATATTGTCATTTTATTGTCACGAGTCAATACCGTTGTAGTCGTTCTTGCATGTATGACAAACTTGAATTTGTTTGTACAATGTTCAAGATATAACTGTTATTATGTCTTGATTAGAGTACAAACTCATATAAGAAGAACTTCCTCGGTACTCCAATATCAACATATGTGATTTCAACCTTATCCACATGCTTAAATCCAAACGACATATACATTTTCTGTGGAATATCATTTCCCTCTATGCAATCAAGACGAATTGATTTAAGGTTTCTTTCCCTTGCTGTGTCTATTGCGTGTTGAACTAACTGCTTCGAGTATCCACGACCTCCATATTCCGGAAGGACACGCAAGGCATGAAGAACTACTGTCTCGTTATCATTTGCATCAATAAGCCATTTAACTGCGTGATACGCCTCATCACGATCATGATTCATAATATACGCCGCAACAATTCGACCATCTTCAATACCGATAAACTGATTTCTCTCTTTGATTGCATCTTTGATCATTTCATCTGGAGGGAAACCACCTTTATCTCCCTCCGGCAGAAAATCTTTTCCGCTCAAAACTTTACACATACCGTCATAAAACTGTCGCAATTCTATAAAATTTTTCTCTTCTGCATATCTGATAATCATAGAAATCTATCCCTCCAACTTCTAAGTTGTAAGTTTCTTTACTATCATATCTTTAAAACTTGTTTTGCTTTCGCATTAACAAATTGGATAATTGGGCCTGAAATGATAACCGTAATAAGCGTGCATACACCAAACTTTCCGCCAAACAAAACACCTGTAACAACAACCAAAATATCCAATGCCATTCGGACAAATTTAATCTGCCAGTGATTTTTTTCTGCTAGAGCAAAAGTGACTGCCTCATAGGAGCCTCTACCAAGGGATGCCGACGCATATAGTCCTGTTCCGACAGCAAACAAAACCACTCCTAACAACATAATTAAAAAATTGATCCACTTATAGGTACTGTAAATATGGCAGTTAGCAAACAAATCTACACAGGTACTGTATACAATCTGGTACAACACAGTTCCTATATGAATCTGACTTTTATCGTAAATGAGTGCAAACAAAATCATTCCCAATGCTACAACAAAAGATGCTGTGCCAATGCTTATGTGAAATGTTCTTGCAATCCCCTGCCACAGCACCGCAAGCGTAGCTCCGCCAAATCCAGCATACAGTGCAAGTGTAATTCCATAAGCCGCAATTATAGAACCTATTACAAGGATTGCCAATTTCTTTAGTGTTTTTTTATTGTTATTTTTCATTGACTTTTAATTCAAGTACTTCCGGACGGGCATAATGTCCGATTGCATCATGCTCCATTTTGCAGGCGGCAGGCAAATTCATATCAAGTTCTGCGTAAATGATAGTTCCTTTATCCCAGACAGGTTTTGTCAAATAATGCCCATATGGATCAATAATGCAGCTTCCTCCTCTGCACACAAGTCCTGGAAGTTTAGATACGATATTATACTCCTGCAGATCAGAAGGGTATGAACTGCGTCTGATAATCATATCAGCGTTGATAAAGAAACATTTTCCTTCGATTGCAATATGCTGAACTTTCATGCTAATAATTCACTCCTCGTATAATTTTCTTTGGGTTTAAAGCATCTGAAATCTATATCATCAATGTTTTTGACTTTACATACCGTTAGCAACCGCTCTAATTTATTTAATACCAGCAAATTACTCTCCTCCACAAATTCCGATTGAGATTTCACCTGTTTAAAGAAATTTAATAACAGTTATATTTTGTTATTAAATTCTCCGCAAACCATCGAAAACACTGGATTTGTCGCAGGTGAGCTTTCCCTTATTGTTTCCCTTGTGTTATATCGTCCCACCAGTGTTTACTGACTCTGGTAAGGGAAAAAGCAAGGGAAACAAAATCATATAACACAGTATAACACAAAATGAAACTGACATGGTGAACTGATTGAAATGCTTCTGATTTTTGTAGCAAATAATTGATTGAACGACAAGGAGATAAGATAAGATACGATGAGAACAATATTTGCAGAATATAATCCCGGACGAAACAGCATTGATGTTTATACCAGTGCAGACTATATGCTTCGCATTGACTGCTGGGAAGCAGAAAAGAATTTGAGAACCACACCCGGATCAGATTGTGCATTAAACACACTTGCCATTGATGAACCACAAGAATATGCGAGACTGTATCTTGATGGGAATTTACAGATGTGGGTAGATGCAGAAGATTCATTGACATTATAGTAATGTTCAAAAAAAGCTCTCTGTGCAATGCACAGGAGCTTTTTATATGTAGACCTCTATTTATTTGTGCTGTCTGCATCAATTACAGACTTAATCTGCTTCATAAGGGCATCATAGTTGTCCTTGTTATCAATTCCGCCGAGCATTGGTTCGCCTACAATATTGCCATTTCTGTCAACAAGTATAGTTGTTGGAAAGGCCATGATTTCTGAGGCATATTTACCGGCAGCACTAGAGGAGTCAATTGACAGATTACGATATTTGACACCCTGGCTTTCAAGAACAGAGGCAGCCTCTTTGATAGCTGTTTTATTGCCATCGAAGGTCTCAGTGTTGATGCCAACAACTTCTCCGCCCATTGATTTGATAGCATCATTTAATTCGTTAAGCTTGGATAATTCAGCGACACATGGTTTGCAGCCGGTAAACCAGAAATTGACGACTGTTACTGCATTACCGGAAAACAGGCTGTCATCAACCTTATTGCCATCAAAATCCTCACCGGAAAAATCACTGAATACAGATGAGGCTTTAGAGCTGTCCTTCTTGTTATCGTCTGATGATGTATTTTTGTTTTCAAGCTTTGCTATCTGTTCCTCGATTTTTCGTATGGTTTCAATATCCTCATTAAGTGTTTTAAGCTCATCGTCTGTGAATGAATTCTTGTTTGATTCTACGGTACCGGCAAGATAATCAGCATAATTTCCGTTTGGATCGGCGTCACTTTTGTTCATCATACCAAATGCCTTGTTCCACACATCAGCGTGATCTGCAAAAAGCTGATTTTCCTGCTGATATAAATCATCAAGCCTGGAATCTGATTTGCCGGATGCTTCTGAGCCGGCTTCAGTCTGAGTGTTCTTAGAATCTGTTGTGGAATCTTGCTTTACGCCACATGCTGTAAGTAATAATGCTATGCAGAGTGTAAAAATAGAAATAAATAATAATTTATTTTTCATGAGTAATTTCTCCTTTAAAATAATAGTAAAATGTTTAATAGCTATCTGTTGTCATTTTTTTGACATGATTTTCCCATAAACCGGTAGCAGATGGCGTCCTTCGGACAGGTCTTTATGCAGGCACCGCAGCGTATGCACTCGGGGTGATCCGGTGTCTTACACACATCCACATCCATCTTACATGCCTTTGAGCATTGACCGCATCCGACACATTTGCTGCTATCAACGGTGATTTTGAGCAGGCTGACCTTATTAAATAATGAGTAGATTGCTCCAAGCGGACAAATCCATTTACAGAAGGGCCTGTAAAATAAGATACTTAGTACAATCACTGCAATTAAAATCATACACTTGAAAGAAAAAAGCTTTCCCAGCGCAGAACGGATAGCAGCATTTCCAATAGATAACGGTATAGCACCCTCTAAAACACCCTGAGGACAGATATATTTGCAGAAGAACGGGTCTCCCATTCCTATAGAGTTCGTTACAAGCATCGGAAGAAGTATAACGAAAACAATAAGAATGACATATTTTAGGTACCTAAGAGGCTTTAGTTTGGCTGTGGATAATTTCTTTCCGGGGATTTTATGAAGTAAATCCTGAAACCATCCAAATGGGCACAAAAAACCACATATAAATCTGCCGAGAGTTACACCGAGTAAAATAAAAAATCCGGTTATGTAGTATGAAAACTTAAATTTTGATGATCCGACAACTGCCTGAAATGCCCCTATTGGACAGGCTCCTGTCGCGGCAGGGCAGGAGTAACAGTTTAATCCGGGTACGCATACTGTTTTTGCATTGCCCTGATATATTTTACCCTTAAATAAATTTGGAATATGAATATTGGTCAGCAGCGTTGCTGCGGCCTGTATCCAGCCACGCATTTTTGCCAATTTTCTTGATAGTAATTTCTTTTCCTTATCCAATTCCGACACACTCCAGACATAGTTTTATTGCTTTACCAAGCACTGTAGCCGCCTCACCTCTGACTGCACCATAGCTTATCATGGATACACCAAGGATAAGCAGAATGATTTGACATGTTTTTTGGTATTTCAACATAATGTTGCTCCTTTTTGTTGTATTGTTGACCAGCTGACTTTGGTATTATACAATATAGGTTGTAAAATTATTGTTAAGAAGCAGGAGAACATTTTGAGATTATTAATTGTTGAGGACGAGAAACAAATATGTGATATGGTTGCAAAGAGTCTGTATGCTGCCGGTTATGAGGTGGATACCTGTTATGATGGGAAAGAGGCTCTTGAATGTATACTGTCGGAGAATTATGATCTGATAGTTTTGGATTTGAATCTGCCGGGGATGGATGGCATGGAGCTTCTTAAGGAGCTTAGAAAATACAATGATGAAACTAAGGTTTTGATATTATCTGCAAGAGGTCAGATTGCTGATAAGGTAGAGGGACTGGATGCAGGAGCAAATGATTACATGGAAAAACCATTCCATCTGCAGGAGCTTGAGGCACGTATCAGAAGCCTGACAAGAAGGAAATTTGTACAGAATGACATATGTCTTAAATGCGGAGAAATAAAGTTTGATACGATTAAACGCGAGGCATATGCAAAGGAAGAGCCGGTTCCACTGACAAGAAAAGAGAATGGTATTTTGGAATATTTACTTATCAATATAGGCAGACCGGTGAGTCAGGAGGAGCTGATAGAGCATGTGTGGGATGCCACGGCAGACAGCTTTAGCGGAGCAATCAGGGTACATATGTCTTCACTTAGAAAAAAGCTTAAGGCGAAGCTGGGATATGATCCCATTCAGAACAAGGTAGGTGAAGGCTATAAAATACGGGAGGTGTCTGACAGATGAAAAGAATGTCGCTACAGTGGAGACTTACGTGCATTACTACATTGTGTATTGCTATTATATGTGGCTGCCTGACTATGTTTGTCTATAAAAATGGTGTGCATTACATCGATTCTCTGCAGGATGCGGTAGAGTCACAGGGGGATGAAAAAGGAAACAAATCAGATGAAATATATATCAGCATACCGGACGATAAGTGGAATGAGTTTGCGGATGAATTTTCGGTTCAGGTGTACAATAATAAGGCCGACTATAAAAGAAACAGTCTGATAATCACGGTTTTGCTGGCGCTTTTGGGAGGTGCCGTCACTTATTTTATAAGCGGGCATGCACTCAGACCAATCAGGGAGTTTTCAGATAAAATTGAAGAGGTACAGGCTCAGAATCTGTCTGATTCAAGAATAGAGGAAAACAATGTTAAGGAACTGAACCAGCTTGGTATTTCTTATAATAAGATGCTTGAGCGTCTGTCGGAAGCATTTGAGATACAGAGACAGTTTACTGCAAATGCAGCACATGAGCTGCGTACTCCATTAGCGTTAATGCAGGTACAGCTTGATTTATATAATTCTGCCTCTCACCCGGGAAATGATGCAGACACTTTGCAGACCATAAAAATGGTTACGGAACAAAATGATAAATTAAACAGGATGGTAAAGACTCTTCTTGACATGAGTGAGCTTCAGACGGTAGGAAGGGATGATAAAATTATATTGGATGCTATTGTTGAAGAGGTTTTGGCAGACCTTGAGCCTCTTGCCGTGGAAAAGAATATAAAGCTGATTGGAAAATGTGAGAATGCCACTATGATAGGCAGTGATATCCTTATTTACAGGCTTGTATACAATCTGGTTGAGAATGCCATCAAATATAATCATCCGCTCGGACAGGTTACAGTAACCGCATATCAGAGAAACAAGCATGTTTATCTGTCTGTAGAAGATACGGGAAGCGGAATACCAAAGGAACTTAGGGAGAGAGTGTTCGAGCCATTCTTCCGTGTGGATAAATCCAGAAGCCGGGAGCTGGGTGGCGTAGGGCTAGGTCTTGCTTTTGTCCGTGAAATCGTTAGAGTACATGATGGCAGTATTTGTATCAAATCAGGCAAGACTGGAGGAACGATTTTCGAGGTGACTTTTGCACAGCATTCAATGTAGCGTTCCATTTTACACATTTGTCAACGCTATTAAAACAGATTTGCTAAATGAGAAAAATAGAATAATTTGTTATTTGAGTGTGTGAGATAAAGTCTGTAAATAGACATTCTATGATAAGTGATGGAGCTGTAAGTTCATGAAATGAGCTTGCAGCTCTTGTTTATAAGGCAATGCGTAACACTGATTTACCATTAATAATACATACCGACCGTGGAAGCCAGTATGTGTCTCAGGCATGGCGTGAAGCCACCCAAAACATGCAACGCAGTTATTCACATAAAGGTTATCCTTATGACAATGCCTGCATTGAATCCTTCCATTCACTCATAAAAAGGGAATGGCTTAACCGTTTTAACATTAAGAACCATATCTATAACCTTTTATTTCTTTAAGTTTGCCATCCTCATCAAACTGATAATATTTCTTCTCTTTCTCATCATAAGCCAAACACAATACTCTTCTAAATTTCGCAGCTGAACCATCAATATAGTAATGGCTTTCACCATCAAAAAAGATTCCACTAAAGCTTAAGTCTCTAGCCAAATGAGATGCTGCCACATGGCCAGCAATGATATCCTTATAAAAATGTCCTACCGAAGGAGGAAACTTCCCAGTCATTACATAATCAGGAGTTCCAATAGTACACCACTCCGCTTCCTCTTCAGGAATGTCCTCATCAACTCCAGCGTGTACAAAAATCTGTGTATCTGTCTCATAAAATAGTCTCAACTTTTTCATCCAAACTAAGAGTTCTTTATGATCTTCCTTGATACATTTTTTTACATATTCAATGCGCACTTCTCTATTTGGAAGTACATCTAATTCTTTAAACTGTTCTTTTGTAAGAAATGTTCCCGAAGTTAAGAAATCTTTATCTTCTTCAAGCCAAACATCTTCATTTAAAAACAGGAACTCTTCAAACCATACCTCATGATTTCCTTTAAGAACGACAACTTTATTCCTGCCAAATTCCTGTTCAAGTTCAAAGGCTAGTTTTAGACAATCAAAGCTTCTATTTCCTCTATCAATAAAATCTCCAAGAAGAATTAACTTACTGTCGTTGTCTTCCAGTAATGGTCTTAGTTGCTCAATTCTTTTTTCAAACAGCTCATACTGACCATGAATATCGGACATTGCATAAATCATCTAAATTCCTCCCATACAAAAATACGATTATTCACTATTTAATTGAACCCTCAAATATGCCCTCGGTCACCCGAAGACCTTGAAAATACCTTTGTAGCTACAAATGTCAGCGCAGTGTATCTTGTCGAGGTATCCCTCTCGTCTCATCCGTCGATGAAACTCATATACTACGGGCCCTACACATAGATTTCTCTACTGTAGGCAGAAACCCTTACTGATGTAGACCAGTCTAGCTTTCACTATCCTCACGTCTCCGTTTGGATGAACTCCAACAGGTTCTCGTCTTGAAAAAACCTCTGCATTTGTTCATACACTTCTCTTCCTTTTGCATCTTTGCATAGTATGTTGCAATAGGAAATGGATATTTCTTCTTTACTAGCTCTTTATCGAATGTTTCTTCCATGATAAATGCTCCTTTGTTATTTCTTCTTTTCTATTGTTTTAATTCTTTCAACTAATGTTAAAAATTCAGTATGAAAAGAATTCTTTAATTCAGTATCTCTTACTGAACCTCCGTTTTTTACTGCTAAAATTGGTTGCAACTTCTTAAACAACATAACAAAATATGTAGTTGCTGCCCTCTCAGTAACCTTAGCATCATAAATACCTGTATTTACGCCTAATGCAAAATGTTCTATCCTTGCTAGATAGCCCGAAATCTTGCGATACTCATCTACCACAGAATCATACTCGTGATGCGATTCCCAGAAATCTTCTACAGTTCCCTCATTGTTCTCAACAAATTTATTCTTAGCCTCGATAGATGCAGACCACTGCTCTGCAATATTCTTGATTTCTCCAAATGTGTATTCATTTAAATTATCAAACACCTGCTCTTGAAGAATATTTAGCGCATCGAGTGTTGCTTCTTTTTTTTCTCTTTGCTCTCCCATATAGGTTACAAGTACAGAAAAAAGAAATGTGGCAAAAGATACAATAAAAGCTAAAATTGAAATTGTAAGTTCCATATTATTGTAAATCCCTCTCTAATAAATCTATTATTTCCTTAATGTTTATATCCAAATAACATGATTCTGCTTTTATTTTTTTAATAACATCTAAATAGTTTTTATACTGATTGTCTGTATTAAAAATAACATCGACTAGCTCTGCATAGAAGTTAGGATTAATTTCATTAATTTTAAGCATTGTAAGCATAAATTTACTACGACGAACTATCTTTTCGCATGTCTTCTCTAGAAAGATTTCTAGTTCTTTATGATTACTATATTTCGATAACACTACTGGTTTATATGATTCAGTATAATCCCATAGAAAGAAATAATTTATATATCTAACAAATAACTTTTTATCCCATACAACCTCATTATTATTACTAAGCCATTTTTCGTTTTTGCTATCCAATAAACATAATGATTGATCCCAGAAATCATCTACGGCAGACGCTCTATATGGATTAAAATATGCTGGAACCAAAACAAAATTGCCTAAGCTATGATACAAGTCTAGATACGATGATAATCCATTAACTTCATTAAGCCATACTTCCAAAGTTTTTTTGCTAATCTCGTTTGCAAACAACTCCAACATAAAATTAGCTGAAATTCGTCCTTTTTTTAGAGAAACAATATTTTTCTCGTTACAGCTTTCAAATGATTCCTTAATAATCATATTTACTATAGTTTGAGCAGAATTCATTGTTTCAGGGCCTACCAGACCAAAAGAATCAATTGCACTAATTCCATACCGACTAAGTTTTCCATTGCTTACATCATTCCACCCCCACAATGCTCTGTAAACCTCACGAGTAAGCATACATGTATCATTTTCGTTGTTCTCAAGCGTCCCATCGCAATCCGCGATATTACCAAATTTTTGGTTTACGACTTCTGCAAACTTCTTTCCATTTTCATAGCCACTATTTCTTGCCTTATCATTATTAGCTTTATATGTAAAATACCTTGAATATGTATCTAATCCG
Source organism: Eubacterium segne (assembly GCF_014287775.1). NCBI lineage: Bacteria > Bacillati > Bacillota > Clostridia > Eubacteriales > Eubacteriaceae > Eubacterium > Eubacterium segne. Next base: position 10,270 of record NZ_JACOOZ010000004.1, read on the forward strand.
CTTTCTGCCAATAACTTATTTTCGAACTCAAAATTGTATTCTATTGGATTATTTAACTTAATAAAATCAGATAATTTCATATCAACTTATACCTCATCTACTTTCCTAACTTTCTCTCTAAATCAGCAATCCTCTGTTCTCCATATGATGCTTGCTGTGCATGCCAATTTGCAGTATCCAAATCCTTTCCTGCGTTTTTTCTCTTCTCTTTGCTGCTGTCTCTGGTAAGCTCGTTCTTTTCTATCATAAATCTTGTTCTTTCTTACTCGAATGTTATATTCATGTTCATCAAGATAATCCATATCTTCACTAGTAAATAACTTCTTTTGACCAAGTTTTATAATAATGTCAAAAATGCGGAAATGAATGTTTACTTTCTTATATGTACAGAAGAATAACTTAAATAACTGAACCACAAATAAAATTAAGAAGTAGCATAAAATTCCTCCAAGGAAGGAAGCAATCACTCCTGTTATAAACATCATTGCTTTTTGAATAACATTTTTACCCCAAAACAAATCTCTATTTGTGGTAAGCATCCATACTTCCATCAATTGCTAGTTGCTCCTGCATTCCTGAAAACTGTTGCAAAGTTATCCCTTGCTCTAAAATTCTTATATTTTCCTCAATATTGACATTTCCCATTTTATACTTTCCTATATATTCTAATTCTGCTTCATCCAAGGGATTTCACTACTCTTAATTTCTCTTCCAGACTCAGACTCATAAATATGAAACTTGCCTTTTTCAAACCATTCTAAGCTACATATTTCTCTTGTAATAATTCCATTATCGCTAGCGATATAATCGTGCATCATTCCATGTACCTTCCAAAGTTTAAATCCAAGCGTTCTATTAAAGTAAGGAACATACGCACATGTCTCTTCAATAACAAGTTCTTTGTTGGCACGTTTTTTCTCTCCTCTTTCACTTAGGTTTCCAGTATTAACCTTCTTTTCATTATGACTTGAACTCCAGCTGCCACCACCGGAAGATGAATCTGATGAGGATGGTGATGAACCACCTTCCCCACCACTACTTGCAACAATCTTAATACCAAAGAAAATAAGGGCTCCAATTACGACTAGCGCAACCGCTCCAGATACCAATGGAATTATATTTTGAAGAATTAAAAAGAATAACGGCATTACAATATTTGCAAAAACCAATGACAGCGCTGTATAACCAACCATCCATCTACATTCTGCTGTAATTAGCGTAAATACTATGAAGCAAATTACAGATACCAATGTCACTGCTACGTATGCAATCAAAATTGCTCTAAGATTTATTGTTACACCCTCAAATTTGCCAAGTGCCTGATATAACTGCTCTTCTGAAAAAACAAGTTTGCCAACAGCGATCCAAAAAACTACAGTTGATAACGCAATAACAACTCCCATTACAACAAGATCAACTATCATTGCTATTCGCATTCCCTTACCCCTGTTTTTAAAGTAATTGATTAGCATCACTATCAGTTCAGCTACAACTAAAGCTAATAATATTTTGCCTACAATTCCAGGAACCATCATTCCTGTTGTTCCACTAGTAAATCCTTCAGAAATGCCATCTAAACCGTTTTCTTTAATTGAACCAACCTGCGAAGAATAACCACCGTTTACGATGAACATAATATAGGTTACAATTCCAGTAACAATTGATGTCAAACAAATTGCCATTGGAATAAGAAATCCCAGATTATTAATAGGATCTGAACTAAATCCTTTTATTGACTCACCCGTTCTGCTAATTAATCCTTTAACTTTTTGAACCATTTTTTCATATGCTCCTTTGCATTTTCTCTTTGATGATTTGATATTACATCTATATAGCAATTTCTTCTTGACAAAAAAGATGCGAACTTTATCTATATCTTTCAGCTAAAGACTTACATTTTCCCAGAATTCTCTGGCGTAATGACTCTGGTTGCAATACCTCAACAAAATCTGAACACTGCATAGCCCACGATATCATTGCATCAGGAACACACTCCACTTCAATGCAATCCCATGTGTCATCTATATGTTCTACAAACTGATATCTGTCTCCAAAGTAATCATGTAATAATGTATATCTATCTTTATCTATCTTTAATGAAATACTTTCAGGCTTACCATAATACATATACAAGTGTTCAGTCTGAAACTTGCTAGCCTCCTTTGAATTCCACTCCATCGGTAGGCCTTTTATTTCAGATTTTGGTCTACGTTTCTCACTAATCATTTTTCCATCTTTTGCAAGCGATGCCTTGATTTCTGTTGTGATTTCACTCATCAAATCAATTCTATAAATTGCGACATCATCATGTGGTTCGGTAGCACAAATGAGATAAGGCTTGCCATTATACATAATTATGTAATACGGATTTACAACATATCTTAGCTTAGCCCCATTAGCATCCACTCTTGCCTTAAGCTTTTTGTTTTCGTCATATCCATTAAAATAAAAAGATATTTTTAAGCCAGCCCCTTTATTTGCCTCAATTGCCGTTCTAATAACTTGCAAATTATTTTTTAAAGCAATCTCATCTACTCTCGAATCTTCAAAAACACCTGCTATCTTTTTACTAATTGTTCTTGTATTCTCACTAATATAAGGTGAATACTTAGGAAAATTCTTACTAGATAAAGTAATTAGTTTTCTAATTATCTTTTCTTTACTTTCATCATCTATGGATTTCAAGAAAAGAACTCCTTCGATTACCTGATTTAATTCAGCAAAAGAAAGTATCTGATTATATCTAAGACTACGAAGTTGCAACTTTTTAGAGCCTTCTGTTGTAAGCCCAAAATCTCTGGCCTTAAGTTTCTCCTCTAATCCTTTTGCAATTATCACATAATCTTCAATAGATGCATTCTCATAAACATATCCGTCAACATCTTCAGGATTAAGCTCCTTCATGATTGTCTTCAAATAATCTGTCAATGTACGTTCTGAGCATGCGCAGTCTCTGTCTCTAAGCAACTCCAAAATCTCTGGCTGAGTAATTGTGTTAAACTCATCAGTTTCTTCCTGTAGGATTTTCATAATATTTATTAGTCTTCCTACAAACCCAAAGTCATGAACTGTTTTCTTTTCTGTTGCCATAAATGACTCCTTTCTAGATATTTTCTATTATACCACATTTTTTTGGCAACATCTCTCCATTTTTCTTTGTCTCTCATGACACACATAATAGCGCCCTCCTATATTAAATTATTTATAATCGAGTAGGAGGGAAATTTAACTAAATTTCCCGACCTCTCACACCACCGTGCGTACCGTTCGGTACACGGCGGTTCAATCAACTTAACAAGTAACACACCTTTCGGTGTAGTAATCTAACATTGAGACTAATCCAAATGAGGTTAGTCTCTTTGTACTTATAGCCTTTTGTATCCATCCATTGTGGGCAAGTCTTGCATATCTGTCTCCGCAATACGCTATTTTAAATGCTGCCCATCTTGGTACATCAAGCTTCATAAGGTTCTTTGCTCTGTTTTGTGGAGTTTTCCAATGTTTCCAAATGCACATACGAAGTCTATATCTGGTGTTACCATCTAATTTTCGACAAAGTGTTTTCATACTACCTATTTTGAAGTAGTTTATCCAACCTCTTATGAGCTGATTAAGTTTCTCCACTCTATAGCTGTTGCTAACACCCCAGCTACGACAGGTGAGTTCTTTCATTCTCTTCTTAAACTTCGCTACTGATTTTGCATGTGGTTTTGCCTTAAACTGATGTGCTCTTGTGTCAAAGTAGAACCCAAACCCAAGGTATTTAAGTCCGCTTTGTCTGTCTACTTTACTCTTTGTCATGTTGACCTTGAGACCTAGTTTCTCCTCAATAAATCGAGATATATTTCTCATTACCCGATTTGCAGACATTTCACTTCCAACCATGATAATACAGTCATCTGCATACCGCACAAAGTTAAGCCCTCGCTTTTCCATTTCCTTATCAAGTTCATTGAGCATGATGTTTGCCAATAACGGCGAAAGATTTCCTCCTTGCGGTGTTCCCACAATAGAATCCTCATATTCATCGTCAATCATGATTCCGCTGACAAGATATTTCCTTATGATAGAGATAACATCTCCATCTTTTATAGTTCTGCCTATGATAGTCATAAGCTTGTCATGGTTTACCGTGTCAAAGAACTTTTCCAAGTCAATGTCTACAATCCAATCGTTACCATCATTCATCATGTCAAGTGCTGTTAGGATTGCTTGCTGTGCACATCTATTCGGTCTGAATCCGTAACTATGTTCATGGAATTGTTCCTCGTAGATTGGTGTTAATACCTGTGCAATGGCTTGCTGTATGAATCTGTCTGTTACTGTTGGTACTCCTAGGTTTCTGACACCGCCATCAGGCTTTGGTATCTCCACTCTTCGTACTGGTTGAGGTTTATACTTTCTTGTCCTCAACTGTTCCTTGATGATTTCGCCGTTCTTTTCAAGATGTTCTTTGAGTTCCGGGTACTTCATTCCGTCCACTCCCTCTGCACCTTTATTTCGTACGACTTGCAGATATGCGCTGTTGAGATTACCGCTAGATAAAATCTGCTCCATTAGACTACTTGTGTCCATGCGTTCTTTCCTTTCCGTCTCGCTTGATTTGACCATCTTTTACCCGATTGGTTACGGCAGATGTTGCCATTTCTGCAATACGAGACATACTCAAACTTATTGATTGTTCGCCCCTTCGCTCCATTTCCATTACAGAAACTTCTTCACTACTATGGGCTCGGCTGAATTCTCACAGTTCGTTGTTACTAGGCTAATGGAACCTCTGTGAGACCTCCACGCTTAAGGTGCACGCTCTTTCTCTCCATATATCCGCCACATTTACTCTGCTACTACAAAAGTGATAGTTATTAGACTTCGTTGCTTTTAGCCAACTTATCTCTCATAGCCTAGCCTTATATGTGATTTCTGTCCGTCGGACCAGAGATTTGCTTACAGCTTCCTTCAGATTCCATCTCACGATGGACACCCTTGCTGTTCAGCTATACACTTCCCACTATCTGGGCGTGTTCGAGACTTTCACCCGTTAGAGCGCGCCCATGGCGCGCAAACTAAAAATAAGCGCAACTACATAGTTACGCTTATTTAATATCATATTGTCAAAACTGTGGACAAAAAATTATATAAAATCAAAATAACAATAATATTATATCTTAATATTATTATTTGACGCCAATTTGTCGCCATCTTTTTCGCAAATCCTTTATCTATGGGCTTTCCGGATGGATGATGTTATTCAAACTCGATTTCGGCAACTATATATCGTGTCTAGTCAAGTGTTATATTGCTATATTTTGTATAATTATTTTTGATATTCTATGTATTCTTCATCGTTTTGGAACTTTTTGCAAGCATTTTGCAAGCATATTCATTATATAAAAGCTATTCCCACAAATCTAATTCCTCTATCGTATAGTTTTCTTCTCCATTTTGTATACCATTTTTTGCCTTATTATAATCTCTTTGATTTGTCGGAAATTGCGATCCCATCTCATTCGCCTGACTTATTTCGCTCTGAATTTCCTCTGCCCTTTTCATAATATCTTGTTCCGACAACATTTTATCCTTTATAAAATTTAACATAAGACTAATCTTTTTACTAATTCTCAAATACATATCTGCAACTTTTGCATTTCCCTGGGCTTGCTTTTCATAATCTCCAATTTTTTGTATACTCGCCAATATAGTTGCTATTATAGTCAATATTAGGGCAATTATTTCAGCTATTTTACTTCCTTTACCAAACACTACTGTAAGCAAAGTAGTCCCCGTAATTGCATTTAAAAATATTTGTATAAAAGATAATGTTCTATAATATCTACGTTTTCTTTCAGCAGCATTGTAATGCTTTTTCTTTTCGTAAATTGCGTCTGCTTTAAACTGCTTTAACTGTTTAACTATACTATCCATCAGTTCCCCTTTCTATCATATATTCTTTTTAATTCTATCAAAATTTCTTTACACTCAGTCTTAAGACCTGCATTCATTACCTTCATTAATATATCCCCATGACAATTTCTTAACCTTTTTCCACTTCCACAAGGGCATAACAAGTGACCTCTATATGAAGAATTCGCTATAAAATGCATAATATCAAAGACTTGTCCCCATTCTTTAACATTAAACAATTCCTTTATATATTCCAAATCGCCCATAATACCATGCGATCTCTCTCCAAACGGATATATACCATATTCTTCATAATAACGATATGTATATAAGTAAGGTACTATATACATATCAACAAAGCTACTTATACCTGTATTTTGTGAAAAATACATCTTTAGCTCAAAATCAGAAGCCAAACACAACTGCCCATCATCGTACCGATGAGGATAATTTTTATCAATCCTATTTGATACCTCTTTTACTACTGGTATTTGCGAAGAACTATCACCTAAAACTGTAATTTCCAAATTAAATTTTCCAGTCAGCCGAACATCATTATAAATATGATCCAGGTCAAATTCTCCTGTAAAAATATATTCTTTTTCATGTTCAATAATTTTAAGCGTAGGATACTTTTCTCTCATGGTTACAATATCACGATTATCAATTTTCATAGACTACTTTCCCCATGGTTTAGGTGTATTAATAATGACATTTGGCACCACACTATCATAGTCTTCCAATTTTACATTCTTCTTCACATAGTCTCTTCCAAAATTATTTTCTAGCAATGCTACAAAATCATTGTCTTCAAGATTCATAGAATCTAGACAATCTTTTTTCATTGCTTTTACCCATTTAAAGAATATTTGTACCTTTTCCGGGTTATCATTCCATGAATCAGCCAAATTATCCTTTGGATTGACAGGATTTATAATATACCATATACCTTTACGTTTACGAATAATATTTTTATCTATATATTGCCTAGAGAACTCTTCTTCTTGCAATGTTTGATTATAAGAATAAATCTCAAAATCATTGGCAATTGCTTGCAGTAATTCAAACACATTCATTGATGGATTCATACCATATGCAATTTCTGCACAAATTGTAGTAATTATAGCAGAAGTTGGTTTTAAATTTTCTTTTTTAATTCTACAATAATATACATCTCTATGATGCTTCAAAATCTGTATAACGCGTTGCAATGATGAACGTTCTAAACCTTCTGGTATTTCTTCAATACTATTATAAATTGTTCTATTCTTTTCCAAAAGGATCTTTTTCCTATTTTCCCGATTAAAATCCAAAAAAGGCTTATTTATTGTTTCAAACCAATTTTTATATGCTCTCGGATTACTTGTGAACCAATAATAGTTCTCTCCTCTTTTATCTGTAATCGCAACCGCAAGTTCAGCGTTTTCTCGAGCTACCCCAAGATTTATCATTGATTGAACAACATCATTTGATTCAGAAACACCCGGTACAATGTCAATATTAAATCCTATACCATTAACTTCAGCATATTCCAAAGTCCAACATTTATCCCACTCTCTATTCTGTAATTTTTCTTTATATACTTCCGATTTACAAATAGTTTCTTTTATGATATTTTTCACATATTTAGCAGTTGTTTTTTCCTTTAACTTTCCAAGACAACAAATAAAATCCAAATCATAATCTGCTTCTTTAGATTCCCTATATGGGCGAACTACTGTACCTAAGCTAAAAGAACCTTGTGGGAAAATATCACATTCTACCCCTTGCTCCTGTAAATATGTACCAACAGCCTTGTATTTATCCGTTGCATTTTTATACATAGTCGGTGATATATCCAACCCTTCAATCAATTTTAGTATATCCTGTTGTCTTAATTCCGTCTTTCTCATATAAATCCTCCTCTATTTGCATATTAATCTCCTCAATCCACCCACTGTCATCACTCTCAAACAGCTTTATAAATTTTCCAAAATTACTGCTACCAGTAACAGTATCATCTGAATCCAGCTTATTCACCCTCTTACTCATATCTTTGTAATTCTCTACAGTAACATACTTCATAACCTCATTGATCTGGTCTGCTCTTCCTTTGTAATTCTCCACCCCTGTATATTCCTTTATCAAAGGAGCATTCACTGGTTTTGCTGGAGATTTCAGATTTTCATCGGTCCAATGTTTAGATATAATCTGCATCGTACATGGATTACCAAATATAATCACTTCATTCGCAGCACTATCCACACCATGAAACTCATTAATTTTGCGTTTAATGTCCTCATACTGCTCGTGAGGTTTCTTTTCCGTATCACAAAACACAAGCACAAGTTCGTCTGCTCCATTTTGATATCGGTCTTGATACCTCGCCGGGATATTTCCATTTCCACCGGCATTAACTAATGAAATATCATATTGCTCGTTCCACACTTTCAAATCTTTCAAACGCTTAAGATACTCATATTCCTCATTGCCTTCGCAGATAATGCAGATTTTGTGATTATCCAAAAACTTAGGGAGCTTATTTGGCATCGGCATCATCCCCCTTTACACCACCTTTAATACTAAGCAAGGAGTTAATCAATTCGGGATCAGGTAAAGCCCCAAGTGCCCCTTTCCTATATTTTTCCATAACATCCGTCGTATCTCTCACTCCCTGCTGTGCAGTAAAATCAGCAAGTGAATATACATATACACCTTCTTCATCCTTATGAACGAACCAAATCTGTTCCTTTCGGAACATTCTCTTGCAATCCATAAGATTTATATCATGAACTGTAAATATCATCTGTGCACTTGTATTCAACTCATTATTAAACATCGCAACTATTGCCCTGGTAAGCTTAAAATGAATACTGCTATCCAACTCATCCACGACTAAAATCCTGCCTTGTTTAAGTGCTTCAATTACATAGCTGGCAATAGCTGCAATCTTCTTGGTTCCTGTGGAGTCAAACATCATACTTGGTACATGGACACCCTTATATGTGGATACCAATCGGATTTGATCCATAATATTCTCCGGAATATCAAGCACTTTCTCATCTGGTTTTTCATCACCTTCACCAGTTTTCAGCTGTATCTTATCCATATCCACATATTCAAAATTATCCATATATAAATCAGCATTTTTTATGAACTCAACAACCTTCTGCTGCAACTGATTCTTATTCTTCATGAGTTCAATCGTGTGCTGCATAGGTATGTTATTCATATTGATGATATCAATTTTCTCAGCAAATCCAACAAGAATCTGTTTCATCTCATTGATATGTTCAAATTTACTTGTATCTACCACATAGCATAACAAATTATTCTTCGATACAACAGAAATCATAGTCTGAACAGCTTCGTCAATGCATTCATATATTTCACTAATGGTATCCTTTTTCAACCAGCAAACTTCCTTTTCATTGTTATACTGATCTTTGAATATTTCAGAAAATGATTCATATATATATTCTTCTTTTTCTGCATCATACTTAAAATCATACGAAAACTTTCTTCCAGATGCCATAAATGTAACGCCTAACTCACAAACATCACTCTCAGTAAATATATTAGGCATCAGACCATTCTTCTTATTTAAAAGTACGTTTCTTATTGCCCTAATGCACTTGATTAGACATGTTTTACCGGCATTGTTTGGTCCGTATATTCCTACCGTTTTAAGCACATTAAAATTGTTTTCTTTATGAACGTTTGCTCCAAATTTTTTATTTCGCATATCTGCTTTCATCGAAAATGTAATGTCATCCTCAAATGCATAACAGTTTTTTGCTCTTATCTCTATAATCATGGCTCATTCCTCCAAGTCACTTTTCTTCTTTACTTATCATTATTATATCATTAATTATTTTTTATGCAACTTTTTTTCACAAAAAATATAGTTCAGATATTAATTAAACTTAATATAGCAAAAAGGACAGCCTCCCAGGGAGCAGTGCGACTGCTCCGTTTTGTTATATGTCAAGTCTCTCTGGTACCAATTTTTTCCAATACATAGAATGATGACGAAGATACAAGTAATAAGTTGTATTGTCGGCACATCCCTCTTTCACAATTTCATAAATACTATTATCGAGTTTTCCTAAGAAAATAACTATCTCTGGGTTAATTATTTCAACTTCTTTTACAATAAAATCTCTATACGTTTCAGCATACGTTTTAAGCCTATTCATGTCACACGTACTATCTCCACCCCGTTTGTTTATATTTATATATGCACATTCATCAATAGTTGATTTCAATTTCAAATCTTCCAAACATTTAATTGGAAGGTTATAGTACTCCGTACTTTTATTTTTCACAGCACATTCCTTTACCCAAAAGAATTTACCATTCTTCTCATCTTTACTTTTTTCCGTATCATAAATATGTGGCTCCCTGCAAACAAATAAAACCTTAGCCTTATCCTCATTGCCAAGAAAACCATCTTTAGAAAAGATATATTTTCTACTAACATCATAATTAAAATATGTTTTTTTAAAAGACTCATCACATTCGTCAATTTGGGCTTTTTTCCAAACTTTAAATAGTTGGTCCAAAATATTACATCTATCAATTTCTTCTTTATACATTTTTCCTCCCAAATGAAAAACTAATCCCTATACTTTTTCCAAATATAGAAAAATATTTTCTCTGATTTTACAAATAACTCATAGGTTCTATTCTCGTCTCTTTGAAGTCTCTGTGCAATTTTTTGAAATTGTCTTTCTCTTTCTCTATTATTATTTATATATACAAAATCCAGATAACACTGATGGCACCAGTAATTTCTTATTTCTCTAATATCATCAATGAAATCATAATCATCGTCAGACAATTCTGGACGATCATCACTATAATCTAAATTTTCTAATTCTCTAGCTATTTTTCCAAGATTGCTTTTCTCTAATCTATTAAAATTATCATCAAAATTCCCCTCATGCATTGCGGCATAGGTTCTTCTTAGATTAAACTCAATACATTGTACTTGCTGTATCAATTCACTATGTATTAGTTTAAATGTATCTCTATCCATGCAATTATTCTCCAATTATTACTGTTTTCCTGTAAATAGAATCACATTAATATAAAAACATCCCACAGTGCCTATAAATAAAGGCATTGTGGGATCATAGTGTCTACTCAAACTCCTACTCACAAAAATTTACTCCTTTATAAAGTAGGATATTTATTGTATTTAAAAGTTCATTTCTGTACTGTTTTAGTATTTTTGCATATAGTCTAAGACGAAAATATTGTCATTTTATTGTCACGAGTCAATATCGTTGTAGTCGTTCTTGCATGTATGACAAACTGGAAGTTATCTTTTTCTTAATGGCAATGCTATTAAATTTCCCAATAATGCAATAACAGCATATCCAACTACATAAACCCATGCACTTGAGTTATAAAATATAAATATGGATGGCGCAAACATTATTGCTACAATCAAAATATACCAGAAGTTAAAACCATTCCTAATCCCATAAAAAACAGAGGTTATTAAACATATTAGAGGAATAATTACTAACATAACAATCATTGCACTTCCTGTGTCTTTTATAAACCAAGGAACGATATAAAAATCTATCAGCAACAGTAGGTAGAAAACCATGTTCTTTTTTAATTTATCCATCATATCATCATCCTTTTAAATTCCGATTTGTATATCAAATCTATTTCTACACATTATATCATCTTCATCTTCTAAATTCCATTTTTTTCTCACCTCGTACATCTCTACTTTTTTCTCTCGCTGATACCTTTTCTTGTACATTTCCCATATACTCCCTAACGTTCTCATCCAACATTTCTTTAGCATCCTCCGCCCTGTCAACGGAATCTTTATACGCATCCATTTCCATTCTCTTTCGATTAAATTTTCTTATAACTTCTTCAACATTTGTACCATTTAATTTTTTCAACAACCTTTTTTCTAAGTTCTTGGCTGTTTTCTCCTGCTTTTCCAACTGTACAATTTCATCCTTTAACTTTTTCTTTCCTCCAAATATCCTGTGTTCTTTTCGGTCCATTTGGTCTTTTGCCTCTCTTATTGCCATATGCACTCTGTTTAATACTCTATGATTTTCCAATAATTCATCTACCTTTTTTGCATATTGCTTGTACTCCTTAACCGGTTGTGGTGGCTTTGGTGCAATTGCTCCTCTAAATATCTTAATCAGTCCCTTTAAACAATCACACGCCATTCCAACAGCCTTTTCAAAAACTCCGGCAAATATTCCTACACCTGCACTTTCCCTTGATGACTTGTTTTTCCTTAATCCACCAACTGTCTTTGTTTCCGTCTTTCCAAATTTATTTACATTCTTAAGTATCTTTTCCTCTTTAATGGTTCTGATGTGTTTTCTTGGAACCTGATAAAACAGTGCTTCATCAACTGTACTGTTCCACCTCATTCTCACCTGATTGTTTCTTCTTATCTGCTCTGCTTTTGGATTATTCTTTCCAATCTTTTTTGTTGGCAGATAAATATCTTTATTGTTAAACACCTGCAGTTTGTCCTTATCATTTAAGAATGAATTGATGTGCTCAGTGTACAGTGTTTTCACACCCTTTAGAAATGACCTTGCCTTAAACTCCGCTTTCTTTTTTGAAAATCTGTTGTACTCATAAACCTGACCTTTTCTTATGATGTTACAGCCTTTTCTCACATTCCCACTATCATCCAGTATCTCCTTTTTGGTCCTTACATGCTTTCCTGTTTCGTCATAAAACATGTTTCTTGTGGCAATTTTCTTTATGTCGTTTTTTAATTCCTCTCTTTCCGAAAATATCAAATGAATGTGTAAGTTTGTTTTTGTCTTGTTGTGATGCATTGCTGCAATGCAGTTTACTCCGTAAGTTCTTCTAAACAGCTCGGTAAAATCTTTCAATACCTTTTGTTTGTCCATGTTACAGAATGGTTCAGGCAATGCAATAATCAGTTCTCTTGATTCGATACACTTTCCGGCACTTCCGCTTTTCTTAAATTCCAATCTGTTACACCTTGCAAGTTCATGCCAAAATGTATCGTCTGTTGTATTGTAAACTGCGTACAGATTTTCCTGCCTTTTGGGATTTGTAATGTAATCTATGCGCCCCTTTAAATTGCCTAACTTGCTTATCTGAATAAATGAATTTCTTGCCATATGTTTGTTCCTCCTGTTCTTTAAATCTTTATGTTTAAGTAAAATAAAAAGCCCCCTGCAAGGGCGAAATGCAAACCCTTAAGAGCATAAAATCGTAAGATTTTGTGCGATGGGTGTATTTCGCTCTCAATCGCCGAGGGCTAATCCTCTTTTCTTTTTCCTTTAGTTTTTCCGTTGCTACCGCATATATTATTTCCGACTTGTCTGCTCTACCACCTGCAAGTGCCACTTGCAGGTCATTAACATTAAGCAGAATTTTACCAACGGAAATCCTCCGGGATTTTCTTTCTGTCAAGATAATCTTTTCTTGCATTTTCTCTTTCCTCTACCGATTCGGCAGTCTTGCTTTCTGTATAAATGTTTCTCAAAATCATCTTATCCATCTTATCTTTAAGACCTGCCTTAATCAGTTCCGTTTCGTCCTCACGACCATATATAAAATACTGATAAATCATCCTAAATAAGTCCTCATCTATTTTTATCTGTTTAACCTTTTCAACCATACAAATCTCCTTCCGTAAATTGAAAATGTAAATCGGCTTTAAAAAACTTTATTTTTTTAGTTTTATTTAGCCAATTTACAATTTACGATTTACAAATTTCAAAACATCCCATAAATAAAGGGATTGAAGCCATCCACATGTAAATTGGCTCTTCTTTTTACGTCATTTCCAATTTACAAATCCATCTTTCTGATTTACAAACCACCCAATTTACATAACAAATTTACATTTTTCTCTTCCACGCAAGCTGGGTTCCGTATCCTTCCTTAATGAATCTGTGACTTTTAACCTCTTCCCACTGCTCTGCGAATTTAAGTCTCATGATACTTGTTATCTCTCTGGATTCGTACTGTTTCGGCTTGCAGTTTTCGTGGTGCAACGCTCTCTCGTAAATCATCTGAACACATACAAACTCCTCATCCGTCATTTCAAGAAACATCTCAATGATGCCCACAAGAGTATCCTGAGGCATGCATTCCTTCTGAAATTCAATAAGTTCCTTTTCCAAATCCTTATTAAATACAAGTTTAGTGTTTATGCCCTTTTTATACATATTCATTATTTCAGCCCAGCACTGTTCTATGTATGCCCTTGTTTCTTCCTCATTCTTCAGCGGATGATGCAACGCCTTTTCCTTATTTACCATTACCGGTACAAATCTTCTGTTACCTGTACGGTCAAATGGCAGAAAATCAGCATTATTGGAAGAACCCACAAATATGCACTGTCTTGGTCTGTCCTCAGGATGGGTTTCATAAGGAACCTTGTAAGTTTCACTCTGACGGCTTAGAAATGACTTAATGTCCTCAACGCTTCTTGCGTTACAGGTTGCAAGCATTTCCGCCATTTCAATAATCCAATGTCCCTGAATCTTACGGAACACGTTGTCATCATCAAGTTTTCTTAAGTCATCCGAAAACCACTCATTTTCCATTGCAAGAAGTCTTAAAAAACTTGACTTTCCTGCACCCTGCCCGCCTACCAGACAAACCATGTATTCAAACTTGCACCCGGGATTGTAAACTCTGTGTACTGCACCCATCATCATTATTCTTGTTGCTTCAAATATGTAATCACTTTCATCTGTTCCAAGGTATCTTGGTAACAGATATCTAAGCCTTGATTTTCCGTCCCACTCCAGACTTTCCAATTTGTCTATAATGGGATGATAATGGTTGTTGTTGCCTACAATGTCAATTGCACGTTTTATGTTTTTATCTCTTGTAATGCCATAGAATTTCTCCATTCTAAGCATTATGTTGTTAAAATCCGTATCGGTAAATGTCTTTGAACGTCTTCTCCAATCCATCTTCTTAACAATGTCTGTCTTACAGGAAAGTTCATTACGCCTTATTGCATCCTTTAACATTGGGTCCTTATTTAAAACCTCAATGACATTTTCAATGGTTTGTCTCGGACTTCCATCAGGACGTTTTTTTAGGCTATCTCTTATAGCCTCGATTTCTTTATTATCTGTGTCCTCCGCATTGGAGGATTTATTTATTACTGTGTTATTCATTTTTCCTCCGTAATTTAAAAATTTTGTTGTTATTGGAGGTAACCCCTGCTATAATTTAATTGGTAATAAAAGTAGCGGGGACAACCTCCTTGTTACCTTGTAAGTCTTAAGCTTATTGCTTAGGGCTTTTTTCTTTCTTCAAATCCATCTAATATATCCAACATTGTTCTAATTGGGACAAATACCTCTTCATCAATTTCTCCACCAGCCTCAATCCTCTTTAACTGTGCTATTATTTCTTGGAGATATTTTCTGAAACTAAGCATCATTAGCGGATTCCCCACAGCTCTTATTTTTGTATAAAGTAATGATTGAACAATAAATTCCTGCTTTGTCTGAAATCCACTTAGTTTTGCCCTCATATTTATTTCTTCGTTTTCTTCTTGTGACACCCTAAAGGCAACTGTTACATTTCTCCATCTGCCTTTTGCATCATTATTCTTCGCACTCATCTAATAAAGCCTCTCTTTCTGCATCCATAGTTTTTGCCATATCTGTTTGTACAGTTGGAAATAGATGTGCATATTTATAAGTGATGTCTACAGCCTCGTGGCCTAGTCTGTCGGCTATGGCAAGTGCTGTATAGCCTTTATTAATCAAATATGATACATGTGAATGTCTTAAATCATGTATTCTTATTCTTTTAACTCCTGCAGCTTTTGAACCTCTTATCATTTCATGGCGAAAATAGCTTTTTGAATTTTGAAATATTCTGTCATTTTCTTTGATGCCATATATACTTGCCAAATATTCCTTAATTTCTTCTGCCAAAAATTCAGGAATTACTATATCCCTTATGCTTTTAGGTGTCTTTGGGTCCGTCACAATGTCTTTACCTTTAACCTTTTTATATGACTTTGTTATTTTCAAAACATTATTTTCAAAATCAAAATCTTTCGGTGTTAAGGCAAGAAGTTCACCAATTCTAAGCCCACACCAATAAAGTATTTCAAATCCATAATATGATTGTGGTTTATCTGCCACCTGCTCAATAAATTTCTGGTATTCCTTCTGCGTCCAGAAATCAACATTTCTATCTCTTGCACTGCCCATGTTCCCAGCCTTGCTTGCGACATTCCATTTAAGCCCATAATATCTGACTGCATGATTAAGCATTGCACTTAGCTGATTATGAATTGTTCCAAGATATGATTTTGAAAAGCTCTTACCATTTTGAGTTGTTAAGCTCTGAATTTCTCTTTGCCACTCAAAAATGTCCGTTACCTTTAATTCATTTATTTTTCTCTTGCCAAGATAAGGAAGAATTTTTGTTAAAATTATGTATTCCTTTTCTTCCCAAGTGTTTGGTCTTACCTTATGACTTACATCTCTTTTATATAATTCAAAGAAATCTTCAATGGTCATATCCAGGTCCTGGTGGTCTTGCAGTTTGAAATGTCTTTCCCAATCAAGAGCTTCAGATTTTGTTCTGAAGCCTCTTTTGGTTTTCTGTTTTCGCTCACCTTTATAATTTTTGTAATAACATCTAACTTCCCATTTATCTGTTTTGGGATTCTTAAAAACCATTTATTTCACCTCCTATTTAGTCTTAATTCCATAGATTCGTTCTTCAAAATACTGTCTGCTAAGTCTCCCCTGAACAGTTACAAACCCCTGCTCTTTAAGTTCATTATTAAGTTTTCTAATAATCTTATAAGCCATAGCTTCTGAAACTCCCATTTCCTTTGCTACATCGCTTGCTCTAACAAAAAGTGTATCTGCCATAATATCACCTCCTACCTATTTAAATTTCATCACTTTGTACAGTGCATTTTTGAACTGTGTTGTACTCATTTTATCAGTTCACTTTTGCACTGTCAAGTAAAACATTTCACTTATGACTGTTTTGTAATCTTTA
This sequence comes from Eubacterium segne, assembly GCF_014287775.1. Classification (NCBI taxonomy): domain Bacteria; kingdom Bacillati; phylum Bacillota; class Clostridia; order Eubacteriales; family Eubacteriaceae; genus Eubacterium; species Eubacterium segne. The sequence continues at coordinate 27,184 of NZ_JACOOZ010000004.1, forward strand.
TATTTCACAAATGAACTGTTTATGATATAATACAAGCAGTTATAAAATGATATGGAAGGATATGTTTTATGGGAAAAAATAAAAGAGATTTTTCTTTAAATGCTAAAAATCTTGCCTCAGCAAATTTAGGACAAAAGATTAGATTTTACAGACAAATTGCCGGCATGACTCAAAAAGAATTGGGATCTGCCTGTGGTGTAAATGAATCAACTATAAGAAATTATGAACTTGGAAATCGCTATCCGGATTCAGACACTATATTTGAGATTTCAAATGCTTTGGAGATTTCTCCATACGTGCTTGCAACTCCTGATCCTATTTCAGCTGCAAGTTCTCTACAATACTTATTCAGTATGGAAAAAACTTTGGATTTGACTCCAACAACTATAGATGGAAAAGTTTATTTAGAGGTATCTTCCGACATAGACGTAAACGATGCTACTGTTGCTCCTCTTTCAAATCTTAAAAGAATGTTTAGCCATTGGGCAACAATGTATGAGAAATTTATCAATGAAGAAATTGACGAGGAAACCTACCTATTATGGCAGGCAAAGTATTTAAGCTTTGGAACCGATTCAGCTGACTTCTTATTGGATGCAGAAAACGAAAAAGCTATCGAAGTGGATAAGAATATCTCTGATGCAAAGAAGAGATTTAGGAAAGCTAATTTGAAGGATTAAATTTATATGTTTATTTAAGAGAGATGATAAAATGGGAAAAAATATCAACGAATATATCAATAAATTTATTGATAGTTACCATAACGATAAAAACGGAAGATATAGATCATATGATCACTGTAGAGAAAGTTTCTTAAAATATAAAAATGATGAAACCATGTACAATTATATAACATTAAATTTATATGCCTACCTAGCTAGTTGGGGTATGCTACGAAATTCTTTTTTAATGCAAAAAGATTATTTATTTAGTAAGCCTGTTGTCGAAATACTTTGTAAGGATAAATATTCAAATTTAATAAGTTTTAATCCTTTTAAAGAGAATATTATCACAGATCTTGAAACTATAATGAGTTTAAGAGATGAAATAAAAGAGTACTATATGGGTCAAACTTATATAGAAGATGGTACTAACAAAACAAAAACAATTTCCAATGTAACAGATACATTAATTACTAAAATCATATTAGGAACTCTTGGATGCGTTCCAGCATATGACCAATATTTTGTAAAAGCGCTACGTCGGAACAAAATAAATGGGGTTTTCAATTTAAATAGTATGAAGCAAATAATTCAATACGCCAAAGACAACAAAGAAGAAATCGAAAAAGCTTGTAATAAACTTGGTGATTTGTACACCCCTATGAAAATTATAGATATGTATTTCTGGGAAGTTGGAATTGAAAAATAGAATATTGGTATTTCAGTCATAACCACCCCTGCGGTGTCACTGCAGGGTCTTTTTATTTTATAAAGGAAAAATATGTAATTTTATCAGTTCATAAATGTACGCTTTTGAACGTTTTTTATAAAAAATAGCAAAAAATATTGTCATTTTATTGTCACTCTAAAAAAGAAAAAACCTACAAACCCTTTATTTATGGGGTTTGTAGGCATATAGAATTTATTTTTGCATTATTCAAACTCGGCGTGTACTAAGTTTGACTTAAACATTTTTGTTTAGGTTGTATGCGTTTTTATCTGTTAACTTACCTGTATTATATTATTTGTATTATCCTTCTGATTTCGTGTTGCCATAGTGTTGCCACGAGGGTATTATAACATAAGTTATATCTTATTTCATTAAGTTATTTTTATTATCTTCAATTTGGTTTATTTTTTGCCACTAATCAATATACTTTCTTACTTTCTCTATCTTCTCTTGTTTTACAACGTACAGAAATTCTTGCAAAATATTTTTAATTTTTTACACTTCAGATAACAAATTAAGAAATACTCTCGAAGGTAAATGCTTCAAAATAATTTGAATCTCTCCTAATATTTATGATATTATAAATTGCAAATGTATAGAATTTACATACGAAAAATACAAGAGAAACGCCTAAAATAGGCAAGATGCTACTGTGAGTTGCGCAAATTCCACCTTTAAATGGTTGAGGATTTTCATTTTTTCACTAAAATTTGTAACAGTACATTTACTCATATCAGAATTTATAGATTGCGAGATAGGGGGTGCTCACTTTTTAAGCAATTTGGTAGCTTGAGTTATTGTACTATACAAAAAACAAGAAGGAGAGGAGATATAAATAATGACGTTTTCTAGTAAATTGCAAAAATTAAGAAAGGATAATAACTTGTCGCAAGAGCAACTAGCTTCTGAGTTATGTGTATCCAGACAAGCCATCTCAAAATGGGAACTGGGAACCCTACCGGATATTAATAATTTAGTAAAGATAAGCAATTTTTTTGATTGCTCTTTAGATTATCTTATGAATGATGATAAGGAAGACCAATTTGAGGAGGAGTTTAGCAACGAACACAATAAAATTGCAAATAATAAAAATGTAGGCACAAAATCCACTGCAATCAAAAGGCATCTCAAATTCATATTGCCTGGATCTGGAATGACTATTTCGATCATTTTCCTTATACTAATAAAATTAATATCAACATTTTTTCCAACTCCCATTGCCAGACAGGCAGAATCTGGAACCTGGTATACAGGTTTTATAGGGTTCATCGATTATTATAATTTGTATGGAATTGTTAATATAGCATTGCTTTTGTTTATGTTATCATTTACATTTTTTTCTTTTTTTATTGTTAAAAAGAAAAATAAATCCAAGAAAAATATCTTATTAACCTTAATTGGATATGCAATGATTATGATATTTTGCATAAAATCATTATATGAAATAAATACAAAACCTTTTGTTTCACTGAATTTTTTAGAAATCGTTATATCAATTATTTATATCGCGTGTGCAATACTTTTATTCTCTCGGGAAATTAAAGATTGATAACAAATAACAGGAGGTAAAACACTATGAAGAAATTATTAAGCTTAATTACAATTTGTATGATTACTACATTATGTATTTCTATTAATTCATCCGCAGCTACATTTGGAGATAATTTGACTTATGACAAAGTTAGCAATGCTGAAATAGCTACAAAAACAAATCAATTTTTCCAGGAAGGAACTATACATATTACAAATAAACAGGAAATAAAAGAATACCAAGAATCAATGGGGCTGAAATACGATCCAGATGTAATAGAAATATACAGACATATCGATGTTCCTAACGAAAATGCTATGATACAAACATTATATTTTGGTGATGATTATTGTATAAAAAACAAAAAAGTAACTAGAAAAACAGATAAAAGTAATGTCTTAAGACAATATAAAAGACCTGCTGGAAAAGTAAAAATTTCAGAAAGCGTTAGCATAAGTAACACATTTTCTGCATCTGGTGGAGTTACATCAAAAATATTAAACGCACAGTTGGGATACAACGTTACCAAAACAAATAAATTTAGTATAAGTTGGAGTAATACTTACAAATATCCTGTAACAATAAAAATATACCCTATTTACTCTATTACAACTGGAGAAGTATGGGAAAAAGATTTATTTTTTGATGACCACGTAGGAAATTTCACTGCTAAAAAAGCAATCGGAGACGATATTGTCGTTAAGCAACGAAAAACAAAAAAATAAATCTTTATACTTAACTAACTTAAGAATCAATCATATTACAATACGATTGATTCTTTTTAGTACATAGTATTGGTTATACTAATTTTTGTGTCTGATATCTAACTATATATTTTTATACTATCACATACGTTACCTGCTTCTAACATTTCTCTTATAATTTTCCTCACCCATTTCAATTACCTTATTGTAATCCTCCCTCTTCAGGAATTTCTTAAAATATCCAAGTTTTTTCCTGTCATTATACAGTCCGTCAATCTCTTTTTCCTGCTCATCAATGCTTTCTCTTAGTCTGCTATTTTGTTTCCTTAGCATTTCATTTACTTCAAGTTGTTCATTATATTTTTCTGTCAGTTCCTTAAGTTGCGCAAAACATCCCTTTGCAAATTTAACCACATTTTTAAATGCATCATACATTTTATCTATAAATGGAATGACAATCCTTTCCCGATAATTCTTGGCAGACATGATTTCCTTTGGATTGTCCGGTCCTTTTCTAATCATGGTTTCAAGTTTTTTCACATTTTTTCCTAAGTCAGCCACATTTTCAACTATTTTTAATTCCTCATACATGTCTGCTAATTCTTTTTCAGCCGCTATCTGCTTAATCATCGTTTCCTTAAGTTCCTGTTCAGATTCAGCATTTTCCCTGGCTAACTGATTTGCTTTTTTTGTTTCTGCCAGAGTTTTATATTCTGCAACTTGTAAATCATTATTTCTGCCCTTTTCTTTTCCTTTCAGGAACTCTCCAATCCATGTGAATGACCTGTCCTCTGCATATTCTCTTATTCTGCCCTGCAGTACTTTTTCAAGAAATTCCTTTGTGCATACCTTTCTCTTTGACACTTGCCTTGACATTCCCTTTTTAAATCCGTCAGCTACGGGAACTGCCACCACGTGCATGTGTGGGCTTGCCTCATCATAATGTATTACTGCATTTGCCACAACAAGATTTGGTGCTTCCTTCTGTAACATATTAAGCATTTCCTTAAATGCAACATCCATCCTTCTTAGCTTGTCAGGATTCTTATCCCAGAACTCCTTGTCTCCTATCTGAAAAATAAGTTCCACTGCCATGTCCTTGTTTGACTTTGCTGTCTTTTCAAAATAATCATCAATCTTTCTGTCATCCCTTGTCTGCTTTTTGTTATATTCCCTGACTGCTTCGTCAAACTGTTCCTTATATACTTTTTTTACATCCTGCACTAATTTATCCGTACCCCATAAAATTACAATGTTCTCCTTATCGTATTCCAAGGAGCGGTACTTTCGTAAATTGTGCTTTGCAACACCTGAGAGTTTTGCCTTGCTGTTAATGGCACTGTTTTTCTGACTCAGGTGTGCTGAATATGATAATCCTGCCATAATCTCACTCCTTTTTTCTTTTATTGTTTTGATACGTGCGGTGACACCTGCACGTTGTTAGTCTTTAGTAGTCTGCCCGAGGCTGTTGAAAACGGGTGGTTCTTATCAATTTGGCTCTGCCATAATTGATAACCCCCTAGCAGTTCTGTCATAGACACAACTGCGGGGGCTCTGCCGAGGGCTTATATAGCTGCTATCAATGCCTTACTCATAACCTGTCAAATGGCATTTAGTGGTTACTGTAATTGTAATGGCAGCTACATTATGTTTAACCTCGGGACTCCGGGTCCCGAGGTCCTTAGTGATATGATGTCACTAATTTCTAACTGTAACCAATCCTTTTTGGTTCTCCCTGATTATTCTTTAACCTGCAAGTGTCACTTGCAGGTATTGATATTATCAACGGGAACCCTATTTATGTTGCAAGCTGTTACTACCATCTAAAGTCCCGGTGCATTCCAACGTTGTCAAGATATTTCTGTCTGTACTCTTCCCTCTCTTCTTCTGTAGGTGCCATTTTACTTTTTGTGTAATCCTCGTGCCTTGACATCTTGCTTAGTTTTTCTTCCAATTCAAAAATTATAAGATTATTAATTTCTTCATTATCTTTCATATCTAATACATGATACTTAATCAAAGCCATCATTAATTCATTGCTTATCATTCTTTTTTTGCTCATTTTCAAACCTCACTGTTTTGTAACTAATCTTGTTCCGTGTCGATGCGTGACGGTTGTGACGATGATTTACGTACCATAAAACATCGTCACCATCGACACCATCGTCACGCTTTACTCTTTTTCATATTCCAACGTTATTATTCTGCCATCGTGACAACGCTTATTGTCATACCTGATGCCATAATCCTCATACAGCCTTCCTGCCTTAATGTTCAACTGTCTGGTCAGTTGATTTGGAACCAAATCAATCTCCGGTATCTTGTCCATCAGTTCACTTGCCGTTCCCTGAAAACATCCTGCTTCCATCAGATATGTATTAATGGTAGAAAGTACTTTGTCTTCCAGCTCTTTCCACAGCTCTGTTTCAGCCTTTTCAAATTTCCACAAACATAACTTTGGGTCAAACTTAAGATAAAGTTTCTGGTCCTGCTGGTCTCTTCCTGTGATGTCAACGGTAGCCTTTAAGTCAGTTCTTTTTTCCTTCTGCATAATAAACGCTCCGTCAGCTGCACCAAGCAGTCCGTTGGTTCCCGATATCATTTCAAAAGCATCTGATGAATCCATCTTTCTTGTGTGATGAACCACCAGAATGCAAATGTTATGTTCATCAGCAAAGTGCTTTAGCCTTGTAATGATGTCATAATCATTTGCGTAACTGAATTTTTCTCCACTTATTTCCTTGATTTTCTGAAGCGTGTCAATTATTACAAGTCTTGTATCAGCATGCGCCACAAGAAACTCTTTAAGCTGTTCTTCCAGACCTTCATTGAGATTTTTGGAACGTGTGGCAAAGTAAAAATGCTCTGCCACATCAATTCCAAACATTCTTGAAAGCCTCTGCTGAAGTCTAGCATAATCATCTTCCAGTGCCAGATACAGCACTGTTCCCTGATTGGTCTTATGCCCCCAAAGATCGACTCCTGCACTTACACAGAAACCTATTTCAGCCATTAAGAACGACTTTCCGACCTTTGGTGCACCGACAAACAGATACACTCCGTTGTAAATCAGATCCTCAACCAATGGCTTCTTAATGGGATATACCGTATCATAAAGTTCTTCCATTGATACTGTTTCCAGATTTTCACCCACCGGGGTACCGGTGGATTGCAAATTGCGGGCACAATTATTATCTGTTATACTGTTAGTGTGTTTGGTAACACTTGGTGACTGCCCGTTATCTGCGCCAACAGATATGTCATGGGCAGTCGCTGTTATTTTATTATCCATTATTCTTAATCCTCCTTCATTCCGTTCATTGTCACTGCAATAAGTTCAATTACCTCTGTCAAAACATCATCAACCTCACCTGCACCTGTAATTCTTTTTAACTCCTCGTACACCTCATTAAGTCTGTTTTTTAAGGCAATATAAACCCTTGGATTTCCATTTACCACAATTTCCTTTTCACACAGCCTGCGGATAATGTATTCCTGTTTTTTAAGTCCTGACAGGGCAACCTTATCATTAATGATTTTTGCCTCTTCCTCAGAAACCCTGAATGATACTATCCTGTTTCTCCACCTGCCGTGACTATCTAATACTTTTTCCATTATTCCTGACTCCTTTCCTCTTCAAGTTTTCTTGCCATTTCATCCTGCTTGTTTGGATACATGTGGGCATATTTGTAGGTAATGCTTATTGCTTCATGTCCTACCCTTTCAGCTATGTCAAGTGCCGAAAATCCCCTGTCCATTAGTAATGAAATATGAGAATGTCTAAGGGCATGAATGTTGATTCTCTTAATTCCCGCCTTCTTTGAACCTCTTGTGATTTCGTGTCCAAGATACCCTTTTGACTTATAGAAAAGTCTCTGGTCAGGCTTTAAATCATAAAAGCATTTCATGTAATCCTTAATCTCATCTGCAAGAAACTGTGGAATCTTTACCACCCTGTTACTCTTTTTTGTTTTTGGGGAAGTAATGATTTCACGCCCCTTTACCTTCTGATAATTCTTGTTGATTCTCATTGTGTTATTGTCAAAATCAAAGTCTGCCGGAGTAAGTGCCAGTAGTTCTCCTTCCCTGACACCTGTCCAGTACAATACTTCAAATGCATAAAACGATAATGGCTTGTCCATGACTGCTTCCGAAAACTTCAGGTATTCTTCCTTTGTCCAGATTTCCACTTCCTTTTCAACGTCATTTTTCATTGTTCCAACTATTGCCGCAGGATTTGTGGATAGCCCATAATATCTTTTTGCAAAATTAAATATTGCGCTAAGCTGTGCGTGAATTGTTCTTAAGTAACCTGATGAATAAGGCTCTCCCTTTTCATCCCTGTAATTAAGCAGTTCATTCTGCCACTCCATTACATCCTTTGGTTTAATCTCATCCATTCTTCTGTCCTTAAAGTAAGGAAGGATTTTATCTCTTGCCACATATGATTTTGTCTCAAAGGTGGTTTCCTTTACCCTTGCCTTCTTGTCCCTTTCGTATATTTCATAAAAACTTCCAAATGTCATGTTCAATTGTCCGTTTTCGGCTTTCTTCTTATTTTCAAGCCAAAACTCCGCTTCTCTTTTTGTGTTGAAGCCTCTTTTCTGTGTCTGTCTTCTTTTTCCGGTAAAGTCAGTATAGCGATAAACAGCTCTCCATTTTTTCTTATTATTTGCCATGTAAGAATAAACGCTCATGTTCATCACCTTCCTTTAATAAATATTTTCTAATCACCGCTGTACATTACTTTTTTTCTGAAATAAGAAGTACAGACACGTCCTGCTACCGTGATGATGCCTTTTTCTTCCAGTTCCTTATTAAGCTGTCTTACAATCTTGTAAGCCTTGGACTTTGAAACAGAAAGTTCTTCGGCAACATCGTCGACTGTCATAAAGTTCTTTTCCATGTTTTTTTCCTCCTGTATTATATTTCTTAAACATATTTGTTTAAGATAATGTGCATTATATTAAACTTTTTAGTTTAAGTCAATAGAAGAATTAACTTTTTTTGTTTAAGTTTTTCTTGATATACATTTTCACCTATGTTATACTGACCATAGCGAATTTGTTTAAGTTATCCCACATTGGGAATTTTTATGTTAAATTGGAGGTTTGTTATGGCAATTGGTGAAAGAATTAGAACTTTTCGCAAGCGTAAAGGTTTAACTCAAAAGGAATTGGGAGTTCAGTTAGGTTTTAAGGAAAGTACTGCTGATATCCGCATGGCTCAATATGAAGCAGAGAAACGTGTTCCCAAGGACGATTTGATTGAAACTCTTTCTTCCATTTTGGAAGTTTCTCCTGCGGCCATTAATGTTCCTGACATTGATACTCATGTGGGAATTATGCAGCTTCTGTTCACTCTTGAAGATATTTATGGTATATCCGTCAGACAGGAAGGAAGTCATGTTACCCTTGACTTAGGTGCCATCCACGACGCTTTAGGTCATGAGGCAAAGTCCTGGGCAAAGATGAAGTCCAAGCTTGATGCCGGAGAAATCTCCAAGAAAGAATACGATAATTGGAGATACAACTATCCGGCTAATACTCACGGATATCATAAACTAATTGATTTATAAAAGAGCATAAAAAAACCTTACTGACTCCTCAAAATCAGTAAGGTTTTTTCATTTATACATATGGGTAAATTGTTTTAGTGTTGCCATATCGTTGCCACGATATAATCACTACCTCTCACAATGCCCATAAATAAAGGCATTGTGGGATTTTTGTGTCTATTCAAACTCTATCGTTCCAGGTGGCTTACTGGTCAAATCGTACATTACTCGATTGACCCCCTTCACCTCATTTATTATTCTGTTCATTACCTTATTAAGCACCTCATACGGTATTTCAGCTGACTCTGCCGTCATGAAATCAATTGTTTTTACGGCTCTGAGGGCTATTGCGTAGTCATATGTTCTCTCGTCCCCCATTACACCTACTGAACGCATATTTGTCAGTGCTGCAAAATACTGATTGATTTCTTTATCAAGCCCTGCTTTCGCAATTTCTTCTCTGTAAATTGCATCTGCATCCTGAACTATTTTCACCTTTTCAGCTGTTACTTCGCCTATTATTCTGATACCAAGTCCAGGTCCAGGGAATGGCTGACGGAATACCAGATATTCCGGAATACCCAGCTCCAGACCTGCCTTACGGACTTCATCTTTGAACAGGTCACGAAGCGGCTCAATTATTTCCTTAAAATCAACATAGTCAGGTAATCCACCTACATTATGATGTGACTTAATTACCGCTGACTCGCCACCCAGACCACTTTCAACTACATCAGGATAAATCGTTCCCTGAACCAGATAATCCACGGCTCCGATTTTTTTGGCTTCCTCTTCAAACACACGGATAAATTCTTCACCTATTATTTTACGTTTTGCCTCAGGTTCTTCCACACCTGCCAACTTTTTATAATATCTCTCCTGGGCATTTACACGGATAAAATTCAAATCATATGGACCATCAGGTCCAAATACTGCCTCAACCTCATCACCCTCATTTTTTCTCAAAAGGCCATGGTCAACAAATACACATGTCAGCTGTTTTCCAATTGCCTTCGCCAAAAGCACTGCTGCCACTGATGAATCAACACCACCTGATAAGGCACAAAGAACCTTACCGTCGCCTACCTTTTCACGAATGGCCTTAATGGAATTTTCCACGAAAGAATCCATCTTCCAGTCCCCTGCGCAACCACATACGTTAATTACATAGTTACTGAGAATTTCCTTACCACGCACTGTGTGAAGCACTTCCGGGTGGAACTGTATTGCGTAAAGCTTCTTTTCCGGACATTCAGCTACAGCCACAGGACAATCCTTTGTATAACCTGTAATTTTAAATCCAGGTGCAACCTTTGAAATATAGTCGAAATGACTCATCCAGCAAACTGTATCTTCCTCAATTTCCTCAAACAATTTAGATGTTGTATCTACATGAACTTCCGTCTTGCCATATTCACGAACAGGAGCTTTTTCAACCTTACCACCTAAAATATGTTGCATAAGCTGCGCTCCATAGCAAAGTCCAAGAACCGGAATACCTAATTCAAACAGGTCTTTTGTATATGTTGGTGCACCTTCTTCATAACAGCTGTTTGGTCCACCTGTCAAGATAATTCCCTTAGGATTCATAGACTTAATCTTTTCAATATCTGTTTTATATGAATAGATTTCGCAATATACGTTGCATTCACGGACACGACGTGCAACCAGCTGATTGTACTGTCCGCCAAAATCTATTACAATAACTAACTCTCTTTTCATTTTGCCTCCTCTATCATAAGAATATTGCCCAAGTAAAGCACTTCTTGTTATTTTACTTCATTTTCCCTAAATGTACAAGAAAGTTCTGCTATATTAAAGACATTTCCCTATGTAAAATATCTCATTCTACAGCAAAACTTTCTTACAAACTTTATTTTTTTATTTTCATGGTCTTTTTAATTCCTGTTTTCTTTCCCAAAAGCTTTTTCCGTTCTTCTCCGTTGTTTCCTCCTTCGTAAATAATTAATTATTTGTTTTTCTCTAACATCATTTTGACGTACTTTCCGGTATAACTCGTCTTATGTTCAGCTACCTTTTCCGGTGTTCCTGCCACAACAACAGTACCTCCCCGGTCTCCTCCGTCCGGTCCCATATCTATAATATAATCTGCCGCCTTAATAACGTCAAGGTTGTGTTCAATAACTATTACAGTATTCCCCTCATCAGTAAGACGTTGGAGAATTTCCACTAATTTATGAACATCTGCAAAATGAAGTCCCGTAGTTGGTTCGTCCAAAACATATATGGTTTTTCCTGTGCTTCTTCTGCTAAGCTCCGTAGCTAACTTAATACGCTGCGCCTCTCCACCGGAAAGCTGGGTTGAAGGCTGTCCTAACTTAATATAGCCCAAACCAACATCATAAAGAGTTTTTACCTTATTATATACTCTTGGAACATTTTTGAAGAAATCCATTGCCTCTTCCACTGTCATTTCCAACACATCATATATATTTTTGCCCTTATACTTAACTTCCAAAGTTTCTCTATTATATCGCTTTCCGCCACATACCTCACATGGGACGTACACATCCGGAAGGAAATGCATCTCAACCTTCAGGATTCCATCACCGGAACAGGCTTCACATCGTCCACCTTTTACATTAAAACTAAAACGTCCCTTCTTATATCCCCGCTCTTTTGCATCCACCGTTGCTGCAAATAAATCCCTTATCATATCAAACATTCCTGTGTAAGTAGCCGGATTTGAACGGGGTGTTCTGCCAATAGGTGACTGGTCTATATTAATAACCTTATCCAACTGTTCAATTCCTTCAATACCCTTGCATTTTCCCGGAATAATCCTTGCCCTGTTGAGTTTTCGTGCCAGGCTCTTATACAAAATCTCATTAACCAAAGAACTTTTTCCTGAGCCGGAAACTCCTGTTACACAGGTAAAAACTCCCAAAGGAAACTTAACATCAATATTTTTAAGGTTATTTTCTTTTGCACCTACTACTTTAATAAAACCTGTAGGCTTTCTTCTTGTTTCAGGCACCGGTACCTGCAATTTTCTACTAAGATATTTGCCTGTAATGGAATCTTTATTTTTCATTATTTCTTTAGCTGTACCTGCTGCCACAACTTCGCCACCGTGTTCACCGGCTCCCGGTCCGATATCAACCACATAGTCTGCCGCTAACATTGTATCTTCATCATGTTCAACCACTATTAAAGTATTTCCCAAATCTCTCAAATGCTTAAGGGTTGCCAACAACTTTTCATTGTCATTCTGGTGCAAACCAATACTAGGTTCATCCATAATATAAGCCACACCAACCAGACCGGAGCCAATCTGGGTTGCCAGTCTTATTCGCTGTGCCTCTCCACCGGAAAGGGTTCCGGTAGCCCTTGACAAACTTAAATAATCCAGACCTACATCTATTAAAAACTGAAGTCTGCCCTTTATTTCCTTTAATATTTCCTTACCTATTGCCAGTTGCGCTGAAGTAAGCTGTACCTCATCCAGAAAAGCCCTTAAATCCCTGACAGGCATTTCCGTCATTTCGTAAATATTCTTATCTCCAATGGTTACAGCCAGCGACTCAGGTTTAAGCCTCTGTCCATGACAGGTTCCACAAGGAGTAATTCTCATATATGTTTCATATTCTGCCTTACTGGATTCCGCTCCTGTTTCACGATATCTTCTCTCTACATTTCTAATTAAACCCTCAAAGGCAATATCATATGTTCCTATTCCCCTTTGACCCTTATAATGAACCGGCACCTTCTCTCCGTTGGTTCCATTAATAAGAATATCCTGAATATTTTTAGGATATTCTTCAAAAGGAGTATCAAGGTCAAAGTCATACCTCTTACACAAAGCCTGCAAAATAGCATTGGTAAAACTCTTTGGATCATTGGCACTTTGCCATCCCAAAACAACTATTGCCCCCTGATTTATACTTAAACTTTTATCAGGAATCATTAAATCCACGTCAAATTCCATTTTGTAACCTAATCCAAAACAATCAGGACAAGCTCCGAAAGGATTATTAAAGGAAAAACTTCTTGGCTGAATTTCGTCAATGCTAATTCCACAATCAGGGCAGGCAAAATTCTGGCTAAATGTAACGGTTTCGCCACCTATTACATCAACCTCCATTAATCCATTTCCCAGCTTCAGGGCATTTTCAATGGAATCCGTAAGTCTTTTTTCTATTCCCTCTCTGATACTTAATCTGTCAATTACGATTTCTATGCTATGCTTAATGTTTTTATCCAGTTTTATTTCCTCTGACAACTCATACATATTACCATCTACACGGACTCTTACATAGCCGCTTTTTTTTGCACTTTCAAATACCTTTTCGTGTCTGCCTTTTTTTCCTCTTACTATAGGTGCTAATATCTGAAATTTAGTTCTTTCAGGCAATTCTAAAACCTTATCCACCATTTCATCTATTGTCTGCTTCTTGATTTCCTTGCCACACTTTGGACAATGAGGTAAGCCTGCTCTGGCATACAAAAGTCGCATATAGTCGTATATTTCTGTTACTGTACCCACTGTTGAACGGGGATTTCTGTTAGTGGATTTCTGGTCAATGGAAATGGCCGGTGGCAATCCCTCAATGCTCTCCACCTGGGGTTTTTCCATTTGTCCTAAAAACTGTCTGGCATAGGAAGACAATGACTCCATATACCTTCTCTGTCCCTCTGCATAAATAGTATCAAATGCCAAAGATGATTTACCGGAACCGCTTAATCCTGTAATAACCGTAAATTCATCCCTTGGTATGTCAATATCTATATTCTTCAAGTTATGCTCGCAAGCACCTTTAATTCGTATATATTTTTTCTTCTCTGCCATGTCAATCCTTTCCTTACTGTCTTACTTACCAATTATCATTTATTATACATAAGCTTCAACTCTGCCAATTTTTCACGCATTTCTATTGCAGTTTCAAAATCTAATTCCGCTGCTGCCTTCTGCATCTTCTTTTCTACTTTATCCATAAGCTTCTTAAGTTCCTTCTTATCCATAGATTCAGGATCTTTTTCAATGTCATTAATTCTCTTATCAACTTCCTTAGAAATACTTATAAGGTCTCTAACTGCTTTCTTAATGGTAGTTGGCGTAATGCCATTCTCCTTATTGTATTTTTCCTGTATTTCACGACGTCTGTTTGTTTCAGAAATAGCCTTGTCCATAGACTCTGTAATGGAATCTGCATACATAATTACATGACCTTCCGAGTTTCTCGCCGCTCTTCCTATAGTCTGTATCAGCGATGTTTCTGAACGCAAAAAACCTTCCTTGTCAGCATCTAATATGGCAACAAGGGATATTTCCGGTATATCCAGACCTTCTCTTAAAAGGTTAATTCCAACCAAAACATCAAACACGTCTAATCGCATGTCACGTATTATCTCAGTTCTTTCAAGAGTATCTATGTCAGAATGGAGATACTTAACCCTGATGCCCACATCCTTCATGTAATCCGTAAGGTCTTCCGCCATTCTCTTAGTTAATGTAGTAACTAAAATTTTATTTTTCTTTTCCACTTCTTTATTTATTTCAGATACAAGGTCATCAATCTGCCCCTTAACAGGCCGCACATCAATTTTCGGATCTAACAGTCCTGTCGGTCTGATAATCTGTTCTGCCCTAAGCAGCTCATGCTCCTCCTCGTACACATTAGGAGTAGCTGACACAAAAAGCATCTGGTCTATCATTCCCTCAAATTCCTCAAATTTAAGAGGACGGTTATCTTTGGCTGAAGGCAGTCTGAACCCGTAATTAACTAAGGTTGTCTTTCTTGACTGGTCGCCATTATACATACCACGAACCTGTGGAAGAGTAATATGGCTTTCGTCAACTATCGTTAAAAAATCGTCTCCAAAATATTCCATTAAGGTATGAGGTGTAGCTCCCGGCTCTAATCCTGCCATATGTCTTGAATAATTCTCAATTCCTGAGCAGATTCCCGTTTCCCTGAGCATTTCCATGTCAAAATTGGTACGCTCCGCAATTCGCTGCGCCTCTATCAGCTTGTCCTCTGACTTAAAATATGCCACCTGCTCAGCCAGCTCTGCCTCAATTGCCTTTATAGCCCCTTCCATTCTCTCCGGTGGAATAACATAATGTGAATTAGGGAATATGGCAACGTGCTCTAGCTCCCTTTTCACCTCACCTGTTAATGTATCAATTTCTGTAATTCTTTCTATTTCATCATCAAAAAATTCCACTCTCACTGCACTGTCCGTGTAAGATGCCGGAAAAATCTCCAGATTCTCCCCCCGGACTCTAAATGTACCTCTTTTAAAATCCATATCATTTCTATCATATTGGATTTCAATAAGCTTGTGGATAATGTCATCCCTGTCCCTTATGGTTCCCGGACGCAATGAAATGACCATGTTCTTGTAATCTATGGGATCACCTAATCCGTAAATACAGGAAACAGAAGAAACTATAATAACATCTCTTCTTTCAATAAGTGCCATAGTAGCCGAATGTCTAAGCTTATCAATCTCATCATTTATGGCACTATCCTTTTCTATATAAGTATCTGTACTAGGCACATACGCTTCCGGCTGATAATAATCATAGTAGGAAACAAAATATTCCACTGCATTGTTTGGGAAAAATTCTTTAAATTCCCCATACAGCTGTGCCGCCAATGTTTTGTTATGTGCTAAAATTAATGTAGGCTTATTAAGTTGGGCGATAACATTCGCCATGGTAAAGGTCTTTCCTGAGCCTGTAACTCCCAACAGTGTTTCAAACTGATTGCCCTTCTTAAATCCCTCAACCAACTCCTTAATTGCCTGGGGCTGGTCTCCTGTAGGTTTATATTGTGACACTAATTCAAAATGATCCATAAATGCTCCTAATCCGCTCTAATCCGGCGATTATATTTTAGAAATAGTAATTGTATTCTTAGTATGTTACTTGTCAAGTATATCATTCAAATAAAAAAAAGTACAGAACAAATCGAATGTTTGTTCTGTACCTTCTTTTAAAATATACCTTATTCTTCCTCAGCCTTAAACTGATCCTTTATAATCTCGCTTGTTTTTTCAAACTGACCTGACCAAACAGAAATAATATCCTGCATTTCAGAGAGTTTAGCCTTAAGCATGTCATCTAATTTTAAGTTTAATGAATCAAGCATTTTCATATTGTGATCCAGATTACTTGAAGCCAAAGCCAGTTTTTCTTCTAAATCCGCAATAATAACTTTTTTTCTGTTGTTTTCTTCCGTTAATTTGGCATTTGATTCTTTGTAGCTCTCAATTGCACTTTCCTGAAGCTTTCTTTCTGTTTCCTCTCTATTTTGAAGCTTGCTTGTAAGATTTTGAATTTCTCTATCCTTCTGTTCAATAGTTTCAGCTATGTATCTTTCTTTTTCTGCAATGGTATCATTAACATATTTGTCTTTCTCAGCCATTGCTTTTTCGTATGCCTGCTCTTTTTCCGCAAGTGCTTCCTGCAAACTAATGTTCAAATCAGCTTCCATTCTCCTTATCTGCTGATTCTTCTCTTCAATAATAGAATGGATACGGCTTTCCTTCTCAATATTCTCATTTTCCAGCTTCTTAGTAGCTTCTTCTATTGCACTTTGAAGCTTAGCCTCATATTCTTCCCTAGCCTTATCAACTTCCTTTTTCTTCTGTATTTTTACAAGTTTAATTTCCTGCTGCCAGCTTAAATAGCTGTTTTTCATATCATCTCTCTCGCATTCAGCGTCGTGAACAGCATCTTTTAACTTTTCTATTTCAAGCTCTGTCTCTCTTTTTAATGTCCTTATATATTCGTTTACACTTTTTTTATCATAACCTCTATAAGAAGTTTTAAACTGACTCTCCATTTCAGCATCGGCTCTTAATGATTCTATGGAAACCGAATTGTCTTTACCCAACATTGTTTATTTTACCTCCAACATATCATCTTTTTTTATGTTAAACCTTTTTGCCGTTCCTTCCGGAAACTCTATAAGGTATTTTGCCTTCTTTACCCTTTTGCAACACTTAGCTTTTGGTACTGCTTCATCCACCTGAACAACTTTGCTTTCTTTATTTATGTAAACCACATCAATGGGTGCCTTCATAAAGAAAGTGTGTATCTGGGAACATGGTTTTATCATTAATCCCCCCATACTGCGAATCTGCCCTTCTGATTTTCCCATAAGTCCCATAAATCTTGTCCAAAAATTGTTTGCCAGGGAAATTTTACAGATATTTACGTTATTTATGTATAAGTCTAATCTCTGCATTTTGTCTTCCTTCTTATATTTAGCCTAAAATATCCATTATATTCAAAGCTGCCGGTCCCAGCAGAACGATAAATATAACAGGGAATACAAACAATACCATAGGAATGAGCATCTTAACCGGTGCCTCCTTTGCCTTTCTTGCAGCTGTTCTCTTTCTTTCATTTCTAAGAACTTCCGCCTGAGACCTAAGAACTGTCTGTATAGATGTACCTAACTGATCTGCCTGAATCATTGCAGTAAGAAATGTTGTAAGTTCCTTTACTTTACAACGCTGTGCCAAATCAAGGTAAGCTTCTCTCTTACTTACACCACGTTGTATATCTCTGGTTGCCTGTATAAGTTGTTCCATAACAACGGTTTTATTTCTCTCATACAATCTCATTAATGCAGCATCAAATCCAAGACCTGCTTCTACACTTACAACCAGCAAGTCCATTACATCCGGCAAATCTAAACGTATACTTTCCTGATACTTTTTAGATTTTCCTTTAAGCATTTCTCCCGGAATTAACATTCCAACTAATCCGCAAAAAATCATTGCCAGCACAAATTTATTGACACCCACATGTAATCTCATGCATATAATCATTGATAATATAACACCAACAAGTGCACATACAAGTTTAATAACTAAAAACTGCTCCGATGTTATATCCCACTGAACTATTGCTAACATATCATCAACTGTGCTATGCTTGTTCTCTTTTTCCTTCTGTCTGTTTCTTTTTGCAACTTTTTTTCTATTTTCTTCTTTCTTACGCTTTATTGCCTCTGAAACTTTAACTTTTTCTTTTTTAACATCATCAGCAATACTCTTTTCTTTTTCATTTCTAATATCTCTTATTCGCTCATTCTGTCTGTCAACGCCTGCTCCAACTCCCGAAAACAATCCTAAAAACAGTCCGAAAATAGCTACAGCAACAAGAAATGATATTAATAATGCTAATATATCCATAAACATACCTCATTAATACTTAATGTCTACAACCTTATTTATCATTATAAATCCAATAACCTCTAAAATTACACTTATAAGAAGTAAAATATTTCCTATAACTGTATTAAACAGCGGTCTTGCATATACCGGATTTATCATACTGATTAAAACCAATAAAATAACCGGAAGTGCACCAATTATATATCCTGAAATTTTTCCACTTGACGTTAATGTCTTTATTTCTTCCTTAAGATCTAATCTGTTACGAATAGTTTCTGATATTTTATCAAGAACTTCAGTTAAATTACCACCAACTTTTCTTTGGATAAGTATGGTCTGGCAAAGCATTTCCAAGTCATCACTTCCGATTCTCTCACATAAAGAGTTAAAACTTGCCTCTAATGTCATACCTCTTTGAGTTTCCCTTGTTACTCTCCCAAATTCCTCTGCCATAGGTCCTTCCATGTCAACTGCTATATTTCCCATTGCTGTCTGAAAAGAATGTCCCGCCTTTAAGGCATTTGTAATAACAGTTATACCTTCTATTAACTGTGACTCCAAAGTTTCCTTTCTCTTCTTTTTCTTTTTTTGAATAAAAAGTAATGGGCCAAATGCTGCTATAAGTGCGACAATGATACAAATAGCAATGTACACTCCAAGCATCATCATTATGGTTGGTAAACCAATTGTTATTGCCACCCATAATGTCACAAAGGTCTGAACCGGCATCTTCATGCCAAGATTATAAAGTTCTTCCTCTAAAAGCTGTAATTTCTTATGAGTAGTAGCAAATACACTGACCTTCTTCTTTTCCTTTTTTATTTTTAAATTTAATTTTCCCTTTTTCTTATCGCTTTTATTCCTTTCTTCTTCGCTAACCAAACCCATAACTCTGTCTTGAGTTTTTCTTTTACTTTCCGTAAAATTCTGTATTAAAATCACATACAGGCAAAAAAGAAATACCATTGCACATAAGCAAATCATTAATATTCTTATCATAGACACTCCTATCTGTTCTGCAAATTGCTAGAAGAACCAGTGGTCATCTACCTGAACTCCACTTGCTGTTATCTTCTCACAACATTTCGGTCTGATACCGGTACTGTAAAAATCACCAACAGACATATTATTTTCATCATAGCCTTCCTGACGATACTTAAATATTTCCTGCATGGTAATGGTATTCCCTTCCATACCGGTTACTTCACATATACTTGTAATTTTTCTTGATCCATCTCTAAGTCTTGCCTGCTGAACAATAAGATCAATGGCACCTGCAACCTGCTGTCTGATAGCTGATACCGGTAAGTCCATTCCTGCCATCATAACCATTGTTTCGATACGTGCCAAACAGTCTCTTGCTGAGTTAGCATGAGCAGTAGTTATAGAACCTTCATGACCTGTATTCATAGCCTGAAGCATATCTAATGTCTCGCCTCCACGAACTTCTCCGACGATAATTCTATCCGGTCTCATTCTCAATGCATTACGAACCAAATCTCTTATGGTTATGGCTCCATTTCCCTCTAAGTTAGCCGGTCTGCTTTCCAATGTAACAACATGTTCCTGCATCAGTCTAAGTTCAGCTGCATCTTCTATTGTTACAATTCTTTCATTGGACGGTATAAAGGCAGAAAGCACATTAAGTAATGTTGTCTTACCTGAACCGGTACCACCGGATACAAGAATATTTAACTTGCCCCTAACTGCCGCTTCAAGAAACTCTGCCATATCATCTGAAAGTGAACCGAATTGCTTTAAATTTTCTACTGAAAGTGGTTTCTTAGAAAACTTTCTTATTGTAATTGTTGTTCCGCCTAATGCTAATGGTGGCATTATGGCGTTAACACGGGAACCATCTTCAAGTCTGGCATCAACCATAGGATTTGAATCATCTATTCTTCGTCCTAAAGGTGTTACTATTCTGTCAATAGTTCTCCTAACATGTTCTTCATTTTTGAAAGTTACATTTGTTTTCAGTAACTTTCCCTTACGTTCTACATATATCTGCTTAGCACCATTAACCATGATTTCAGATACGCTGTCATCATTAATCAGGTTTTCAAGAGGTCCTAATCCAACAATCTCATCTATTACATTTTTTGTAATAGTCATTTTTTCAGTATTATTTATCTCCGGATGACTTTCTGTTAAATACTCGTCAATAAGAGATTTTATTGTATCTATTGTAACTTCATCCTGCTTGGCTAACACCTTTGTAACTTCTCTGTGAGTTTCATCCTGCACTGCTACAAACTGTTCGTCATCTGCTCCCGGAATTATATATGTATCATTTGCGCCTACCGTACCGGCAGTCTGCTTTAATGAATAATTTTTTTGTTCTTCCTTTTCTGCCGCAGCTATTGCCTCTTTTTTCTGCTGAGCTTCCTTTTCATTGTTAGCTGTAGTAATTCTCTCTAATAATCCCATCTAAAATCTCCTTATATGTCCTGACTGTTTACATAATTCAATATGGCTTTTGATGCTTTAGAGCGAGGTGCAACATCTACAAGAGGAATACCTCTGTTAATAGCCGAGATTGCACTTTTAGAGTCACGTGGTATTACTAAATCCATGTCCTTATTCAAAGTGGACTCCATATCTTTTCTCTTTATGTATGATTCTCCATCCTTATTCAGTACCATCTTAACTTTATCAAAATGTCCTAATGTCTTCAAAACATCCAAGCACACTTTTGTATTCTTTAATGTTGATATTTCCGGATTTGTAACAAAATAGATACTGTCTGAAATATCTAATGCATGCAAAACAAACTCGTCAATTGTAGGACTCATATCGAAAATAATATAGTCAAATTCCTTTTTTAGTACATCTGCAATCATGCTTATATGCTCAGGTTTAACTATTTCTGCAAGCTCCGGAGATGCTGGTGCACATAAAATACTTACCCCTGTATTATGCTTATAGAGATAACGTTTAATTGATGAACGGCTAAAAGAACCTTCCTTTACTAAATCTGATATGGTTTCAAATCTTGGTACATTCATAAAAATTCCAACGTCACCAAACTGTAAATCTAAATCAATAAGCACTACATCTTTTCCTTTTTCCTGCAATGCAGTAGCTAAATTAACTGATACAGTGCTTTTTCCCGTTCCACCTTTCGTACCAAAAACGGAGATAGTTTTTCCATTCTTAGTTCCAACAAATCCATCTTCTGATTCTTCGCTGTCATCTACTGTTGCAATATTTTCCTTTTCAATTTCACCTACAATGCTTCTGTATATGGAATCTTCATTATCGTCCTTAGAAATAACCTTTGTTATTCCACATTCCATAGCTTTAGTTAATACATTAACATCATAGTTTCCTGTAATCAAAATCAAAGCCTTATCTTTTACAGTTCTATTTATTTTTTCTACAAAATTACTCTCTGCATCTGCAAACTGCTCTGAATATATGATAATGGCGTCACAATCACTGACTGTAATTTTATCTAAATTTCTAGGCTCAAGTTCTAACAATCCTGCAAATTCAAATCCACTACCATTTATAATCTTTTTTAAATATGCATTACCGCTTTCAGTGGTAAGCCCTAATACTTCGTACTTTCCTGCCATTACATTATATTCCTTTCTTTAAATTTATTCTTTTATCATATCTGATGAAGAGTAAGGTCCACCATGAATTACACGGTTATTATTCTTGTATCTAAGAGAGATTGATACCTTGCCCATTTCTTTTGCAGTAGCAAGTTTTGCACACTGTTTAGGTGAAAGTTCAAGAGTCAAACTTGTATAAACATCTAAAGGTGTTGTTGTATATCCCTCGTCACCGACGCGAAGTACCTTTACTGCTTCAGCTATAACTGATGTAACCTTTCCTTTTACTTCCATATTCTGTCTGTCTTCTGTTCCAACCTTCTGTACAGGTGAACCATCCACTACTGCTATTACATCTACTAAGTCACCGGCTTCTATATAACCTGCAACCCCTGTATCATGGTCAACTTCCACTGACATTGCTCTTTTTCCTTCCGCAATCTGATAAGATAAAGATGCACCGCCGTTTTTACTTGATACAAACTTAGATGTTATAAGCTGTTCATCAGCCACAATATCGTCTTTTGCAACAGAGCCAACTACATCTGCTCTCTGTCTTGCAGCCTTTGGATGAATACCGTCTACAGGCATATCAACTTCTTTTACCATCTTGTCTGTAACCGTTGTATTAGCCGGAATATCAGTTAATGCCACTACAACTTTCTCTGTTTTATAATTTACGCTGCCGTCTCCGTTCTTCTTGTCATAGGAACTTAAGAATCCATATATTAATACTGAACTTAATAAAGCTGCAACTACTGCTATTATGTATATTTTTTTCATTATTTTTTACTCCGTTCTACCGCATAACCAATGCGATGCTTTTTATATTTTAATTGTCTTTTACCTTGCTCCTACATTTTTAGACTTAGCCTCATAATATTCGCCAAAAGCTGTCTGTCCTACGAATGTAAGCATTTTAACTTTACATTCCACACTGACCGTAACCTTTTCATTATCTATGTCTACGTCAATTTTAGGAGATTCTGCACCCTTGCTAAGGTTATCCCTAACTCTTTTTTTTGTATCATCAATTAATTTGTTCTTTTCAGAATCTTCAATGTCTGCACCATTTATAACAGCATATCTGACTCCTGAAAAAGCGGCACTCTCTATTGAATATTTATTTGAATATGCCCATCCCATATCTATTATTCCACACAATATGGTCAAAAGTAAGGGTACAACAAGTGCAAATTCCACCATAGACTGACCCTTTTCGCTTTTAAGAATTTTTTTAATCACATTATTACCTCCCACCATCTTATATGTAAATCAATCTCGCAAGTATAAATATTTTAAAAGGTCTAAACTGCACCTTTTACACTTATTTTATTACATTTTTGTTGATTTCTGCATATTTGCTATCTAATTTAGTGCCAACGGTTGTAAGTGCTGCAACAACTACCAATGCAATAAGACCTATTATCAATACATACTCTACCATTCCCTGACCTTCCTCATTTCTAAGAAAACTTCTAAGCATTGTTTTTTCTCCTAATTCATTATAAATTTCCAAAAATCAATCATTACACTTTCTTTTATAAGCATTACAACCATCATTGCTACCGCCATAAATGGTCCCATTGGTATCATTTCATACATTGCATTTTTTAATGATGTTCGTCCTTTAATAAACTCATAAATTAAAACTCCGATTCCCATGAGAACTATCGCATATAACAGCCCGTTTATTCCTAAACAAAATCCCATAACAGCTGCAAGTTTTATGTCTCCGGCACCAACAGATTTTCCTATAAACGCCGGAATCATAAACACTACAAATCCTGCCACAAAACCGATTAAAGAACTAATTATATTAAACTCCGGAACCCATGTAACACCAAACAAAGCCGGAATACCTATAATTAATTTTGCCACAAGCATCAATAAAAGTATTTCATTAGGTATTATTCTGTGATGTAAATCTGTAACAAATATAAGAATGCACGCTAGTAGCATTAACAATATATATATAATTTCCCATATTCTATTAACATTAACAACTGTAAAACAACCTACAACTATTGATAATATTGTGATAATGCTCTCTTCCTTTTTGCTTGTTTTAAACACCCGGCTTCTTTTTTCTAAAAGAACCTTTTCAAAAAAAATACTAATAAGACTGCATCCAATACCGGATATCATTCCAATTAACATTTTTATTGCCACTATCTCCATAATTTAACACCTCATGTAAACCAGATTAGTTGCTCACCAGATAACGTCATATTCACATCATGTATAAATTTTATATTAAATAAGGCGAGTCCATAAGACCCGCCTTATCATCAATTATGATATATAGGCAATCATACAAATTCCTATATACCCAACCTTAGTATGTAACCCATCCTAGGTCATCATGATTATCAATAACCAAATCATCTGGTTGTTTTCTCTTATTTAAGATTGTTTGTAACCTGGCCGAATTTTCCTTCAATTCCTTGAGATAAAACTGTGATAGCTCCGATAACTGCAACAGCGATTAATGCAATGATTAATGCATATTCTACCATTCCCTGACCGCTTTCATCCTTTAAAAATCTCTTTAACATAATGTTCTCCCTTCTTAACTTATAATTTTTTATAATACTTTCAACAACTCAATGTTGAAAAAATTACTTAAATCGGTAATTTTCAACTCATAACCAGCATCTATACTTATTTATGCACCGTCATTTTAAACAAATATATTTTTAATATATTCAGTTTTTGTTCAAAATAGAACAATTTATTTTTTTTGATTTAACGTTAAACTTTAAAAATCTGCACATTATTTTGTCTGCTTGTTATGTTTTTTAGTATAATGTTCACAATTTGTTTTGTCAACACCTTTTTTGCACTTGTAACGATTTCATTTAGTGAATTTTTTAAATTTATAAATATTGCACTAAATTCAGCCCTGTCAACCGGTGCTATATTGTATATTATTTGGTCTTGACTGCCTTAATTCCACTCCATTTGCCATATTTTGTGACACCGGATTTTTTAACAAAGGCTCTTATTCTAAAATAATATTTCTTCTTTTTCTTAAGTTTTTTAATTGTGCACCCCAAACTCTTTCCGCTGTTTATCTTCTTAACAGTTTTATATCCACCTTTTTTCTTTTTTGATATCTGTATCTGATAACCGGTAGCTCCTGAGACTTTTTTCCACTTCAATGATATTTTCTTTTTTCCACCTTTGCATTTTGCCCATTTTGCCTTACCAGGTGCTTTCACTGAAACAGACGGCTTCGACACAACTATTTTAACTGTTTTTGATGCCTGCAAAATTCTGTTTTTATTAGCACGTATTTCTAATACAACAGTACCTGCATTTATACCTGTTACGGAAAGTGTCTTCTGATCCTGACTTAACTCCCATTTTGCAGTCACATAGTTACCCTCAACCAAATCAACAATAATATCGTTGTAATCACCTGTATGTGGCAATATTTCTATTCCCAATTTTACAGTCTGACCCACCTTAATATTAGTATTTCCTGTAATTTTAACTCCGGTTACCTTAGGTTTTTCTATAGTTATAGTTGTTGACTCTGATTTTATTATTTCCCCATCATCATTGTAAACATTACATGTGATGGTGACGGTTCTCTCATTTTCAGAATACTTTTTAACTGTTACATTACCATAATTATCCACAACAGCTTTATCCGGGTTGCCCGAAACAAACTCAATTTTATTATTTGTAATTTTCTTATAATTTTCCTCTGTAGCTTCAGTTATTCTGTCTCTAAAATTATTAGTCATGTAAGAGAATACTGATTCCGTTGCCCCTTCCTGAATACTTTTACTTGAAAGGCGAATATCCGTGATATTACCATTTACGTGCATCGTAAAAGTTACGCCGTTTTCTTCGTTACCAACAGCCGGATAAATGGTAATTTGCGACTTTCCAACCTTAAGTGGTCTAAAACTAATCTTATTGGCAAAAGTATTTACATTAGTTTTTACAACATCTTCATTACTGCTTTTAACTATAATATCATTACTTAATAATTCCTCATTAAATCCATAAATGTAAGATATTTCATCTGTGATATAAACTTTACCATTATTCTCTATTTTTAACTCGTTTCCTTCTCCATCATACAATTTGATTCTCAAATTTTTTGAAGATACGCATACCTTTAGACTTGCCTGACCTCTTCCTGCCATAGCTTTCGCATTTATTGTAGCTTCTCCCGCTCCAACAGCCTGTAAGGTACATACAAACTTTCCGTCTACCTCCGTAGTTTTTGTAACTTTTACAATTTTTTCATTACTACTTGTAAACTTAATGGTATCTCTATATTCAGCATTTTCATCATCACCTAGAAGTATTTCTGAAGCTTCAATGTCAGTTGTAGTTCCATACATCATATCTATAGAGCCTCTAGGACTAATTGTAATAAGATTTGCAGGCGAAACCACATTAATATATATAACCTTGGTTACCTGACCGGCTTTCACCCTGATACTTGCAGTACCACAGCTTCCGCCTTTAGGTGATATCGTAACTGATAATCCATCATCCGCTACCGTCATTGATATATAATCCGCACCGGTTAATACATCCCATTCAACAGTATCTGTAATATGATCACCGGTTTTTGATACAAATTTAGGTGATATTTTCACACCGGCTTTCTCATCAACACTAATATACTGTTTATCATCCATTACTATATCAACACAAGGCACCCTTGTTACATCTGCCACATAGCTTACAGTTGGTGAATATACCAAAACAACTCCATCCGCTGTTCTCAACTGAAGGTATTCCTGTATGTTCACACCTATTTTTTCTCCTTCACTTAATCCCTTAAGTGCTACGGCATAGGCTGAATTCTGGTATGCAGCAGTGTAGTCATTTTTATCTGCTTTGTTTACAGCTATCTTTTGTGTTGGTACCATCTTTGTTCTTTCCGGATTTTTTTCACCATCAAGG
Organism: Eubacterium segne; assembly: GCF_014287775.1. NCBI lineage: Bacteria > Bacillati > Bacillota > Clostridia > Eubacteriales > Eubacteriaceae > Eubacterium > Eubacterium segne. The sequence continues at coordinate 54,022 of NZ_JACOOZ010000004.1, forward strand.
TTGCCTATCTTTGCATCATATAAATACGAATTATCTGCTATTTTAACCTGTGAGTAATAACCATTTGAATCCGAAGCGATAGTATAAAGAGGTATAATTGTTTCCTCATTAAGTCTGACTGTTATCTGGTCATTTAATGGTGTAATAGCCAGGTTAAAAGTATATGTTGTTAAATAGAATTTTCCATTGCTGGAATATCCAATTCCTGACCATTCGGTTATCGGGAATTTTTCATTATCAATTCCACCCTTTATGGAATCCGTTTTAAATGTGCACTTATCATAAACATTTACCGATTTTAATCTTATGCATGCTCCAAGAGCCTGATTATCGACACATGCTACAGCTTTACTTAATACCACTGTATCCAAATACTGACATCCATAAAAAGTACTTCTATTAATTATTGTAAGCGGTGCATTTTTGTCCATAACAAAGCTTCTTAATCCACTATTACTAAATGCTCCTAATCCAATATATTGTAATTTTCCTGCATATGATGCATCCAAATTCAATTCCTTTTTGTCTGTCATATATTTTTCCGCAATCCTTGAAGAATCTGCAAATGCATTATCGCCTATTGTTTCCAGATTCCTAGGTAACACAACACTCTTTAGAGACTCGCATCCCTGATATGCACCATTCTCTATTACCTTTAAAGCCTGCGGCAACTCATCATCTATAACAAGATTGAAATCGTTATAAAATGCAAATCGTCCAATTTTTTCGATATTGTCACCCATCTCAACAGTTTCAAGTCCTGTATACCACTCATCATCTATGGCTTTTACGCCTAAACTTGAAACAGCTAAGCCATTTCCCATTAAAATATTTGTTGAGCATTCTGCAAAAGCATACTCCGGAATAACCTTTAATTCTTTAGGTAATGATACCTTTTTTAAATTCAAACACCTATAAAACGCATATTTTCCTAATGTTAATTTTGAACATTTAGATAAGTCAGCGTTAGGTAACCCTACCACATATTGATAATGGAGTTCACTCGCAAAAGCATAACTCGGATCACTCCGAGATATTTGAATATATACTACAATGGAACCTTCTCCTACCTCTTTAGCAGATTTTTTTAATTTGTCCGGATTAACATATGCTTCCTTAGGCTGATAATAATTTGCATTTTCATTTGAAAATAATATAACCTTGTTGTCTCCATCTTCTTTAGAAGTATGTATATCATCAGGCATGATATAATATCTTACTGCCTTGTTTATTCCTATAAACTCATCATTATCTTTAGCCCAGTCAGTTACACTATATCCGCACTCATTAAAGGCATAGTCTCCTATTTTTGTGAGATTTGCCGGAAAATTAATACTTTCCATACGACTACAACCGCTAAAAGCATAATCACCGATTTCCAATGTTACCCTCTGGTTGTATTCGTTATCCGTAGGTAATTTTATTGTTTTAAGATGTATTGAATCTGAAAATGCATAATGTCCTATCTTCTTTACAACATCTCCCTTTACCTCCGGGAAATCGTCAACAACCAGTTCTTCCATTGAACCATTTCCAGAAAATGCATATGTACCAATGGATTCTACGGTTCCTGGTATTTCCACAGACCCAAAACCACAATGAGAAAATGCACTTCTTCCTATTGTCTTAAGTTTTGTAAGTTTTGTTACAAAAGAAAAATCATACAAAGAGCTACAACTATTAAATGCCCCTTCCTCTATTCTTTCTATACTGTCAGGAAGCTTTACACTATATAATTCTTCACACATTTCAAATACCGAGGTTTCAATAGCTGTAATTCCGGTATTTGCAGACAAATCTATTTTCAAAAGTCCGCTTCCGGAGAATGCACTATCCATGATTTTTACAATTTTCTCCGGTATTTCTATACTCTTAAGGCTAGTAGTGTTGGATAAAAATCCTGCCGGAATTGCTGTCATTCCTGCACCTAATTTAACCGAATCTAATCTTATACATCCATCAAAAACGCCACCACCAATTCCTACAACCGAATCATCTCCGGCATTTTCTATGGCTGCATTTATACCATCAGGTATAACTATAGACTTTAAATTCTCACATATAGCAAATGCATTATTTCCAATTTTAGCTATTTTTTCCGGAAGCACTATCCCATCTAAAGCCTTACAATTTCTAAATGCCTCACTTTGAATTGTAACCAGTGTCTGTGGTAAATCAACAGTTTCCAAATTGGCACAGTTAAAAAATGCTTCTTTGCCTATTTCCACAATATTTGATGGCATTCCAAACTGCTTAAATCCACAATTTTGAAACTCATTTGCCTCAATCCTTTTAACTTTTGACAGTCTTGAAGCATCAATCGCCGAAGCCTTTCTTGCATATCCCAAGCCTTCCAAGCTTTCTATTTTGTCATAATCCGGGTATGTTGACAAATCGATTTTACCTGTATATGTCCTTAAATCCTTTACTGTAATATTTGCGTACTTATCTCCACCAATTATATACCTAACTGCATAACACAATTGCACATCAGGTATTATATTGGTTGTAATCTGTATATTATCATCAACCATTGATTCCGCTGCACTTACGTTTTTTATAAGCCCTGAAAAATCTGTTCCGGGAATAATTGAAAACGTCATAGCCACAGCCAGTGTAATGCTAAAAAACTTCTTTGAAAATTTTCTCATAATTAATACTTCTCCTACCCTCGTATCCGTAAATACTCTATTACTCAACTAACTTTGCACTTTTCTTTGCTTTACCGGACTGTGTTCTTCCTCCAAAAGGCCAATTTGGATCATTTTTTGGAAGTTCTACAGTTAACGTTCCATTGTTTGTACCAACCTGATTAGCTGTTATTGAACCCTTTACAGTTACTTCTTTTCCACTCATAATACACTCACCATTAGGTGAATAAAATAATGCCTTAACATCCATTTTGTCACTGTTCAGGTTAATATGAGTGTTTCCTCTTCCCCAAACAGCTGAATATTTTCCATCTACTGAATTATCAAGTACCTGCTTGCCATTAGCAAAGTTGATTTCCTGACCGTCAGCAACAATTGTTGCTCCACTAAGCACAACATCATTGGCAAATACAATATCTGCCTTACACATCATAACACCACTAATATCAGCTTTGCCCTGTATTCCTAAATATCCTTCCGAAAACAGACTTCCTTCAACCACCAACTCGGAACTTATCTCCATTCCATTTACTTTTAAAATTCCTTTTATAACTAACTTTTTAATTCCATTGTATTCACCAATATTCAAATGGCTGTTTGCATATATTTTTTCTCCACTTTCAATTGTAAGAACCCCATCATGTGTATGACTTTTTGCGAACTGAGTATCCGGGAAATTTCCATCAATAACCTGATATTCCGAATCTTCTACATAAGGAATTCTTTCATTTATAATGTCTTCATAGTTAGGCATTTCTATATAGTTGTCCTCATCTTCATATGTTTCATAATTACCTGATGAACCCTTGTTATTAAACTTCGGCACCTCTATAACTCCATTGTCAATATTAAGGGTACCTGATATGTCAGCTGCACCATTGGCATGAATATCACCATCAGGAATATTAACACTTCCATGCAATCCAAAATATGCCTTGGTTCCTGAGAAAATAGCATAATCCTTGGCTCCTTTTTCGCCTGCTGCTGCAACTGCCTTACATGCAACAGGCAATTCGCTATATCCAACTACACCGGCAAAATAGGTTTTTACATCTTTCTTGATTTTAACCTCAACTTTTTCACCATTATCCAGTATGTTTACTGTTACATTTTTTGCATCATAACCGTTAAGCTCTGCGTACTCCTTTGCAACGCTTTCCGTTTTTGCCCTTTCAGGCAATGAATCTGCCGCTGCCAGTGCTGATAAATCGCAGGCATCCTGCATACTTACCTTGGTTGTGTAAGCATTTCCAAAATCCACTGCAAATGCCGTAAATCCGAAAATCACCACAAGACTCAACACTACCATAACCATGGAAGCACCGCTTTCTTCCTTACTAAATTTCCTAATTTTCTCTAAAATTTTCACCATATAGCCCTCCAATTTTTCTCTATATTTTACGTTAATATTATGGTTCCGCACCACGCATGTTCCTTAATTATCATATTTTATTTTATGGTTGTCAACTATTTTGCACTAGTGCAGATAGCCTTCTGGTGAATTTTCGGCACTTTTAACAAGAAAAACGTTTTTGAAATCATTGATTTTTGAACGAACTGATTAAACTATTTTTATGTAATAAAAAAACACAGAGCTTTGTCATCCGACTTTTCGCTCTGCGTCCTTTTTCTCATCATTTTTTTATCAAATAATCTGTTTCATTACCTTACAGACAAATATTTTCTACTTAATATATCTCTTAAACACCTTTTCCAGCATAAAGCTGTCTAACAGCATTCCTCCCACCGGCAAAACTACAATAAGTACAGGTATGTCCCAAACAAGCATTGCCGATAAAGCAAATATTACAGCCATACCCAGTGTTACCGGAAGATGTGCAAAAAACATTAAAAGTCCGTTTTTTAGTGTATTTTTCCAATTATTTTCAAATCTTGCCGTTAACGCAAATGTCCATATTGCCCATGTCATGGCAAGAATCCAAAGTATAAAAAATGTAATCTGATATCCGGAAATTACGGAGCCACCACCAAGTGCTAAGGATATATCCCACATACTAACCACTGTAAGTATGGCAAATATTATTGATGCCTGCACCGTGTTTTTGAAATTATCCTTAAAGCATTTTAAAAATCCCTTATAGCAGTATCCACGGTTTTGCCGTATATTCCTAAACACCGTATCATATAGTGCAGTAGTTGATGCCCCTGCTGTTATTACCGGAATACAACACACAAACCACAAAAGGCTTACCGCAATCACATCAAACACTTTATTGCCTATTCTGAATATAAAACTATCACTGTTAATCTTTGGCATAGTATTTTTTCCTTTATTACTTTTCTTTTTCAATAACCTCTATTGCTTTTTGCAATTGATTATCCTTTTTACCATCTTTAGATATCTCCACCTTAACATCAGGAGTAATACCCTTGCCATGAATGTTAACGCCCTTAGGTGTATAGTATTTTTCTACAGTAAGTTTAACTGCAGAACCGTCACTTAAAGGAATAATACTTTGTACAATTCCTTTTCCAAAGGACTGGGTTCCCACTATCTTTCCTGCTCCAAAATCCTGAATGGCTCCTGAAAAAATTTCTGAAGCACTGGCACTGTTCTCATTCTGTAAAACTACCATAGGCATATCTAAGAAATTAGCATCTGATTTCTTTTCCTGCTTGTTTCCATCCTTATCCTTGGTATAAACCAATGTTCCTTCCGGCAACAAATCATCTAACATTTCACATACCGTGTCATAAAGTCCACCGGGATTGTTTCTTAAGTCAAATATAACTGATTTCATTCCCCGCTTCTTCAAATCATCTAATGCTTCCTTAAACTGGTCATACGTCACTTCCTCAAACTGGGTAATTTGAATGTATCCTATGCCCTTTGACTTATCAAGCATCTTGTGTTCTACTGTCGGAACATCAACCTTGTCTCTGGTTACTTCTAAATCAATGTATTCTTTTTCAGAGGTTCTGTACACGTTAATTTTAACTTTCGTGTCTTTTTCTCCCTTCATTTTTGCCACAACATTGTTTAAATCTTCCCCGGTTACTTCCTTATCTTCTACCTTAAATATAATATCTCCATTTTTCATTCCTGCTTTTTCTGCAGGTGAACCTTTAAAAACATTAATGGCAGTAATTACACCTGTGTCCGCATTTTGCGAAACTAATGCGCCAATTCCGCAATAACTTCCTGAAGTTTCTTCCTTTAATGCATCATATTCATCCTTTGTATAATAAACTGAATACGGATCATTTAATCCCTGAAGTAATCCTTTATATATATTCTCTTCAAGAGTCTTTTCATCTGTTTTTTCAAGATACTTTAAATCTATTACATCTTTCAGAAAATCCAGTTTTCCGGAGACTTCACTGCTTATGGTTGTCTTGCTTCCTGTTTCTGTTTTTACTGCGTTTATTCCAAAACCAACGCATATTGCCACTATAAGCATTACAAAGGCTCCCGTTAAAAAACCGGGTAAAAATTTTGTCTTATTTTTCTTCATATCTCTGTGTCGTCACTTTCTGTAATATTTTAATTCAAATAGTCATATGGATTTTGATAAGCTCCGTTCACTCTTACTGTAAAATGCAAATGGTTACCTGTAGACGAACCTGTAGTTCCTACAAGCCCTATAGTCTGACCTGCACTTACCTGTGTTCCCGGACTTACAAGCAACGCTGACATATGCATGTATATAGTATATACACCATTTCCGTGATTAATTCCAATCCAGTTTCCTGCTGTCGGGTTTAAATTTGCCCACTCAACAGTTCCTGATGATGCAGCTACAACAGGCGTTCCTGCCGGTGCCGGTATATCAATTCCGTTGTGGAATGAACTTGAACCTGAGAAAGGATCACTTCTGTAACCATATCCTGATGACACACTGGTATATCCCGGGCAAGGCCATCCAAAACTGCCGTTTCCTGAATGGGAACCACCATTATTCTGATTATTATTATTGTTGTTATTGTTATTATTAGCTGCATTTTGTGCTTCCTGAGCAGCCTTTCTTGCTGCTTCCTGTTTTGCAGCATCAATGCTTTGCTGTTCAGCTGCTGCCACCTTCTGCTCCTGAGCACTGATTTCCGCGTCTAACGCAGCTGAGTTTGCCTCATTATCCTCTAACAGGGCAACATATGTAGACAATTCCTTCTTCTTTGAATCCGATAACTGCTCTAACTGTGCCTTGTCGTTTTTCTGCTTCTTCTGCATAGTTACAAGATTTTCTTTTTCTGTAACTAATGTTTCCTTAGCATCAGCAATAGCCTGCTTTGTTTCCTTTAACTTATGAAGCATCTTTCGGTCATACTGTGACAACTCAGTAATGTACTCTGCCTTATTTAAAAACTCAGTTATACTTTCTGAATTTAAAATCAAATCAAGCATTTGCGTGTCGCCATTTTCATACATATACTGAATTCTAAGCTTCATATCGCTATACTGAACCGTAATGCTTTCCTGAGCACTTTTTAATTTTTTATTAGTTTTGTCAATCTTGTCCTTAGTTTTGTCTAATTTCTGATTTGTCTCGTAAATATCTGTGGCAAGTTTAGTCAGCTGCTTGTCCACCTGACTAATATACGCCTCTGCATCAGACTTTGATGCTTCAAGCTCATTTTTCTGCCGAGCAGCTTTATTTTTCTGGGCATTTAAGTCTGACAGTTTATCTTTTTCATTGTTTACGTCGGCAAATGATGGTGCAGCCATGCTTATGCTTAACACTATTGCCAATCCGGCTCCTAATACTTTTGATAATTTTCTCATTGTGCTTCCTCTTATACTTTCAAATGTTTTCTAAGTGATAACACCGAACCAATAAGTCCGATACCTGCTCCTATTCCTAATCCCATTGGCACCAATACCGAAAAAATCTCATGTACTGATGCAAAAGAGATTGAACTTGCCATAACGCCAAACTTTGACATTACCAAAGCTACCAATCTGTTATATATAACTCTTATCAGGACAAGCGGTATAGCTGAACCAACTAATCCGATAATCATTCCTTCTATTATAAATGGCGCTCTTACAAAAGCGTTGGTTGAACCAATAAGTTTCATTATTTTTATTTCGTGCTGTCTTACGGAAATTCCAATCATAACCGTATTGCTTATTAAAAATATACCAACACCTAACAGAATAATAATCAGTGCCACCGAAATATATCCTAAAACCTTTCCTACGGTAGAAAGTGTTTCTTTCGCCTGTTCCGAATGTTTAACCTTTCTTACTCCATCAAGACCTTCCATTTTCTTAACGAAAGAATCCTGCTGATTAATGTCCTTTAAGAAGACTGTATATGACGCTGAGTTAGCTAAAGGATTGTCCTTGTCAAATCCTGAAGCTAAATCCGGGTCATCTTCAAAATAACTTTTCTTAAATCCTTCCCATGCTTCGTCAGCAGATGTGTATTCATACTTGTCTACACGGCTGTCATTTTTAATTTCATTACCTATAGCATCAATCTGTTCCTGTTTAATTCCCTTATCAAAGAAAACTGTTACTCCAAGATTTTGCTCAACCTGCTTTTCCATAAAGTTTACATTAATAATAATAGTAAAAATAACACCTATAAGGAAAATACACGCTGCAATAGTTCCTATTGACGCTAAAGAAAATAATTTGTTTCTTTTTATGTTAACCAATCCCTGGTTTACACAATATCCGGCTGTTCTTGCATTCATTTATTCCACCACCTTGCTGTCGCTTACTTTGACACCTTTTTTCATTGTAATTACACGTTTATTCATTTTCTCCACAATCTCCATATTGTGGGTAACTACAATAACGGTGGTTCCCTGTCTGTTTACTTTATCTAATAATTTCATGATTTCCCATGAATTCTCCGGGTCAAGATTTCCTGTAGGTTCATCTGCCAAAAGAATCTGCGGCTTATTTACAATAGCTCTGGCAAGAGCAACTCTCTGCTGTTCTCCACCTGATAACTCGTTAGGATTTGAACGATACTTTTCCGACAATCCTACCAAAGCAAGAACCTTGGATACATTTTTCTTGATTTCCCTAGGTGCCACGCCTATTACACGCTGTGCAAAGGCAATGTTTGAATATACATCTCTATCCTGCAATAATCTGAAATCCTGAAATACTACACCTATTTTTCTTCTGTATTTTGCAACGCTTCTTGAGCGAAGCTTTGATAATTTAACATCGTCAACTGTTATGGTTCCTTCTGTAGGATTTAACTCCTTAAGCAATAATTTTATAAATGTTGATTTTCCTGAGCCACTGGCTCCCACAACAAATACAAACTCTCCATCATCTATATCAAGATTCAAATTATTCAGTGCCGGTGCCCCGTTTCCATAAGTCTTACTTACACCTTCAATTTTAATCATTTACTTTCTCCTTATTTAATCTCATTAATCACGTAAATATGTTCATAACGTATTAAAAGTGAAAAGCAATATACTCTGCTTTTCACTTTTAAGCATCCTCTAAGTAGTTGTCCCACCAACACCGGTGTTCATCCATACCACTTATTTAAAAATCTGTGTTACCCATATACTTCATATACTTAACTACCATTAATGCAATCTTAAAGGTTATTGCATCCTCAAATACACGGAGGTCTAATCCCGTGCTCTTTTGTAGTTTATCAAGTCTGTATACCAATGTATTTCTGTGTATATAAAGCTGTCTTGATGTTTCAGAAACATTCAAGCTGTTTTCAAAGAACTTATTAATGGTAGAAAGTGTTTCCTCATCAAACTCATCCGGTGATTTACCCTCAAAGATTTCTTTAATAAACATTTTGCACAACGGAATCGGTAACTGGTATATAAGTCTTCCTATTCCTAAGTTGTTGTAAGCAACAACACTCTTTGTACTAAAGAATATTTTTCCTACATCCAACGCCATTCTTGCTTCCTTATATGAACGGGAAACCTCTTTAATTTCTTTTACAATGGTTCCATATGCCACATTCGCCTTTACCATAGCTTCCGTATTAAGCATATCTACAATAGTGTTAGCTATACGTTCTACTTCCTCATATCCCTGCTTGTCATCTAAATGTTTAACAAGAATAATGCTCTTTTCATCAACAGCTGTAATAAAATCCTTCTTCTGACCGGAGAACAAAGTTCTCACTGTCTCTAATGCCACGCTGTCCTTTTCATTCTTAGTTTCAATAATGCATACACATCTACGTGCATCCACATCAATGTGTAATTTCTTTGCTCTATTATAAATGTCAACAAGGAGAAGATTATCTAAAAGAAGATTCTTAACAAAGTTGTCTTTGTCAAATCTTTCTTTGTATGCTACTAACAGATTCTGAATCTGAAATGCTGCCATCTTTCCAACCATAAATACATCATCGCTGGTTCCCTGAGCTATAAGAATAAGTTCTAACTGGTTTTCGTCATAAACCTTAAAGAACTGATATTCCTGAACTGACTGGCTGTCTGCCGGAGATGCTACAAATGACATTATAGCATGTCCAAACTGTTCTCCTACCTGGGAAGTACTGGCAACTATCTTTCCGTCTGTATCTGCCACATACAAATCAACCCTTGATATGCTTTTTATTCCCTCAATTGTATTTTGTAAAATCTGATTTGAAATCATATATATTCTCCTTGTAGTTATACCTTGCCTAAACAATCATTCAACTTATATTCTAACCCAGTTTTTAGCAAAACACAAGAGAAAGCCTTCCATTATATTTTAAATTTTAATGAATTTTTTGTGTACGCTTCTCCCTCTGCCCTTCATATCTGTCATCAAACTTATATATATAAGTGATTACCCCATGCTTGACAAAGAGCCTGATTAATTAGTCGCATAATTAATTATAGCCAAAAACAGCTATGAGCGCGAACTCATAGCTGTTTTACTTTTAGGAGACTTTTTTTACAGCCCCTTTTACTATCCTTTTTGTATTTATTTTGCAAGAATATTCGACCATTCAAAATCTACTTTCTTATAAGATGGATTTACCACTTTCAATATATTGTTATACAAATACTCATGAGATAAAAGGTTACTCATTTTCTTATTTCTGTACAGATAATCACTGATATTATAAACCGAAAATGTACATACATTGCTATACACATATTCTCCATTCTGTAGCTGAGCATAAGCTCTAACCTTGTACTTCGTAGTAAATTCTTTTTCTGTAGTGGATGCGAACAACATTGTTCTCACAAAGTACATTGCTGTGGATGATTCTCCTAAAACAGCATTACTGTTTCCCTGATCGCTTGTTTCAAACACTCTGACATATTCGTTATCAGAATCTATGCGTATATCACGATCATCCACATTAAAATTCTGTCCTTCGGAACTATCTAATGCATATATAAAACCCCATTTTAGGACTCTGGCATTATTTATTTGTGGTTCTACCGAACCAATTACTCGGCTTCCACCTTTCACGGCACTTATCTGATATCCCTCGATTTTAACTTTGTCACTTGTAATTATCTCTGGTTTTGTATCAATACTTTTTCCATAAACAGCAATATCCCATATAGAATACCCACATTCTGTGTTTCTAGACGTGCCATTAATTCTTATATAGCGGGCATTCACCATTTTATCTAGAATCATCGTGTCATTTTTATAATTATACGAAATTCCATCTCGCTCTTCTGCAATTCGCGTGAATGTTTGGCCATCTGACGACACTTCTATATCATATTCTCTCGCACTCGCTGTTTCCCATATAATATTAATCTGCTTCAAATTAATAATCTGTCCCAAATCAATCGTTAATCCCGATGGGTCCACCTTTTGCGCAGATGCCCATCTGGTTCCAATATCGCTGTCAATTGCTTTATCTGCCCCAGTGTCACTCCCTTCATCAGATGTGGAAACAACGCTGACTCCTGACTTTCTTACAAAATTCTCATAAATTTCATCCTTGATTGTTACTGCATCATCTAACAAAGTGTTTCTTGTCCCGCTAAATAATGTGTATTCTTGTCCCTTAAGTGGTAACTGCACATATCCTTCCGGATTTCCATACTCGACATACAGCCTTCCTAATTCTGTTAAGTCTCCTGTCTCATAATTATATAATGATGCGATTCCATTCGTCTCATTCGTAGAATTAAACGAAAACCATGCATATCTTTCCACATAAGGTCTGGCATTCAATCCGTCAATTGCAGTTTTCATAAATTCTTTCACGGATTCGATATGTTCCACGTCATTATGCGGCCATCCATAAACAGCAAATTCAGTAATCCATATCGGTTTATGATACATCTCATATGTTTTATCAACCACTTCTCTCAAAAAAGTCTCAGCTGCTTCTTTTCCTGTATATTGCCAGTAATAGCAGTGAAGTGCAATAAAATCCACCGTATCATGATTGATTCCATTCATAAATGTACGAAACCACACGCCATTATCCCATGAGGGGCTTAATGATGGTGCCGGCGTTCCCAAAACATAATCATGTCCCAGAAAATTATTCCAATGACCAATCGCCGTATTTACATCTATGTTGCTCCCTCCAATATCTCCACCTGCATCCGGTTCATTATATGCCAACAGATGCTTATATCCATTTTCTGCTACATAAGATATACTTCCTTCATTTCCCGTTCCCCAAATCATTGGAACATACTCCATTGTTTTGTAGGATTCATATGTATGTGGATATGCGGCCCAATTATAATACCAGCCCATATTCATTTCCACTGGCTCTAAATATCTTGCCATCTCCTCATTTGCACACAACCCCTTTTTGGTGACTCCAAAAGTTATTGTTTCTGTGCTCTTGCTTGTTCCATTATTATATTCTGCCGTTACATATGCCGTATACATTTTTACATTAGTTGTATAATACTCATATGAGGTATCACTGGTTGTTGCAATCAACTGCCCATCGATATACAATTTATAGTTTTTTACAGATGATCCTACAGCTGGTGACCATTTTATATCAAAACAGCCTGCACCAATTAATCCATTATTCGCTGGAGCAGTAATTTCAAATGCTTGCGCGGCTTGCGTTTCTTTTTTCATACCAAAAAACGGAACAAGCATAATTACCATTACAATCATGAATACCAGTCTTAACAGATTTTCTTTTTTCCTTATCTGATTAATCACCGCAACTCCTTTCTTTCGTCAATGAACACTGTCTATGCTACTTCATGCTTAGTTTCTTTATCCTAGGCCATGAACCATAACACTTCTATTTTCTTCAAAGATATTTTTGCGCTCTTTGAATTTTTATCCTTCGCTGCCTTCTTCACTTTGGTTTTTGCGACTTTTATAGAGCTCTTTGCTGTAGTCTGTTCAGATGTAGAGACAGGCTACGTTGCTGCCTGATTAGTTATCATGTCAGACTTCGTTGCAACCGGAGTCGTTGTCTCCGCAGATTCTGCCGTAACCGGGTCCGTTGTCACTGCCGGGCTTGTTGATCTTTGATTTGTATTTCTTGCGGTCCCCACAATTCTAACATAACGCGCATTAGACATAATAAAGAGGATGATGGCATCATTACGATTCTGTTGTCTGCCCATTCCTTCTGCTTCCGCAATTTTCTCCGTCGGTAGACACTTCTATATAATACTCGCTTGCACCAGCATCCTCCAATATAATATTTACCTGCTTAATATTGTAAACAGTTCCTTTGTATATTAACACAATGTGTCTGTTTCTTAGTTTGCAATAACCTGCTCTGTTTCCTTATCAAAGATATGTAACTTTGTAAGATCCATAGCTAATTTAACTTCATCACCAGGTCTTGCTGTTGTACGTGCATTTACTCTTGCTGTACAATCAAATCCCTCAACATCGAAGTATAAGTAAACTTCTGCACCAAGTAATTCGTAAATTCTGATAGTTGTTGTGAAAGCACTTTCAGGTGACATTTCAATGAAGCTTTCTTCATCATGAATGTCTTCAGGTCTGATACCCATAACAACTGTCTTACCGATGTATCCGCCTTCTTCAAGTCTCTTGCCCTGTTCTGCAGGAACTGTGATATATGTTCTGGCCTGACCAATATGTAACTTAATGTCATTGCCTTCTTTTTCAACTTCTGCATCAATGAAGTTCATCTGTGGTGAACCCATGAATCCTGCAACGAATAAGTTAACCGGTCTGTCATATAAGTTCTTTGGTGAATCAACCTGCTGTACAACACCATCCTTCATAACTACGATTCTTGTACCAAGTGTCATAGCCTCTGTCTGGTCATGTGTAACGTAGATAATTGTTGCACCTAATCTCTTATGAATCTTAGCAATCTCAACACGCATCTGTACTCTTAACTTAGCATCCAAGTTAGAAAGTGGTTCGTCCATAAGGAATACCTTAGGATTACGAACGATGGCACGTCCCATCGCAACTCTCTGTCTCTGACCACCTGATAAAGCCTTTGGCTTTCTGTCAAGTAACTGCTCAAGGTCAAGAATCTTAGCTGCATCCTTAACTAATCTTTCCTGTTCAGCCTTTGGTACTTTTCTTAACTTAAGACCAAATGCCATGTTATCGTATACTGTCATATGTGGATATAAAGCGTAGTTCTGGAATACCATTGCTATATCTCTGTCTTTTGGTTCTACGTCATTTACTAATTTGTCTCCAATATATAATTCACCGGATGAAATTTCTTCAAGCCCTGCAATCATACGAAGTGTTGTTGACTTTCCACAACCTGATGGTCCTACAAAAATAATAAATTCCTTGTCCTTAATCTCAAGGTTAAAATCTTTTACTGCTTTGAATCCGTTTGGATAAACTTTGCAGATGTTTCTTAATGATAAACTTGCCATATACTTTCTTCCTCCTAATAAAAATAGTTTTCTCTAACCATTTGTATGCAACAATAATAAATCACAATGACATAAATTGCTATATTGTAATTAAACAAAATAATGAAATAATCTTTGTTACATTTGCATAGGGGTGGCACTATTTGTTTAAAAATATGTTATTTTCACCAATAGTTAAACGTTTTTCTTTGAGCAATCTGCCGATAGCACGTTTAAACTCACTTTTGCTCATATTGAAATCCGTTTTTATTCTCTCAGGTGATGCCTTGTCAGTGTAATCTATTTTTCCACCGTTATTTTCCATAAATTCCACAATTTTTTTAGCATCATCATCTACCTGAAGGTATGCTTTTTTTCTTAATGACAAATCCATTTTTCCATCAGGTCTTACACTTTTTATTCGTGCCTCGATAGGCATTCCTATATACACTTTTTGGGTAAGTTCCTTCTGCTGTATAAGTCCATGATACTTATTGTCCACTGCCACAAAGGCTCCATACTTTGGATTATAATTATATACTGTTCCGCTTACAATATCCTCCGGTTCATGAGTAGAATTGCAGGTAAGATAATCATATACTTTCATGGTTGCACTTAATCTTTTACTTTTGTCAATATAAATGCCTACTAAAACCTTTTCCCCTTCTTCTATCTCCTTTGTCTGCTCCTTATATGGCAAAAACAGTTCCTTTCCCAGTCCCCAGTCTAAAAATGCACCAACATTTGTTACCTGTGAAACCTTCAGATATGCTGTTTCCCCTACTTCCGCAGCAGGCTGTACCATTGTAGCTATCAGACGTTCCTGAGAATCTCTGTATACAAACACTCTCAACGTATCTCCCACAGCTGTATTTTCAGGAACTTCCTTTTTAGGCAACAGTACCTTATCCTCTTCCGTTCCCAAATAAACTCCGTGCTCAGTGTTTTTTACCACCTTAAGATTCTGGCTTTTTCCCAGCTTTATTACACCTGATTCCAAAGTTTTTGAATCTAATTCACTTTTTTCATTTCTAAAATTTCTTTTTTCCATTTTATACCGCTTATTACTTATTTTGTTAGCTTTATCATTGTGTGCAGCTCTCCATCCATACTTTCAAAGGAAATGGTAAGTCCATTCTCCTCCTGATGTAAATAAGGAATTATTTTCTCCCCTTCTAAGGCTTCTTTGTTGTAAACAATTTCAATTTCACTAAAATCCCTGTTTACCGGAAGGTATTCCTCTGCTACACGCAAATAATTTGCATTGTTCATGTGTCCGTTTTCATCAATATATGAACTAAGCACCTTGAAACTTTCAAGCTTCTTTCTATCTTCTGAAGGCCTTAATTTTCTTGAAACACGAAGTTCCTCAAATATCTCTTCTTCACAATAGGCTTTGGTTTCATCGTCGCTTATTCTTATGGGCATTCTGCTTTTTAGATCAATCATTGCCCATATGGTTTCCGCCTTAACTGCGTACTCACCATCATTATCTTTGATGAAATACTGTCTGTTAGCCATTACCCTTCCAAATTTTGAAGGTGCAGTGCCAACACATATTTCATCCCCTAATTTCAAAGGTTTATAAAGTTTTATTTTGTAGGCAAGTACCACCCATCCTTTATTAACCTCTTTCATATGGTCAGGTCCCACACCTAAGGCTACAGACTGAAAAGTGCTGCAATCCTGAAGGTAATTCATTATCTCATAGTATGGAACACTGCCATTTCTATCTAATCTGCTATAACTTACCGTAGTATTAAATGTATACATTATTAAGCCACCTATTCTGCTGCAGTAGTTGTTTCTTCCGGAGTTGTCTCTCCAGGTGTTTCCGGCTGAGTTGTTTCCTCTTCTGCCTTTTCTACTGTAACTTTAAGGGTTGCTGTCTTTGCTGTATATGACTTTTTGTTATAAGTAGCTGTATATGTGATAGTATATGTTCCCGGAACAGATGTATCCACATCTCCCTTAATTGTAATATTATTCTTTACATTAAGATCAGCATTCTTATAATTTTTAAGAGTCTTTACATAGCTATATGGGTCAAAGGCTTCGCCCTGCTTAATAGTAACAGCTGATGTATTAAGGGCAAACTTAACTCTCTTGTCAACTACCTTGTAGGTAACTGTTTTTGATGCTACTAACTTATTAGTTCCCCTTACTTTATATGTAACTTTATATGTTCCAGCCTTAGTAAATCTGTATGTTCCGTTTTTAGCCTTTACACTTCTATTATTATATTTTACATATGTCTGTATTTTTGATGTAAGTCTCTTTCCGGATTTCATTTTAGCAGTAACACCTTTTTTAAGATTTTCAGATGTTCCCATAGCAATATTCTTTTTAGATTTTGCTCCTGTTATAACAGGTTTCTTAGTATCTACAACTGAAAATGTAATAGTCTTTGATTTTGTGTTTCCAATGGAATCCTTAACAGTAAATTTAACCTTATATTTTCCTATTTTCTTAGTGTTAATTTTTCCTTTTACCTTGATAGTTGCATTTTTCTTTGTAAGCACATTTCCTGCACTATCTTTAATTGTTACTAAATCAAGAGGTCTAACTTTCTTTCCATATTCTACTTTTGTAGTATCGGCACTGATTTTAGGTGCTGCCTTTCTATATGGGTTAGCCGGGTCCGGATCAGTAGGATCCCAATCTGTGAATTTTCCATTGCTAATTGGTGTAAATGAAGGTCTTGGCAATGGATCATCTTTCTTGCTGCCCCAGAATGTAACTACCTTTGTTCCAACTGCACAATGGTCATATATCCATTTTGCATCCTTGCAAAGTAATCTTACACAACCGTGAGATGCCTTCTGTCCCATAACGTTGTAAGCTGAAACTGACATTGTAGATTTATCACCATTCTTGTAGTACCATACTGAATGGAATAATATTCCCTCTGTAATTCTTGTACAATACTGTGCATAGCAATTGCCAATCATTTCATGCCATCTGTATTTTACCGGTACATAAAATGTTCCCACCGGTGTTTCATTACTAGGTGAGCAAATCATGGCTTTAATTGCTTTTCCCCTGCTGTTATATATTGTTGTGCAATTAGTTCCTAAATTAACTTTAATTGTATATGCTGCACTTTCCTTTGCACTTACTTCCTTAGTTCCATTTACCAGATTAACCCCTGTTATAGTGGTTACAATCATGGCAATAACCATAAGTATTGATATACTTTTTTTCAATGCTTTCATTAGTTTATACTCCTTTCAAATTTAAAGTAAACCCTATTATACTATTATTCATTTTAATTTACAAACTAATTTATATTACTTTTTTGTTACGAAATGCCTAATATTGCATTATGTTTTTTTAGAATATTCTTAAATTATTTCTAAAAAAAGAACTGAAGGCGATCTGTATTTCGCTTCAGTTCTTTTTGTTAATTATCAGTTATCTACTTTTTCATTTATCAATAATTCTATTAAAAATACTACTGAAATCATAATTCCTAATACCATATTTTTGTTATAATAAAATTTCGATATTGTGTATATCATGCTTATTGCAAATATTAATTTACATTTATTCTTAAAATTATTTTCCAACAACGACTATTTACGTGTTATTATATATTGTGTGATTTTCTTTTTTGATATTATTGATAATCCATTACTTTAGTATCATATATCATAGCAAAAGATTGTTTTTAGTTGTAAAAACATCTTATATATTTGCTTATAACTTTTGCTAGTTCTGAGAAAGTCATAATCTTGTAAAACTAGGAGGAATCATGTCAAACACAAAGAAATCTCATTTTACTTTATATTTTATTTTACTGGCTGTTGGATTTGTTTTAATTGCCCTTGATATGGATGTTAAAACCAATATTAAATATCCCCACAAATACGAAAATTCATCTTCCGTTACCGGCGAGTTTCAATATTATAATATTGATTCCCTTTACGGTGCCACATGTACATATAAACTGATGGATACCTCAAGTAAAAGTACAAGGCATCCCCTTGTAGGCAGTGAAACTAATGTTTCAAGCGATGCAGTGGAAACTAAGGTTATTGATAAGGTATTTTTTGACAATATACATATAGATATTTTTAATGATATTGTGGGATTTATATGTATTTTTGTAGCATGCTTTAGTTTGAGAAAAGCTAATAAACGTTTTAGTCTGGCTTCATTGTCTGCCGTAAGTGGTATTATTTTAAACATTGTTTTGGCTGTGCTTCCTTTTATTATAAACGGTGAAAGCCTTTGTATAGCCGGCATGATTATCGGCATGGTATATTTAGCCTGCAATGTTTTAACTACTTTCCTGTTTTGTGGTGGATTATTTAAGATGTGTCCTCAGGTTTGCTGTCGTGATGAGCGTAAATGGGGGAAAATGACCTGGTTCGTTTCTTTTGCCCTGCAAATTCTTACAACCTTTGTTTTCTGGTTAGGTTCCGACTTTGGTGCCTTATATACCTTAGGACAGGTTTTAGAAGTTATTATGATAATAGATATTATAGGTTTCTTCATTATAATGAAAAGGACTCTTCCATATTTGGAAAAGTCCTACATTAAATCCTTTAATTTTTCCAGTACCAATTCGTAGTTATTTGCCCGGTGTGGGAAAGTACATCCCGAACAGTCTTTAATACCGTTAGGGGTGTATGAAAAATTCCCGCCACATTTATCCTTTAGGGGATATAGTGGGCAATAACAAAACATACAGTTAAAATCTTTCGTATCTTTCACCTTATGGCACGGAAAATATTCGCATTCCTTGTTTTGGAAAAATTTATAACTCATATTTATTCGTCCCTAAGTATTACACTTACACCGATTCCCACTGCATCAGGGCCTGTATGACAGCATATGCTAAAAGAAAGAGGATTATAATAAATATCCTTAACATTCGGGAATCTTTCCTTTACTTCATTGTACCATTCTTCTGCTGCCTGATCATTTGTAAAAGTTCCTGCCGCACCAATTCTTATTTCTGCATCCGGCTTTTCTGCTAGTGTTTTATTCACAAACTCTTCTGTGTAATCCAAAAGCTTTGCTAAACTTTTCTTCATGCCGCGAACTTTTTCAATGGCGTCGAATTTTTCTCCTACAGTAGTAAGTATCGGCTTTATGTTTAAAACAGCACCAAGAGTTGCTGCTGCCGGTGTTATTCTTCCACCTTTTTTCAGATATTTAAGGTCGTCTACAGTCAGGAAAATAACTGAATCATAAGCATTTTTTTCTAATGCATCTTTTATTTCCTTAGCTGATACACCGTTATCTGCCATCCACTTGGCATCCTTTACCGCTTCTCTCATGGTTACTGATATTCTGTGATTATCCACTACCTGCACCTTACCGTCGTATTCCTCAGATAACTGGATTGCTGCGTGACATGATGCACTAAGTCCACTGGACATAGGTATATATACCACCTCATCATAACCATTTTCTAATATGCTATCCCACATATCCATAACATCTCCCGGTGAAGGCTGTGATGATGTCACATCCTTTCCGGAAATCATACTATCATAAAATTCCTTTTCTTCTATGTCTTTTCCTTCAAAATAAACTTTTCCGTCTATAATAACCGGCATGGAAAGAGAAAAAACTCCAAGTTTTTCTCCTTCTTCCGGCTTTATTCCGCTATTGCTGTCGGTCATAACCGCTGTTTTCATATATTATTATCCTTTCTTTTTGCCTAAACACCTGATAATGGTCCTTATGCCTTATGGGGCAATCGGCTTAATCCACTCTTTCCTTTCCCCAGAAGAATAACGCTACTGTTCCGGGACCGGTATGGCTTCCAATAGTAGTTCCAATACTGTTAATTTCCACTTTTCCGTTAAGCTTAGGGAATTTTTCTTCAACAAGGGCTGCTACTGCCTGTGCGTCTTCTAAACATGCAGAATTGGAAATATAGCATTTCTGTGAATAGTCATACCCATCCTCTGCTAATTCTTCCATTCTGGCAACTATTTCTTTTATTACTTTTCTTTTTCCCTTTACTTTGGCTCTCGGAATAAGCTTACCGTTTAAATCAACGTTTAACAGCGGGCATATTCCAAGGATTCCTCCGAAAAATCCTGCCGTTTTTGAAACTCTTCCACCTTTTATGTAGAATGTAAGGTCAGTAGAGAAAAACCAGTGATTTACCCTTCTCTTATTTGCCTCTACCCAATCCTTTAATTCATCAATTGACATCCCCTCATCTCTTAGGTCTGCCACTTTATCCATAAGAAGTCCGAAGCCTGACGATGCTGCTAAGGAGTCTAATACATATATCTTTCTGTCAGGAAATTCCTCCTCTAATGCTGACTTTGCAATCATTGCTGAATTAATTGAGCCTGAAATTCCTGATGAAAGGCAAAGATGCAAAATATCTTTTCCATCTTCTAAAAACTTTCTGAAATATTTTTCATATTCGTCTGCATTAACCTGTGATGTCTTTGTTTCCGCTCCGTCTGCCATAGCCTGATAAAACTTGTCAAAAGGCATTGTTTTGCCTAAATCATCATAGTGGCTTACGCCATCTAATTCGTATTTAAAACAAACATAATTAATGTTTCTCTCTTCAAAATGCTCTGCTGATAAATCTGCAGTTGAGCAACAGCTGATTACATAATCACTCATCATCCTGCTCCTTTCTAATTGGCTTACATAGTTTAGTTTTTACATTTTTGAATTATAACATTATTGTATATTTTAGGCAAGAAGCGAAAAAGGTTAAGTTTTACTTGAAGTCTTATTCCTGCTGCTGAATTGCGGCATATCCTGTCTCACCTGTACGGATTTTGTCAACACTTCTTATCTCATAGCTAAAAATTTTACCATCTCCCACTTCACCGGTATACGCTGCCTTTTTAATTGCAGCTATGGTTTTATCTGCCCATTCCTCAGAAGATACTACAATCTCAAATTTAATTTTTGGCTGCATCTGAATGTCAACCTCCATACCACGGACTATTTCCTTATATCCTCTTTGGATTCCACATCCCATAACCTGAGAAACCGTAAGTCCGTTTACATTAATGTCTGCCAAAGCATTTTTTACGTCTTCAAACTTTTCTTCCCTGACAATTGCTTCTATTTTAATCATCATAATGATTACCTCCATATAGGTTATTTATTATTTTAAAATTCTACTGATCCATTCCGTTAAATGTAGGGTAAGCACTTTCTCCGTGCTGTGTAATATCAAGTCCGATTTGTTCCTCCCTAAGAGTTACTCTTAAAGGTGTGAAGATTCTGACAATGCCTACGCAAATCAGCGTTCCTACAACTGCAATTAAAATTGTTATAGCTATTCCTTCTATCTGGGCTGCAAATAAACGCCAGTCGCCAAAAACCAGGCCATCCCATTTTGCCACACTGTTAATTGAACTTTTTCCAAATATTCCGGTTGCTATTCCGCCCCAGATACCGCCAATTCCGTGACAGCCAAAAGCATCAAGAGCATCATCTATTTTAATTATTTTCTTAACCAGAATTACTCCGTAATAGCATATCGGGCTGACTAAGGCACCTATAATAAATGATGACCAGATTGGAACAAATCCGGCTCCCGGTGTAATTGCCACAAGCCCTAAAACCAAACCTGTAGAAGCGCCAACTAAGGTTGTCTTTTTATCATTTATAACATCAAGAAGCATCCACGCCAACAGTGCTGTTGCTGAAGAAATTGCTGAAGTCATAAAAGCGTGGGCAGCTAATCCGTTTGCCCCTAAGGCACTTCCTGCATTAAATCCGAACCAGCCAAACCATAAAATTGTAGCTCCTAAAACTACAAAAGGTATATTGTGAATACGATATGTTACTCTTTCATATCCTTTTCGTCTTCCTAAAATAATTGCCAAAACAAGAGCGCTGACACCTGAACTTATATGTACAACATCTCCTCCTGCGAAATCCACGGAACCTATTTCTGCCAAAAGTCCGCCTTCGCCCCATACCATATGTGCCAATGGATAGTAAACAACTATTGACCATAAGGCAATAAATATAAACAATGCCTTAAATTTCATTCTTCCTACTAAAGCTCCGGTTATAAGTGCCGGCGTAATCATTGCAAACATCATCTGGAATGCACAAAATACAAGATGAGGAATTGTATCGGCGTAAGGCCCCGCCTCCATGCCTACATTTTCTAGTCCAAACCATCTGAAATCTCCTATAATTCCGCCGTGGTTTCCACCAAATGCTAAAGAATATCCGAATAAAGTCCACATAAAAACTGATAATCCCATTATGGCTACGCATACCATCATAGTGTTTACAACATTTTTTCTTCTAACAAGTCCTCCATAGAAAAAAGCAAGTCCCGGCGTCATAAAAAATACAAATGCCGCACAGATAATCATAAATCCTGTATCCCCTGTGTTCATAAATAATACCTCCGTTAAATATATATTTTTCAGTCTTGGCACCAAAATTCCTATTTGTCAGCCTTTGTTAGGGGGTAGGCTGATAAGATTCTCAATGCAAAAAAGGACACCCGACACATATATCATATGTCGAACGTCCTTGTTCACTTAAAATATTAACATCGAAGCTTAATTATTTCAAGTGAAAGTTTAGAAAATCAATTAAATCTTAGTTGAATCTTAATTTTATAAATTCACAAGTTCTTTTACTACTTTTTTCATCTGCTCTACATTTTCATCATTCATTGCAGATTTAATTGAAACAACCGGTTCTAGAATTTCTATCTGTTTCATGGTTTCAAGAGATGCCTTCATTGCTCTTGCTGCCATTGGTGCCCAGGAGCCATTTTCCATAATAGCCACTGTTCTTTTCTGATAATTTTTCGATTTAAGTATATTTAAAAATGTCTCCATTGGCTGGAAAACTCCACCATCATAAGTTGAGGCAGCCAGTACCATTCTGTCATATCTGAATGCATCCTCTATTGCTTCGTGAATGTCCTCATTGCACAGGTCACATATTGCAACTTTTTCACAACCTTTTTCCTCTAACATTTCTTTTAATTTTTCTGCTGCCTTGGCTGTGTTTCCATGTATAGATGCATAGGCTATGAATACCCCTTTATCTTCCGGCTCATATTTGCTCCAAATATCATATTTTCCAATATAATATTCAAGTTTTTCAGTTAATACAGGTCCGTGAAGGGCGCATATTTTTTCCACTGAAACGCCTGCTAATTTTTTCAGAAGCATTTGAACCTGTGCACCATATTTACCAACAATATTAAAGAAATATCTTCTTGCCTCGCATGTCCAGTCCTCATCTGCATCCCTGGTGCCAAATTTTCCAAAGGCGTCTGCACTAAAAAGAACCTTTTCAGCACTATCATATGTAACCATAACCTCCGGCCAGTGAACCATAGGTGCCATTACAAAGCTAAGAGTATGTTTTCCCAGTTCCAATGTATCTCCCTCAGCTACAACCACTTTTTTGTCTCCTAAATCCACATGGAAGAACTGATTTATCATCTGAAAAGTTTTTGCATTTCCAACTATTTTCATATTAGGGAATTTATTAACCAATGCCATTATACTGCCTGAATGATCCGGTTCCATATGCTGCACTACAAGATAGTCAACACTTCTTCCCAGCAATGCCTCATCCACTTTGACAAGCCACTCTTCCGTTACATGCTCATCCACAGTATCCATCACTGCCACTTTTTCATCTAAAATAACATATGAATTATATGCCATTCCCTTTTCTAATATATACTGATTTTCAAAAATCTTTATATCATAATCATTAACTCCAACATTTAATATGGTGTCTGTAACTTTTTCTACCATTTGTCCTGCTCCTTCCAAATAACCTATTATATTTTTATCAATTATAGCATTGCACAAAAAGTTGCGTCAACTTTCATAATTAACGAATCTGCATTACCTCTAATGAATTACAGTCCAAAGAAATTCCCTGCTACAATCCCAATTACCGCTGAAAGGCATATGATTAATATAGGATGTTTTTTCTTAAAAGCCAAAAAGCACATAATTAAAAACACTGCTGCAGAAATATATATTTCCGGAGTTTGCAGCACCACTTTTTTAATACCGTCAGGGAAAAATACAGTGGTTGCCACAGATACTACCGCAGCTGCTATCAGTCCTATTACTCCCGGCTTTAACCCTGTCATACATCCTTTTACCACTGTGCTTGTTTTGAACTTTTCATAACATTTAGCCACAAATATGATTATTAAAAACGACGGTAATGCCACACCTACAGTGGCACACAAAGCTCCCGGTATTCCTGCTTTTTCCATACCTATATATGTTGAAATATTAATGGCAAAAGGTCCCGGTGTACTTTCGCTTACAGCAATAAAATCAACTAATTCCCGAGACGTAATCCATCCGTTGGTCTGAACCTGCTCCTGAATCATTGGAAGCATGGCATATCCACCCCCAAAGGTGAAAAGTCCGATTTTAAAAAAAGTAATAAAGAGTTTTATTAATAGCGTCATTTAGTCTTCCCCCTTATTACTGAATAATAGATAAGTCCTACCCCGGCACACATAATTAAAACCGTCAAAACATTAACATTAAGAAAAGCCACTAAAATAAAAGTTGCTGCCATTACAATATATGAAAATGGATTTTTGCCACATTCCCGGTACATACTTACTAATGCCTTACATATAAGTGCCAAAACTCCTGCCCGGATTCCCATAAACCCGTAACGTACCATCTTGAGGTTTTCAAACTTTTTAATTGCCAGGGAAATCACCACTATAATAAAGAAAGCCGGAAGAATTACTCCCACAGTAGCACAAAAGCTACCTAAGATTCCCCCTACTCTGTATCCCACAAAAGTTGCAATATTTACTGCAATAGGCCCCGGTGTGCTTTCTGAAATTGCCACCATTTCCAATAATTCGTCAGAAGTAATCCATTGGTGCTTTTCAACCATTTCCCGCTGTATTAACGGAATCATGGCATATCCGCCACCAAAAGTAAACAAACCTATTTTCAAAAACGATAACAATAATTTTAATATATTTCTATTACCCATGAATTTTTCCTTTAATTTTATTCCATGGCTAGTATACCTCAATTGCTGTCATTTTAAAATAAAATACCGGTTCCGTTTTTCATTGACTATTGCAAATCACCTTCCAAACCAAACCGGTATCATAAAATTATATTAAATTAAATATTTGCTTTAAATATTTCTCCAATGTTGCCCTTTAAATCCACACCAAGTTTAATTAGTGTTTCATTTAATGCATCCATTGTTTCCTTCATGTCATCTAAATTGGCATTTGAGCCCATGTGTCCGATACGGATTACCTGTCCTGCCAGTTCATCAAAGGAACCTGCCAGCATAATGTTGTAATCTTCTCTCATTACTTTTAAAATGTCACCGGCTGTAGTTTCCTTTGGCACATCAAATACTGTAACGGTATTTGAAAAACCTGACTCTAAGTGAAGCTTTAAACCTGCTTCTGTTATGGCTTTTCTGCAGGCATTAGCAATTACCTCATGTCTCTTAAGCATTTCGGTGTCTGCCTTTATGTTGTCAAAGGCTGCCCTAAGTCCATAAATATCACTTATTGGCATGGTATATGGGAACCATTTTGCTTCGTAATATCCCTCAAACACCTTTAAGTTAGCATAAAATGATGCTATAGGTGTTTTTCTGTTATCTATTGCTTTTTTGGCATCATCACTTACCACAACAAATGTAAGTCCCGGAGGTGCGGAAACTGCCTTCTGGGAACCTCCACATAAAATATCAATTTTAAATTCATCTACATTTACAGGCTCTCCAAACATTGCTGAAACTGAATCCACAACTGTCATTATTCCGTATTTCTTTAATAAAGGACAGATTTTTGAAATATCATTTAACATTCCGCTAGGGGTGTCACAATGAACCACCGTTGCGTACTTATAATCATGATGATTTTCAAGGTATTCCTCTAACTGTGCCACGTCAATAGTGTTTTTGTAATCTACTGTGTAAAGCTCCGGCTTTCCACCATACATGGACACAAAATCTGCAAATCCTTTTCCGTAAATGCCATTGTCTAGAACTAAAACCTTATCTCCCGGCTCAGTCATGGAGGCACAAGCTGCCTCTAATCCTAAAATACCTTCACCGTCTAATATAAGGGTCTCGTTTTTTGTTCCTAAAAGACTGCTTATAAGTTCACAGGTTTCTTTATAAAATTCAACAAAACCTTCATCTAAATCCGGATTTGTACACTCAAGGCTTCTTGCCATTCTGACATTTTCCTTTACCTGTGTAGGCCCCGGTGTCATTATTTTGTACATTTATTCTCCAATCCTACTGAGGCATTAATGAATTTTTAGCTTTCTTTAATGGCTCAATAACTATCATAACTATTACTGCTGCAACAAATACCTGAATAATGTTTCCGGGTATTGATGTAAACGGTGCAACCCAGTTCCCATAAATAATTACTTCTGCAAAATAATATCCTACTATTTTAATTATCAATGCCATAAGCATTGCAAATACGCTCCAGCCGAAGCCTTTTTTCTTTTCTGAAATAAGACCTACTACAAATCCCATTAATCCAACAATTACTAATGTAAAAGGTGCCCATATAGCCCAAGGGGATAATAAATCAAACAATCCCATTCCAATACCTCCGGCTAATGCTCCTACTTTTTTACCAAATAAAATTGCGAAAAGGAAAAGTGGCACGTTTCCAAGGTGAATAAGACCACCATTTATTGCAATAGGCAATGTAATGTTTACAAAAGCCGTAAACACATAAGTTAATGCTATGGCGATTGCTGCTATAACAATACGAATAATCTGCTCTCTTCCAAACGTTTTTTCTGTTACACTGTTTGTTTTCATTGTGAATACTCCTCTCATATGTACTTGTGGGGTTTATTATATTCACATTCTGGTATTTTCTGTATAGTCAATTTTTGTCATATTTATAATACCAGTTTTATTTTGTAACAGTTACGCTCCAATCGTAATCTATTATTTCATAATCTTTTTTTACTTTTTTTAGAATATTCTCATATAAGTAATTATGGGCATTATAGTTGTTCATTTGCTTACCCTGATACAGTTTATCTGCTATATCATATACATTGTACTGATAAACATTTGTGTATGCATATGTCCCATCCTTAAGTTTTGCATATGCCCGAACACAATAGTTTGTAGTAAATTCTTCTACCATATCTGTTGCAAATAGCACTGTCATTGCGTAGCTTCGTGATTTGCTAAATGTATTAGAAAATCTTCCTACTTCTTCTGTACCTTTTGAAACATAAACCTTGTTGCTGTCTGTTTTTGCAAACATATCAGAAGCAATATTTTCTTTTTCTCCTAATCCATATATTAAACCTACCTCTGATACCTCCTGTCCCTCTACGGTGTCATTTAATGAATAAACCGTTCTCATTCCTCCAAGAGTTGTACTTATCTGATAGCCGTTAATTTCCATATCATCTGATATAACAATTTTATCTGATAAATTCTTTTGAATTTCTTCCACAGTTGTAGTTGACATAACATTCCATGATGCATCTAGTGCCTTGAACCATACTTTTGCGCCTTCTGATATGCTTCCAAGACTATCCTTACTTATGTTAATTTCCATTTCATTTTCAGTTTTAGTAACTTTGATACCGGCACCTGAAACTTCACTCCATCCCCAATCACTGTCATTTGAAGCATGGTAATATAGTACTCCATTTTCCACCATGTATTCAAAACCTGCATTTTCCTTCTTATATCCTGTGTTAATATTATTATCGGCATCTATGTATAATTGTGAATATGTGCATCCACTACTGTTTTCTATGTGGCAGCTTATATTTCCATCATTTTCCGTCGCTGAAATGGACAGTACGGCTGTTGTAGTTTCCTCCGGTCTGTTTACAGTTGTGGTTTCCTGATTATTTGTAGTTGTTTCCTGTGGCTTTACAGTAGTTTCTTCCGGCAATTTAGATGTGGATGTTTCCCTTTCACTGCCTTTTTCGGTAACGCGTATATCTCCAAGATTAAGCCACCCGTCTGCTCCCTGATTTTTGTTGGCAAATCCTAAAATATTGCCATTTTCCACGGGATTTATAACCTTAATTCCTATAGAATAGTCACCTGCTTCTAAGTCCGGATTATTTATAACATCCTCAAAAGAATAATCCTTTCCATCTGCTGCAATATCGCACAAATCCCATGTAGTTCGCCATGTTTTTACAACACTATCTCCCTTTTTAATTCCAATTTCCACCGGCCACAATTCATGATTATAATAAAATGGTGCCACACCAATATTTTTTATATCAACCTTAAGATATAAAGGCGACGTTGTAGTTATATTGTCATAATAAGCCTTAGAAACCCTTAAGTCATATCCCATTTTCACAGATGCCTTTCTGGCATTTTCTAATGTAACTCCACTATACTTTCTTATTGCTGCACAAATCATCCATGATGCATGGGTTTCTTCAATACATTTGTCAAAGTCCTGAAATCCCCCTTCTTCCGGTGTGACTCCTGAAAATATTACATTTTGACTTGGAGGGTACACCTCTCCTCCAATGCAATTGGTCATCCACTTATTCTGATCTTTTCCATTTTTTACTTTCTGCCAAAAACTCCATGACTGACCGCCATTTGCCTTTGACAATGTAGCGTATCCAAAGGAATCATCATGATATCCTACATCATATTTGCTAAAATCAATTCCATCTTTTGGCTCCCTTACAACTAACTGCGTTTTATTAAAGCTGTTATCAAATGCATCTAAAACTTCCTTGTAGACAGTAGTTGATATACTCCAGTTGGCCTTAGTGGAATCTGAGCCATTAAACGGCCAATTATGCCATTCCCCCCAAAATCCTAAAAGTCCAAGAGTTATAAATCCCAGTCTTCCGTCACCATCGTACTTTTTACCAAAATCTTCAATAAAATTTTTCATAGACTGTCTAAATGTTTTATTTTCGTAATCAGGACAATATCCTGCTCCTCCTAAATCTCCCGGCTCATTGTAATATCTCATATTAAGACCACCATCTATTAAAAACTGTGGTACACCGGTTTCTTCCCCCGGATAATCGTAATAAAATCTTACAATTGCCTGATGTCCTCTTGATGCTGTTTCCTGTAATTTCTTTTCAAATTTGCTCCAGTCAAACTCATTCATTCCTGTCTGTACATCCTTTACAGGCATATAAAACCATTCCAAACTATGTGGAATTGCCACATTACTTTCACTAAAAGGGAACATCCCCTTTAATGGATTTCCTTCATAGGAATCCCCTGCCTCTATAATGTGTGCTGTGTGTTCCTCTGCCACAACCGGCAAATTAATCCTGCCAATACAGGAAAAACTCATAACTACGGCTAAAATGCCGCTGGTAACTTTTAATAATCTTCCTTTCATAATTTTTACCCTTTCTTTCTTTTTTATTTATTTTAAATTAGGAATTATCCCAATTATAAAACCTGTAATATAAAAAATTACAGGTTACATCTATAACCTGCAATTTTCTACGTAGTTAGTTTAGTATTATTTATTCAAACTATGCTAACTCTTCCTTAGCACATTCTAATGCAGCTTCAATTACCTTATCCATGTCATAATACTTGTAATTTCCGAGTCTTCCGCCGAAAATAACATTTTCTTCCTTATCAGCTAATTCCTTGTACTGAGCAAAAAGGTTTCCGTTCTTTTCATCGTTAATAGGATAGTAAGGCTCAATGCCCGGCTTCCATTCTGAAGAATACTCTCTTGAAATAACAGTCTTTGGCTGTTTTCCGTATTCAAAATGCTTATGTTCAATAATTCTTGTGTAAGGAACTTCTCTTTCAGTGTAGTTTACAACTGCATTTCCCTGATAGTTTTCCTCATCAAGAACTTCAGTCTCAAATCTTACTGTTCTGTACTCAAGATGGCCTAACTTAAATCCAAAGTATTCATCAATCATACCTGTATATACAACTTTGTCTGTAATATCAGCATTATCCTTAATAAACTCGAAGTAATCTGTGTTAAGCATTACTTCGCTACCCTCTAACATCTTTTCAACGATAGGTGTGTATCCACCCATAGGGATTCCCTGGAATCTGTCATTGAAATAGTTGTTATCAAAGGTAAATCTAAGTGGAAGACGCTTAATAATAAATGAAGGAAGTTCTGTACAGTCTCTTCCCCACTGCTTCTCTGTGTAACCTTTAATAAGCTTCTGGTAAATGTCCTTACCAACTAATGAAAGTGCCTGTTCCTCTAAGTTTTTAGGCTCTGTAATATTTAAGTCAGCCTTCTGCTCCTCAATAATAGCCTGAGCTTCCTTAGGTGTCTTAATATTCCACATTTTGCTAAACGTGTTCATGTTGAAAGGAAGGTTATATAACTCATCCTTGTATACGGCAACAGGTGAATTAATGTAATTATTAAATTCAGCGAACTGGTTTACATAATTCCATGTATTCTTGTTGCTGGTGTGGAAGATATGTGCTCCGTATTTGTGAACATTTATACCTTCAATTTTTTCGCAGTAAATATTTCCTGCAATATGGTCTCTCTTGTCAATTACGAGACACTTTTTTCCTGCCTTTGTTGCTTCATTGGCAAAAACTGCTCCAAACAGTCCTGCTCCTACTATAAGATAATCGTATTTACTCATGTAGTCCTCCTAATTTTTTAAATAATTTATATTGTCATTAATTATTTTTTACAATATCCAAAAGTTGTTTTGCCCGGGCTTCAAAAGAATATTCCTTCTTTATCATATCCCACATTGATAATGTATTTTTCTTTATTTCAGGATAATTATCCTCAAGTTTTAAAATACATTGTCTGAATTCCTCTTCATTTCTGTAATAAAGAATGTTGTCGCCAAAGATTTTATACAAATCTTCGCAATAATCCGTTATAACAGGAAGTCCACAGGCTACTGAATCAAAAATCCTGTTATTAATAAACTGATATTTTAACATATCATCCCAGTGGTCATTAATGGTGGCGTAAGACGTTCTGTATAAGTCAGGAAGTCTGTCGTTTGGAACATTTATCCCAACCACATTTGGGCAATCCTTTCCTAAAAAAGGCTCCCATCCGCCTCCCCATATTTCTATAGGAAGTCTCATATCCACTGACCACATTACACATTCCCTTGGAACTCCTCTGGAGTTTCCCACAAAAATGTAATTATGCTTTTTGTCTGATGCCTCAGGATAAAATAAATCCGTGTCTGTACACTGTTCCAAAGAATAAACAGGCACACTTAATTCTTCCTTAAGCTTGTCTGCATAATATCTTGAACCAATGCACACTGCATCATATAATTCATATTCATCCTTACTTATATTATCCGGATGACTAATGTTCCACATAATGTACCTGCATTTTGCATTTCTTCTGTCAGGATGATATTTCTTCAAGCCTCTGAGAACTATAACACAATCTGCCATTAATTCGCAAGACCAATCTTCGTACAAATCCACCACCGGATATATTCCTAATTTTTCAAGATTTTTAGCTAATGAATTGGCGAAATAAAAATCCCCCCAGCCTGCCTTTGCATTGCTATCCGGTGCAGGACATTTTATAATCCAGATTTTTCTGTCTCCTGCCATGCGTTTTATTTCTTCAGGTTTAACCTTCCAGTAATCACGGCGTACAAGTTCAGCATAATAATTCTTCCAAATCTTGTCAACAGATTTTGTCAAATTTTGCTCCGCATTTTTTAACAATTCAGCGATTTTTGTTTCCGCTTCCCTATTTAAATCTGTCACTTCATTTATAACATCTTCACGGATTGTTTCACTTTGTGCCAATTTTTCCTTAATTAGCTTCTGCTGTGAAATTACCCTTTCAACAAGTTTCCGGTTTTCTTCCTGAGCAGCGAGATTTTTCTTAAGCAATGCCATTATTTCTCGCTTATCTGCACCACTTATATTACGATATACTTTTGTAACAAAAGATATTTTTTTTATTTTATCCCGAAAAACTCCCATATATAAGCCTCGCTAATTTCTTTTAAACAATTTCTTTATATTCCGCGGAAGGAAGGTAATTGCCTTTCCCATTTTGAAAGTTGCAGAATTTTTAATGTGAGATATCTGCATTTCACTGTTTTTCCGGAAGCTTTCTTTTACGGCATTTATTTCCTTCTCTTTTTTCTTGCCTTGCATGTAATTTCTAAACCTTGAAACTCTGTAGTCTTCTTCCATGTTTCTGGCACGTTTTGACAGCTCACGGTTTGAATTTCTAAGTTCTGACAAAATTCCAACACAGCTGTAGAAATTAATGCCTTCCTCTTCATTAAGGGAATAAATATACTGACTTAATTCCTCTTCATCAGAGTCCTTTATATAGTCCGCAGCCACCTTTAATATTCTTTCCATCTGAACTAAAAGAGAGTCATAATAGTTTTTGTTTTGCTTAACATTTTCCTTAAAAGCAAACTTCTCAAGTTCCATAATAATATAGTACAAATGCAGGGAATGTTTGAAGTTCTGGGTTCCTGTCATTATGGAATCTTCCCTTACCCTTCTAATGTAAAATCTTGCATTTGCATATCTTACCCTTTTAGAAAAATACAGACACTGTATGGTAAAAAGATTATCCTCGTGAATAATTCCCTCTTTAAATACCAGATTGTTTTGCCTTAAAAACTCAGTTCTATTTATCTGAAGACATGCAGAAGGCTTAAACTCTGCATTATCCACCCATTTTCCAAATATTTCAGGTCCTGTGAAAATTCCTGAATAATCATATTTTCTTATATACTGATCATCCCTGATTGTTGTACCATCACAATTTTCCAGTTCCTTAGTAGTAAAGAACATCTGATCTAAATTGTCTTTTCTACATTCATAATAAAGATACTCTAACGTCTGTTTATCCAAGGTGTCGTCACTATCTAAAAACAGGATATATTCTCCTGTTGCAGCCTTAATCCCTGCATTTCTGGCAGAAGATAACCCGCCGTTTTCTTTATTTATAAGCTTAATTCGTGAATCTCTTTCCTGATATTTCTTTACTATTTCCACTGAATTATCAGGTGTACCGTCGTTGACACATATAATTTCTATTTCTTTTAGCGTCTGATTAATAACGGAATCTAAACATTCACCAATATATTGTTCCACATTGTATACCGGTATAATTACAGATACCTTGTATTTAAAGTTACTTTCAGTAATTTCAGGTCTTGTCCACTCCTCCAAATTCACATAAGGCGCCAGCTTAACTTGGGCTAAAGCCTCCTGTTGCAGGATTTCCCACAAATCCTCTGCTTTTCTTTCAACAATTCTTGCCATCATGGAGAATTGATTTTTAACATAAAAATACGACTTTGAGTGTTCAAGGATTCCTAAAGTATAAAAAATATTGTATTTTAACTTGTTA
Source organism: Eubacterium segne (assembly GCF_014287775.1). Lineage (NCBI taxonomy): Bacteria > Bacillati > Bacillota > Clostridia > Eubacteriales > Eubacteriaceae > Eubacterium > Eubacterium segne. The sequence goes on from NZ_JACOOZ010000004.1 coordinate 87,703, forward strand.
TATACTCTTACATATGCCTGTTTTGTACCACATTTGTTTAAATTAAAAAGACATGTATTAAGAGCCCTGTTTATATATGTTTTTTCAAATATTTCCCATAAATCTCTTTTTTCCAGTTCATTTTTCAGATGGTTTAAAGCGGTAAAAAACTCCAAAGTTCCACCCTTATTGGTTCCCTGAAGACTGCTTTCCAAATCTACCCTGTAGTTTACAAGCTTGTCACTTACAACGGTAATTCTTTCAGCAACTGCCATTGCCAGATATGAAAAATATAAATCATTAGCCCTTTTTAGGGTGTCAAAGGTGATTCCTTCCTGATTAATAAAGGATTTTTTAAATAATTTATTCCATGGTGCAGGAATAGTCATCTGAAAAAGACTGTCCCTTATTTCTTCATCTCTAGGTGAAAAAGGAACATTTTCCGGCAGAAGGTCTTCTCTTAAATAATGATTGGACTCTCTATATTCTTTATCCCTTTCGCTATATGCAATAACGCTACAAATACAGATATCTGCCTTATGGGAAACCGCCTTGTTGTACATTTTTTCAAGCATTTCAGGTTTGAAAAAGTCATCTGCATCTAAAAAGATAAGATACTCACCTGATGCGTGATTCATTCCATTGTTTCTTGCAACTCCTGCATATAAATTTCCCTGATTTAAAATAACTATTCTTTCATCTTTTTTGGCATACTCTTCTAAAATACTTTGAGTATCATCTGTGGAACCATCATTAACACATATAATTTCTATCTCTTTTAATGTTTGATTTGTTAAACTGTCAAGACATTCCCTTACATGTTCTCTGGCATTATACATAGGTATAATAACAGAAACCTTTATATTTTCCTTCATTTGTTACTTAAAATCCTCCTGCATTCAGGTATAATTCATTTATTCTGAAATTAATTTCATATATTGATTATATTCTTTTTTGTTATAGAAATATGATTCCTGCTTGCCTGTAATTCCAAACTCCGTAAACCATTCATTTTTTAATTTATTAAGCATATCATCATATACTGTTTTGGAAACTGTATTAAGATTCCACAAACTAAAGTGAAGTGCGTAATTTGTATAATCCTGCTCCACTTCTTTGTATATGCCATGTTCCACAAGTCCCTGTTTCAGTTTTTTAAGAGCCTCATGGAAACACTGCCATGATTTTTCTCTTGTATTAGACAGGGAAACTGCATTGTTTCTCCGCTGATGAACCAAAACTTTGTCCTTTGGTACAACAGTAATTCTGTTGGAAAGCACCGTTGCCATAAACACAAAAAACATATCATTACTGGTTCTCTGCTCCTGAAATTTTAAGGCATATCTGTCCACAAATTCCTTTAGGAACAGCTTGTCCCATGCCCAGCCTACAAAAACCTTAAAAACATTGTCTGTCATTTGTCTGTGCTTAAAAGGTGTGTATGGAGGTATCTTTGCATATCTTAAAGTCCAGTCAGCCTTTTTGTACTCTTGCGTTTCCTCGTAATACTGGTCAGAATTAAATACCACCATATCTGCCTTATCTTCTACAGCCTTATTATATGCCACTTCCAGCATATCTTTTTCAAAAATATCATCTGCATCTAAAAATGAAAGATACTCACCTTTAGCATATGACATTCCTTTATTTCTGGCAGCTCCGGCACCTGCATTTTCCTGTGTAATAACCGTAACATTGTCTAAATTCTCATATTCCTTTAAAGCTTCCAACGTTCCATCAACGGAGCCGTCGTCAACACATATAATCTCTATTTCTTTTAAAGTCTGACTAATAAGAGACTCCATGCATTTTTTTATATATTTTTCTCCATTATATACCGGCAGAATAACCGAAACCTTAATATTATCCATTTATTTACCTCTTTTAATGAGTTCCTTAACGTGGCAAGGCAAATACATTAATGCCTTTCCTACCTTATAAGTAGTAGAATTTTTTATGTCATCTAATTTTCTTCTCATATCCTCATCAGGATTTGCATTTGCCCTGATTTGTGGTTCAATAACAAACTCATGATAGAACTTCTTTGGTGATGCCATAAGAAGCTGTAACTGTTTCCAAAGTTTTTCGTCAAAAACTTCTTCTTTCAGTTCGCCTTTAACCTGCGCCCGCTTAAATTCCTCACTTATTCTTCCAATGTACTCTTCTTTAAACTCATCACTAATTCTTCTAATTGTGGCAAAATAGTTGTGAAGTTTCTTTACGCTGTACATATATTTGAATCTTTCCCATATTTCCTCATCCTTCATAAGAATGTCTCTGATATGGTCATACTCAACATTCATGCAATAAACCTTTTCAGGATTTTTAACTGATGAATTAGGGTTATCTCTCCTGTTTCTATAGTAAGGCGTATCTATAATCATAGCACGCTTTCCGTATACAAAAGTCTGGAACCAGAATCCATTGTCCTGGAAGGACGCTCCCGGAGTTTCATTATGTCTGATACCGTATTTTTCAATAAAGTCTCTTTTATAAATTCCACTCCACGTATTCATAATGTAAAGAAGTGCCTCCGGAGTTTCACTTGGATTAAATAACTTATTATAATCCTCCGGATTCTTTGAAAGGTGATTATACACCAGATACATATTTCCTGTTTCACCCCTCTGGAAACGGTAGAAATCCGCCTTTACAAAGTCAAGGTCACTGTCTTTTGCCACCTTGTATAAATCTTCATACATGGTGATTGCCACGTAATCATCCGGCTCTAATATTCCTATATACTCTCCTGTAGCCATATCAAGACCGATATTCATTCCTATTCCATATCCGCCGTTTTCTTTATCTACTATTTTAATTCTGTCATCTTTTGCTGCATATTCCTGAAGAATTTTTAATGAACCATCTGTAGAACCATCGTTAATACAAATGATTTCTATATCCTTTAATGTCTGTCTTGTAATGCTCTCCATACATTCTACTAAATATGGTTCAACATTATATGTTGGTATTATCACTGATACTTTAGGCATTTAACTATCCTCTTTCTGTTTTTTTCTTTTTGTTGCTCATTCTTACGATTATATCATAGCCCACCATTCCTTACAATAGGCATAAAATCGGGGAATTTCTCTTATGAAATTCCCCTGAGGTTATCATTTATTAGTTATAAATGTCAATCTTGCTATTCTCATCTAACTGTTTTAATACTATTTTGTATCTTTTTCGTATCTTCAGTTTTTTATTCACAAGCTTTCCGGATTTGACTTTCAAAATTATTTTTCCGTTTTTCATAATAAGCATCTTCCCGTATAAGGCACATATTTTTCTTTCACTCCTCATTTCAAATTTTACCTTATAACTTTGATGAACTTTTGTATTGTGATTTGCGACTTTTTTTATGTATTCCAGCCAATACCAATTACCAATACCAATGTCATCATAATCCCTCACCCTAATGAAACACACCCCTTTATCTTCATATAGATAAAAGTTTTTTATTCCTTTTCGCCCCATATATTGATTATTGTTTTTCAGGTATTTATGCATAACCTTATATGCATCAGACCAGTTATCAGCATTAGTCAACCCATAATCTAATGTTTTCTTGGCAAAGTCACTGAATACGGTTTTTCCATCTACTTTTTTTACTGTCCTTACTTTTACCCTGCATAATTTTCTTTTATCAAATTTAAAGGAATATTTATTTTTTTTAATTGTCTTAATCTGTTTGTATTTACCCCTTTTCTTCACGTAAACCTGATATCTGGTATTTTCCTGCCAGTTTTTTATGGTAACTGTAACCTTCTTATTGTTTCTCTTTAAGGTAATAACCGGTTTGACGGGTTCTACATTTTCTACATAAATGTCAGTATTTTCCGGCTGACTTGTGTTCTGGTTGTTTTCTACCGCATTAATTGGCTGCACATTGTCCAACAATGTTGAGATTGCGAGCAATAATACTAGTATTGTCTTTAATATTCTTTTTTTCATAAAACTAATCCTCCTATTCAACTCTCTTGTACCGTAATGCCCTCCCTACATCACCATATGAATTTGCTCTCTCTTGCCAACTAATTAATAGAATAGCTTGCCGTCTTCATCTAACTCCTTCAATACTATTCTATATCTTTTTCGTATCTTCAGCTTTTTATTTACAAGCTTTCCGGATTTGATTTTTAAAATTATTTTTCCGTTTTTCATAATAAGCATCTTCCCGTATAATGCAGGTACTTCATAATCACATCTCATCTCGAATTTTACATTATAACTTTTACGAACCTTCGTGTTATGATTTACTGTTTTTCTTATGCACATTAGCCGATACAAATTACCATTACCCACACCAGGTTCATCGTAATCCCTTACCCTAATAAAGCATACCCCTTTATCTTCAAGTAAATAAAAACATCTTATTCCTTTTCGCCCCATATATTGATTATTGTTTTTCAGGTATTTATGCATAACCTTATATGCATCAGACCAATTATCAGCATTAGTCAACCCATAATCTAATGTTTTCTTGGCAAAGTCACTAAATATGGTTTTGCCATTTACTTTTTTCGCTGCCCTTACTTTTACCCTGCATAATTTTCTTTTATCAAATTTAAAGGAATATTTATTTTTTTTAATTGTCTTAATCTGTTTGTATTTACCCCTTTTTTTCACGTAAACCTGATATCCGGTATTTTCCTGCCAGTTTTTTATAGTAACCGTAACCTTCTTATTTTTTCTCTTTAAGGTAATAACCGGCTTGACGGGTTCTACATTTTCTGCATAAGTGTCAGTGTTTTCCAGCTGACTCGTAGCTAAATTACTTTCCTCTGCATACACCACTTTTGTACTTCCTATTGATTCTGCAACACTTAATGATAAAGCTACAATCAACACTAATGATACTGCCCTTTTCATACAATTCCCCTTAATAAATTTTTTCATAAAAATACCTCCGTTCTTAATTATCATCCTCTTATAATTAACAACGTATGAAACCCCATTTCGGAACAATATTTTTTGTTGTTTTTTTGTAAATAATCTATTAAATCTGTTTTTATGCTTTATTTTTGATAGTAATTATGCTTTTCCTCTTATTTTTCATAAAAGTCTCTTTCATCAACTACAGGCAATCTTTTCACTTTCATATCCTCTATGAGAATAAATCGCTGATTTTGCAAAAAAATTATTAACTGGTCTATCTCGCTCTCTTTCCCCTGTACTTCCATTTCAACTGTTCCATCATAAAGATTTCTAACCCATCCCGTAAGACCTAAAGCTCTTGCCTTATATACTGAATAATATCTAAAACCTACTCCCTGAACTCTTCCATAAAAAATTATATGTTTTCTAACCATCTTATCCATCCTTTACCTATCGCTTTTATAAAACCACTACTTTTTCAAGACAATTATGCTCTGCTCCGTTCTTCAAATCGGCAACAAAATCGTTTATGTCTCCCTTTAAGTATTCCTCTAATTTTTTGTTGCCATCCCACTTTTTAATTATAATCTCCTGAATATATTTATTAAAGTATTTAGTTAAATCTTCTCTTGAAAACTTAATTATGCCACTATTCAGTTTAGCATAATCTTCCTTTTTCGCCTTATTCATAAGATTTTTACCAATAAATATACATGCTAATGTATGTCGTAGCATAATATTACATATATTATAAAATTATTTTGGTCAATGTAATTAGAATCACAAAAGCAAAGGATGATTTTTGGAAGTATACTTTCTCCCAATTCCACCCTTTGCTCTTCCTTCAAAGTTTCATTTTTCGATTTTGCCAGTACCCGGGCATCCTCCATTGAAAGGGTAAGTCCAAATTTTTCCGTATATTCGTTTACCCTAAGAATATTTTCCACCTGATACTTTTCCATTAACATTACAAGCTATTTTTTGCTCTCCATAAACACCTCACAATATATATTAGTTTGGTGATTATACCGCCATTTTCAGGCAAGTAACAGTCTTGAAAATTATAGATTTTTGTGATAATGAAAAGACATATTACTGTTCATGATAGCCTTTTTCATCATAAACAATGTTTTTCCCCTCCATGTCCGTGTATGAATATGTACGATTATTCCAATCCATGGTAAAAAATTTATCAAGAATTTTCTTATCCTTATTATGAAAACCTGAAACCGTTATCTTCTTATTGGTTTTGTCAATAGTTACATATTCTTCTGACATTCTGCTGTAGAACTTAACAGCATCGTCAAAGGATACATTGTCAAACATAAATCCCACCAGTGAATCTTTATCGTTATCATATAATTCTGATATCTCTTTACTTAAATTCACACTTGCAGGCGTAGGTATGTAAATATCATTTCTCACTGCACCGTTTGTGACACTACAACAACAATCTGCGCAATAAACATTGTCTTTTTCTGATTTATAAATTACATAATAATTGTTATCATTGTAAAACAACTTTGCTTCATTCTTATAATTATCTGTGTAATAATCGTAATTTCCTACAAAATCTTTGGAATTTTCTTTTTCAAAATCATCCAGACTTTTGGTTGAATAAAATCTTGTCCAACATTCACCATAGTTTGTTTTGATTCGTTTTTCATCATTTGTCTGACAAATTGCATATCTGTTATCTTTTCCATTCCAGTTGCTAACATACACATTTGCTTTTCCTTCACTATTAAGCCTGATTATTACCCCGGCTATTACAGCTACCAATACTACCAATATGCATATTATCGTTATTTTCTTATTTACTTTCATCTTTCCTCCCTCGAATTTTTCATTTTTGCCTTTCTGTTATTTGTTTTTGTATAAAAACACTTTTATTTATTATTTGTATGATACCTTAATATGCACATATTGTCAATTTTAATATGAGAATCGAATTTACCCGGTTCATTTTCCATATACCTATCAATTAACTACAAATTCGGCAGCAATCTTGCTTTCATGGGAAGTAGAAGAATCATTACTTATAACATTTCTGTCCCACAAATAAACTTCCTTTGGTTCACTAACATCAGTTCCTTCTATGTTATAGGAATAATAGATAAACATCTTGTTCTTATGTTTTATAAATCCGCCATCTTCACCTATGGTACCGGTTCCCATATCCGGACTGACAAAAAACTCAAACCGTCCATATCCATCCTGTTCTTCGCAAAAGGTTTGCTGATTTTTCGGAGATTCGTTTGTAAAAACCTTTCTCATATCTGTGTCTTTTGAAGTCAATTCAAATTTGAAATAACCCTTATGATTTTTTGTATCTAAGGCAGATTCTAATAATTTTATTTTGTATCCGTCTATTGAGCTAACATTATCTAAATATGTATGAGTTGCAAGATTTTGGGATTTTATATTAAAAAATTCGTCTAAGGTCTTTTCCCTATTAACAATATTATCTTCTACCACGCCGACTACCGTGTCATCAGTAATTATATAAAAAATAATATTTGCTGCAAAAATAACGATTAGCAATGTAAATATAATAATCAATGCTTTCTTCATGGATTTTATTCCTTTCAAACTGATAAGTATTTTCTAACTTATATGATTATAGCATTTATTCGGCTTTACATTAGTTAATCGTTACTTAATTATTTTAATTTGTTGATTAATTTAATTAACTTAGCTCTCCCTGTTTTAAAAACTTAATGGTAAATCCCCCATACACCACAATTCCAATTACAACTTCTGCTACCAGTAAAAACAGACTTCTTATATTCGTATTTCTTACCAATACTTTAAATATTATAATAGCAATTCCCATTATGAAAGTTCCTACCAAAGGCTTTAAAATGGCATTTTCCCAGTGGATTTGTGGCGATATTTTTTTCTTAATAAATACTGCATTTAAAATCAATATAAGCAGTGGAAAAATAATATCTCCAATAAGTAATCCGTAGGCTCTCAAATCCGTATATTTAATCATAAATACAACCAACACGATATGTACACCCAAGGATATTCCACTGTTCATTACAGGTACCTTAAAATAATTACATCCCTGAAGTATTGACGTTGAAATAGTTGAGAATGAATATAAAACTGCCGATATACTACCATACAATAACAGATTTGCAGCCAAATTATGTAAACTTCTCAGATTTGGAAAAAGCACTCTCATTATTTCATCAGAACATAATGTAAGACCTGCTGCTGCCGGCAATACTACCATGCCTGTCATTTTAATAAGTTGAGCTATATTATGATTAATTTTCAACTTATTTTTCGTGGAAAATGCCGTAGTCAGTTTAGGAATAACGGAAACACCAAATGCTGTAGCCATTCCAATTGGCAAATTTATCATTTGGGTATATTGCGTATTAAAAACACCCTGCAAATCAGTGATATACGTTTCCTTAAAACCCTTTAAGCTCATAATATCAGCGAAAAGATAATCATCCACCGTATATCCTATCTGGTAAATTGTCTGACTTAATATTATTGGAATCATAAGGGATAATAATGACGCAAATATTTCTTTTACCTCAGTATAGGATATGGACATTCTGATTTTGTTTCCGGAATTATTTTTATAATAAATTATCATTACGCAAACAAGTGCCGCCATTGCCCCTGCACATGTTCCCATGGTTCCACCCATTGCTCTCAATGCAGCTTCATTATTGCTCCCAATAATCAAAACTGTAATTTGTCCGGCAGCAATGATGCTTACTACTGCATTAATTATCTGCTCAATAATCTGTGACAGTGCAGTTGGTACCATATTCCCATATCCTTGGAAGTAACCTCTAAAGCATCCCAAAACTGAAACGATAAACGTAGTAGGTGCCAAAACCTTCAATGGCATTTCCAATCCTGTTTTGTTATACACTCCTGCCAGCCCATCCGCTCCAAAATATAATCCCATTGCAGCCAATGCTCCAACGATAACTGAAACCAGCATTGCCACCCTGAAAACTTTAATTGAATCTTCTTTACTTCCTACTGCTGCCTTTTCAGATACCAGTTTTGAAACGGAAATCGGCATACTGTAGGAAGACAGTGTTAGAACAATTCCATAGATTCCAAATGCCACAGAATATATACCATTTCCCGTATTCCCCAATATATTTGCCATAGGTATTCTGTAAACAAATCCTATTATTTTTGTAGTAAGCCCGGCAGATGCCAATATACCTGCCTGAATTGCTAATGATTTTTCTTTCATATTAAGTATTTCCTTAAAATTCGTATTTCCTGTAAAATTGCCTGTGCTAATAAATCATTTTAACACATATCGTATAATTTTAATATATTCCATTCTATATACAACAAGGAAGCATCCGTCACCAATGCTTCCCTGTTACCTCTGTCAATTTTCACTACTTCAAATAAGCTGATTTCATATAACCGACAGTTCCCCTGTATCTGACTTTTGCATATTTCCCTTTTACAAACATTACTTCCACCTTTTTGCCATTTGGCACTTTCCTAATGGCTCTTGTCTTGGTTCGATTCCATATTCGTAATTCCTTTCCATTGCTAACTTTAACTGTCCATGATTTTCTAAAAGTATCATAATCCCTATATTTCTTTTTTAAATACAGCGGAGTGTCTCCCCATTCTCCCAAATAAAAATGTGGAATATCCACCGGGCTGGTCCAATCACCTCCCCAGGATAATCCCACACTTTTAGTTTTCGCAATTTTTGGGATTTTTTTAATTTTATTTTTCTAAAATGCCAAATCCTTTGCCTGAATTTTATCTTCTTCACATACTCTGCGAATTACCCTGCAAGGATTTCCGGCAGCCACTACCATTGATGGAACATCCTTCGTCACAACACTTCCTTTGATTACTTCCTTACCTCATAAAAAAGCCCAAACATAATAGCATTACCCATGAAATAATTGCCATAAAAATACCTATTAAGCACAAGGTAATCAAAAGCCACGGTGCTATTTTTTGTCTATTATATATACTTGATACAATAATGATTATTCCTATAATAATCATTATTACAAATAAAATCATATAACCTTCCATTGTTTTCTCATCCCTTTATCCCAATCCATAATTTATCTCCTAAATTATATTGTATTTTAGGAGATAAATCAATATTTAGGATATAAAATCCCTATTTATATAGTATTTCTTCTTTAAACCAGTGTATTCTTACAAATCTTAACTTAAACTTTCCACTTCCCTCTTTTCTATCCTTTTCAAAAATGCATATCCCACCAGACAGGCTATAATCTCTGTTATTGGAAACGCCCACCAAATCAGCGAAACTCCCATATGACCATTTCTTACGGCAACAGAAAAAATTCCTGCCAAAGGTAATATAATAACCATTTGTCTAAGCAGAGAAATTACAAGGGATGCTATACCGCCCTCTAATGCCTGATAAATTCCCTGATATGCTATGTTGATTCCGGCAAAAATAAAGCTAATTGAAATAATCCTCATTGCACTGATAAAATACTCCCTTGACTGTCCTGCATTAAACAATGTTGCAAACGCCCCCGGAAATATTTCCGTAATAAGTATTCCTAAAATCATCAAGATTCCCGTATATATAAGACCGTATTTTATCCCTGCCTTGATTCGCTTTTTATTTCCCATTCCATAGGCAAAAGCTATAATCGGCGTAATTGCATCTCGTAGTCCGAATGCAAGGAACAACACGAACTGCTGCACTTTATAGAACAGACCATACGCAGTCTGTGCCGAAGGACTGAACTTCAAAATCAGATTCATCACATAAACCATAATAGACATAAGTGCCTGCGCAATAATTGCCGGAAGTCCGATTGCGTATATTTCCTTTATAATTCTTCTCTCCGGTTTCATATACTTTACACCATGTTCAAACTCTTTATTTAGTTTTATATGGAAAGTAAATAACAAAGCTGTTGACGCTATCTGTCCGATTATAGTTGCATATGCAGCTCCCTCTACCCCCATTTTAGGAACAGGTCCTATACCATATATCATAATGGGATCTAAGATAATATTTACCACGGCACCTACAATCTGACCAATGGTAGAATAGAGAGAACGTCCTGTTGCCTGTAGCAGTTTTTCAAACAATGAAAAGAATATAATGCCAAAAGAAAACACGCAACATATTCTCAAATAACCTGTTCCCATGGATATAACTTCCTTATCAACTGTCTGGGATAAAATGTATGTCCTTACCCCAACTACTCCAAATAATAAACACACCACATAGATGATTACCCCTAAAAACAAACTGTTGCCTGCAACCTTTGCGGCTTTTTTGTTGTTACCCTGTCCCAAGGTTCTAGCGAGCAGTGCATTGGTTCCCACACCTGTTCCAATTCCAATTGCCACCATTAACATCTGAACCGGAAATACCAGTGTAAGTGCATTTAATGCTGCTTCACTTCCCTCTTTCATATTTCCAACAAAGGCACTATCCACAATATTATAGACTGCCTGCAATGCCATAGACAAAATCATTGGTATTCCCATTTCAACCATAAGCTTATTTACCGGCATTTCTTTCATTTTATTACCTGTAGCCATCTTAATTTAACCCTCCTTTTTCCATAAAAAAAGTGTGTGCCTTTTTCATAAGCTGGACTTACGCTGATAGGCTACACACTTTTTAATTACACTATATATATTTTAAAACAAAAAAAGAGTAGCAAAAACTGGATTTACGCTAGTCTGCTACTCGTTCAATACGATATTATATTTCTGATTTTAAAAAAAGTCAAACAAATTTCTAAGAGGCACTTGCTTTCTATTACCATTTTTTGTGTATTTGCTATTTGTCTTTTATATTCTAAATTTCTTGTTTCTCTCATAACAACCCTTCTTTGTCTTGTCATATTATATTCTTTTAAAAGCAAAAATCAAACGTATTTTTTTACGTTTGATTTTCGTTTGCTTTTTAGACATATTTTTTGTTTTTCGTTTGTTTTACGTTTGGATTCCAGGTGCATTTTTTTCATAAATACAATAATTCCCACAGCTAATCCTACACCATTCCCGTAAACATGGACTTTCTTGCTCTGTGGTGCTTTCCGGCACCTACATTTTGAGATACAAATGATGCCATGGGCTGCATAAGGGCACTTGGAACCAACATTGCAAAATTGACTATCTTGCAAGCCACCCCATATCCTGACGAAGCCTCCAATCCCAGTTTATTCACAAAGGCGCACAGTGCCAAAAATGACATCTGGGTTAAAAATTCCTGAAGTGCCAATGGCAATCTTACTTTAATAAATCTTCTGCATTGCCTATTTAATCTGAAATCATGCCTGCTATGGCAGCTATGCTAATGGTACTTGTATATAATCTCGTCGATACCTTTTTTATTGGTCAGACACATAACGCTTTACTGGTTGCCACAGTATCTCTTGCGACACCGGTATATCTGATTTTTATGTCCATCGGAACTTTGTTTGGAATAGGCGGGACTTCTGTAATTTCCAGGGCATTAGGAGAAGGCAAGAAAGAAAAAGCAAGAAAATACTGTGCGTTTTGTTTTTGTGGATGTGTATTTGTAGGTATTCTGTTGGCAGCATCAATTCCACCACCAACCATGCCTTTTAAGGAAGTCTTTTCAAGACAGTCTCCCCAGCCTTGCAGACCATTGTAGGCTTTTTCAAATGCACTTTTATCATTCTCACTATAATCTTTTAAGAAGAAATCTGGTCTTGAGATCAAAGATATAAAGCAATTTTTTTATATGGGTATCTGAAGGCAGCTCCAGCTATGAAAAAAGGAAAGAAATATTTGAAGCCAGAAAATCAGCTGTTGAAACTGAAATCCAGGAACTTCAAAAGACTCTCTCCCTCTTAAACTTCAAGTGCCGGTATTACGAAACTGCACAGAAAGATGGTAACGAAGATACTATAAATGCCCTGTTGCCTGATAAACTTCCTGAAAACATTCAAAAACTATTTAACAAAGGACATGAATGATTTTTGTTATCTTCATCAAACTGAATTTTACTTTGTAACTATAACCTTCCCTTCATCCTTAAGTCCACTTCCGTTTCTAAATATAACTTCAAATCTTTCTTTGCTATGTTTACTCTTCTTTTCTCAAGTGTTAAATTCCGATTTGTATATCACGTATATTTCCTTACCTGTTTTTCTTCTCTCTTCTTGCGAAAAGACAGGCACATAAAGCAACGAAAGCAATTGTTATAGCTATAAGTATTGGTAGCACAGGTATAGGGAAGACGCTTGCTCCTATCAGCTTAAGTCCCTGATAAAGTGTGTATACACCAAATACAGAAAATATTACAAATGCCAATGTATTAAGCAATCCATCCGGAGTTTTACTCTTTAATAAATAGCCTACTAACATTCCAAGAATATCCGCCGCAAAAAGCCCCAGAGAGCATCCAATCCATACAATAAATGCTACACTCATACCTTCATTAGCGCCAAATGTTATGGCTGTAAGCTGTGTCTTATCTCCAAGCTCAGCTACAAAGAATGTGAAAAAAACTGCCAGTGGTGCAAACTTAATCTTTGATTTGCCCCCCTCTTCCTCTTCATCGTCATCATCCCCTGTGACAGTTGATGTGGCAAAATAAAGAAATGCCAGTGCCGCAATGGTTTTAATCAACCAGTCAGGAATAAATTCACTGACAAGTCCACCTGCAAGAACAGCAAGTCCGTTAAGTACAAGAATTGCTGTGGCAGTTCCTAATATAATATCTCTTAATTTATATTTAGAAGTAAGTGCAATAAGCATAAGCTGTGTCTTATCTCCCATTTCCGCTATGAATTCAGTAAAAAATACCTTTACAAACAACAACATTTGTCTGATATCTCCTTTATCTTATTATGATGTAAACCATATACGCTGCATAAAATGCAACCATACTTAATCCTTCGATTCTTCCGATTTTATTTCCGGTTCCCGCAAATATCCATACTAATACCGTAAATATCATAAGTACGCACAAATCAATAACATTTTCAGTAATTATACTGATTGGGCTGATTGCTGATGCTATACCAAGTACCATAAGTATATTGAATATATTTGAACCAATTGCATTACCCAGTGCCATATCCACTTCATTCTTTCCGGCTGCAACTATTGAAGTTACAAGTTCAGGAGGTGATGTTCCTATTGAGACAATTGTGAGTCCAATAAGTGTCTGGCTCATACCAAGCTCCCCTGCTATTCTTGAGGCGGCATCTACAGTCATATCTCCACCGATTGCAATTGCCATTACTCCACCAACTATGAATAATATACTCATAGGAACTGAAACCAGCTTAATTTCTTCATCACAATCGCCTTCAATCTCGACTTTTCTGCCTTCTTTACTTGCCTTTAATGCAATTTTAATCATGTAGAAAAAATAAACTCCAAAGAATCCAAGTAATATCACACCATCAAAGTGTCCCAGTGTCATACCGGATTTGTCACCAAATGCAACAATGCCTAAAATCATTAAAAGTCCGGCACACACAAGGGAAAATGGGATATCTCTCTTTATTGTTTCTTTTGCAACATTTACTGCAGCAATCATTGCACACACACCAATAACAACCATCAGGTTGAATATATTAGATCCGACTACATTACTTACTGCAAGTTCATTGTTGCCTATAAGTGAAGCCGATACACTGACTGCTGTTTCCGGAAGGGATGTTCCCATAGCAACAATTGTAAGTCCGATAATTATAGACGGAACATGCAATCTCTTTGCTACACTTGAACTTCCTTCCACAAAAAAATCTGCTCCTTTAATAAGTAAGACAAAACCTATTACAAGAAACACAAGTACAAGGGCGAATGGGGCGTTGTTAATAATTTTCTCCATATTTTTTCTCCTTTTCTCCACAACAGTGTCGTCTGTAAAAACATCTGATATTACAGGTATACCCGGCAGATATTAAGTAAAAAAGACTCATGTACATCAACTACCAGCTGGTGTGTAATACATAAGCTGTTAATTGATATACATGAGTCTCATTATTTAAGATTTGCCAGATTATACTCTTTACTATAATCAGAATGTTGACAAACCACACTTTCGCGCTAACTACTCCCTCATGGAATATTAATTTACTGATAAATAATATCAAATGTATTAAGGGGTGTCAACAACTTCACTCCGTCACGCTGACAGGGAAGCAGTCCCTTATCCGTATAGAAACGTAACGTATGTTCCGTAACATCGAACATTTCCGCCATCTTCCTTATAAAAAACATCTGACCACTGACAGATGCTTTGCAATATAGGGACAACAGATTTTCCTTTTTGCGTCAGGGAATATTCCACTTTTGGTGGAATTTCATCATAGGACTTACGGTTAATGATTCCATCCTCTATCAAATCCTTTAATGTTGTTGTCAGAACCGCATCTGTTATGTTATACATCTCCTTGCGAATCTGACTATAGCGCAGTTTTTCATTTGCCGATAATACGCATATAATACGGGATTTCCATTTACCACCAAATATTGCAAGACCATATTCGAGGGGACACCGTATATCATCATCTAATTTTTTCTTATATTTTGCCATAAAAAATCACCTTCAAGCTTTATTTTGTATTATTATAGCTTGATATTGGCTGAGCCCCCTGCACCAGTCCCGGCAGCAAAAGCATAACGAACTGCATAACTGAATTTAATATACTTATTGACGCAACAACCGCCATTTTAATAAACAACGGTCCCACAGGCATTGTTTCAAGAATATTTGAGTCCTTATTTTTATTTTCCATAATAATCATAAACTTTGACAATTCCTTGATTGGCTGGAACACTTCCGCACTAACTCCCATATGTATGCAAAGTGTGGTAACGATTGCTGCAATCACGAAATAAAGTATAAACATTGGGAATGCCCTCTTTAAACTAAACTTCGCGGTCTTAACGTCTTCTTTTGCACTCTTTTTAGCCATTATCAATGATAATCCCAGTGTAATGGGGACAATGGCAAGGGGTCTTGTAAGCTTTACCGTTACAGCCTTGTTCAAAGTTTCACTTCCCCTACTCATTTAATCGCTTGTGTAATCTATATCGTGTTACTATTCTGGCAAATTCTCTCATAAGCACCTCCTATACAATTTCAAAATCATTAAAATCATCAAAACTCTTCACTCTGCTTTTTTGTGCATCCAAAGAATATCCATCAATCTGCATGGCTGTAGAAACACGAGTATATGTATATACTTTAGTTTTCTCACTCATCATTGTTTCTCCTCAATTTGATTGTTTATGCTTTGTGCTTCATTTAATATTTTCAACTGATAATCTGCAATCTCTTTCAATATCAAAAATCGTTCTTTTTTGTCACGACCTTCACGTATCATTTGAGCATTGTGTGTTTCCAAATTTGAAAGAACTGTCAGTTCATTGATTGTCGCATAATCTCTTACATTACTGTTTCCTGCAAGTTCAGGATTAATCTCACGCCACGCTTTTGCAGTAAAACCGAATAAAGCAACATTTAATACATCAGCCTCTTTTGCATATGCAAGCCACTCGAGATTCTCACTATAATTCTGCTTAGGTATCAAATAATTTTTCACGGCATCTGTTTGAATCAAATAATTATTTTTTGATAAGAATCTCTTAGCATTCCATTCAATTTTTTGGAAATCATTTTCCTGTTCCTTTAACCTTTGGAATTCTTTTATTAAATACAATTTGAAAACAGGACTAATTGCTGATGCGAACTCAAAAGCTATGTCTTTATGCGCAAAAGTTCCACCATATCTTCCTTTCTTAACATAAAGACCAATTGCATTTGTCTGATCAATCCATTCCGAAACGCTTGGTGTAAAAGTCAGCAATCCTGCCTGTTTTTTAAAGTGTTCAGATTCGAACACTTTAAAATCCGGATTATATATTTCTTCCCATGTTGCTAAGAACTCCAGAGTCGCACGATTTCTCAACCAATTTCTTACTACATCCGCTGCTCTTGAATTAGAATTTTTTGCATTGGCAATATCAGTTATGCAAATATAATCATTTGCATCATCTGTTGTTACTGTTATAGGTATATTTTGAACGGTAATTATATTATTTTTCTTCTGCATATTCTTCCCCCAATCGCTTCATGTACTCCAATAAATGTCTCTTCTGCCCAGTCGTAAAACTGTGATACTGCGCAAGTATTTCTTCATCTTTCGTTTTTTCCACGTCAATCTCTTCAACTGTTTTCTTTTGAAATGTGTCGGTATCTTCAAGCAATTCCTCAACAGATACTCCCAGCGCCTTACTAATAACTAATAATTTATCTGCTCCCGGATTCATCTTCTTGGTATTCCAATCACTTATAGTACTGGCAGTTATTCCTGTTCTTCTTCCAAGTTCTCTCATACTCATCTTTTGTTCTCTCATAATCATAAAAATTTTCTCACTTATAATCATAGTATCTCCTTTTATTTTTTCGTACGTTATATCTATCGTTCGGTATATCGTTCATTATATTCACTAATTACATTTAAGTCAATGCCAATATGACATTGACTTTCTTTGATTAATGCTGACCATTATGAGCATCTTATAGATTTTTCTAAATCTTTCTATGCCTTTCCATTTCTTCAAGTTCCTTTTCACGAACTTGTTCTTCTTGCCTACATTTACAACCTACAGAAATAAGTCTATGTCCTAGGCAATCTACATCATAAACTTTTTCAACAGGTTCGTGACAAATCGGACAATGTTTAATTCCATCAATCACTTCATAATCTTCTTCACACTGCGGTGACACCGCTGTGTTAGTATTGTTGTTAATAGGATTATTTAATCCTGTGTTTAATTCTTTTTCTATTATATTATTCATGTTTTTTCTCTCCTTTTTACTTAATAAAGATATTACTAATATAAGTTACTATATTAGTTACTAGTGTGAATAAATCTTTACTAATCATCTGCAATTATTTTCACGCTTACGCCTTTATGACTGTCATTTTTTTCATATGTGGTCTGCAAGTTTTTGCATGTATCATTACTGACTACTGAAGATTTTGGCAGTAATAAATAATACACATTGGCTCTGCCTTTGGAATCTTCTTTGACTTCAAGTAAATGCTCTTTCTTCAACTCGTTTATGGCATTGATAACAGTTCTTTCTTTGCAGTTTAATTCTTCTGCGATAGATTTTTCTGTATATACCAGCGTTACTCTGTCATCACCTCCAATCTTTTAAAGTTTTATATAAACATCTAACCGGTTAATGTGTTTATTATTTTTCTTGTTTTGTTTTCGAACAACCGTTCTATGACATTATCTCATGTTTTTAATTGGTTGTCGCTCGCTAGTAAGGTAAAAAAGTTACCTTCTTAGGGATGTTTTGCTGTTTTTTGTTTTAATGTTCAATAATATTATCTAATAATAATGTTCAATTGTCGCTCACTCACATGGTAAAGATAAGCGAATTTTTACCTTCATAGTGAGGTTTAAACAAAATAAAACGCCACTGATTACTCAGCAGCGTTTAGCTCTCTAGGTATGTATAAGGTTTTAGGATAATCCTAAAACCTGTTTATATCATTGCAAAATATCTGAAAGCATCCAAAATAGCCTTTTCTTTTTCAGGAGTGCATTTTCTTTCTGCACTACTTTCACTCTTTGCTGTATTATATTTTTTTCTTTCCTTGATACCACACTTATCTTTTATCTGTGCAATGTTCAAACTACTTACTTTCAAACCAAACTTATCTAATACATAATCTTTAATCTGCTGGTATGTAGCTTTTTCTCGGCACCGGTAACATCCATCTCATCCATATCAACTTTTATGTCAATGTGATGCTTCGCCTCATAGATTTTGAACCAAAAGTGCCACTGTTTCCACATGCACGCTTTGACCAAACATGTCACATGGGGTTGCCTCCACCAGCTTATATCCCTTATCACTTAACCACTTAATATCCCTTGCCAAAGTAGCACTGTCACAGCTAACATACACAATCCTCTTTGGAGCCATTAAAACCATGGTATTAAGCAGCTTCTCATCACAGCCTTTTCGCGGTGGGTCCACAACTATTACATCCGGATTGCATTCCGGTGCATCTTTATGCTTCTGAAAATACTCAGGAACCACATCCTCTGCCGCACCTGAAATAAAATCAACATTTTCTATATTGTTAATTCGGGCATTGACTTTAGCATCTTCCACTGCCGGCTCCACAATTTCCACCCCAATAACTTTTCTTGCATTTTTTGCCAAAAATAAGGAAATACTTCCTATTCCACAGTACAAATCCCAAACTGTCTCACTTCCTGTAAGCTTAGCATATTCCATGGCTTTGGAATAAAGCTTTTCCGTCTGAACAGGATTTACCTGGAAAAATGACAAAGGTGAAATTCTGAATTTAACGTCGCCAATATAATCTTCAATATATCCCGGGCCGTACAGATTTATAATTTTATCCCCTAATATTACGTTGCTTTTTTCCTTATTAATATTTAGGGAAATATCCGTCATTCCAGAAACTTTTAATAACTGCTCCACAAGACGGTCAACCTGTGGTAATTTGTCACCATTTATAATAATGCAAACCATTACCTGACCGGTATGTTTTCCCTCCCTGATTAAAACGTGACGCACAACACCTTTGTGGGTTACCTCGTCATAAGGCTTCACCCCTTCTAATGTCATATACATTTTTACAATATCCATTACTGTCTTATTTACACCGGTACCTAACAGGCAGTCATTTACGCTAATAATGGAATGGGTTCTTCCGGCATAAAAACCGCTGATAATTTTTCCTTCTTTATCCCTTCCTACCGGGAACTGAGCCTTATTTCTATAGTGAAAAGGTCCATTTTCCTCATGTCCCTTTACACATAATTCCTCCATTCCCATAATAGGTTTCATAACAAAATCTTCCACTCCCCCAATACGCCTTATATTATTAAATACCTTCTCCTGCTTAAATTTAAGCTGCTGCTGATAATTCATTGCCTGAAGCTGGCACCCGCCGCAGCTTTTTGCCACAGGGCATAATGGCTCCACACGGTATTTTGAAGGCTTAACTATCTCAACAAGTCTTGCAAAGGCATAATTTTTCTTCGCCTTCATAACCTTGACCTTTGCCACATCCCCTATCACCGTATCTTTAACAAAGAGGGTATAGCCTGAAACCTTGCCTATACCCTCGCCTGTTGTTCCCTGATCTGTAATTTCAATTTCTAAAACATCATTTTTTTTAAACATCCGCAATAAAATCTCCCAATTATTCTCCGGTTCTTCTTACATTAGTCTCTAATAACCGGTTATAACCAAGCCATGTATCAGACCCTGTAGTTTTGTTGCTATTTAGCAGCTCCTTCATTGTTTCAAGCTTTGCATCTGTATTGTCTGCGAAATTAAGAGCCAACGCCTCTATTAATGCCGGCTTTTTAGGAGAACCATATTCCAATTCCCCGTGATGTGCCAAAATACAATGCTTTAATTCATTTGCCTGCTTTTGTGGAAATCCCGGAATAGTAGCAATAATTTTTGACACCATTTCCGAACCCATTACTATATGTCCTAACAGCTGTCCTGCGTCAGTGTAATCGTTGGTAGGGAAATCTGATAACTCATAAACCTTTCCTATATCATGACAGATTGCCGCTGTAATAAGCAAATCCCTGTTAAGGAGTTCGTACTGCTTTGTGTAAAAATCACATAATTTTGTCACTGACAAAGTATGCTCTAACAAGCCTCCAATAAATCCGTGGTGTACACTTTTTGCCGCTGAATGTTTCTTAAATTCATTTACAAAATCCTTATTATCCACGAATAATGTTGTAAGTAACTGCTTATAATATTTGTTATTAACACTGGCAACAAATTTAAGTAACTCTGTTAACATTTCATCAATGTTTTTATCAGTACATGGAAGATAATTAGAAGCATCCACAGTATCACTGTCTACTTTTCTTGCTCTTTTAATGCTAAGCTGCATCTGATTATTAAAAACCGTAATGTCACCATTTACCTCTACATAATCTAATGCATCAAAATCGTCAATTCCCATTGAACCCGGGTCCCATATTTTAGCATCTAACTGACCTGTTTTATCCTGCAAAATAACATTTTCATATTCTTTTCCTGTCTTTGTCATGGCAACGTTTTTCTGCTTGCAAAGATAAACCTCCTGAATTCTCTCCCCTTCTCTTAATGTCTCAATAAATTTCATATTATCCTCTTTCTATAATATAGTTGTTATGCCCTCTAAAAAATATATAAAGGGTTTAAAACCTCTTTACTTTTAATACCGGTATTTATTATAATTGATAATATGCTTAAATACAAGAATTGGAGAATTTAGTTATGAATGAAAAAGTGTTAAAAACACTTGAATATAATAAAATAATAAACATGCTTAAAGATGAAGCCGGCAGTGATTTAGGCCGTATGCTGTGCAGCGAACTTAAGCCTTCTAATGACTTAAATGAAATCAAAAAAAACCAGTTAGAAACTGACGATGCCTTAAAGCGTATCTGGCAAAAGGGCAGTGTGTCATTTTCAGGCATTAAAGACATTGGAGAATCCCTTAAACGTCTGGAAATCGGCAGTACCTTAGGTGTGGGAGAGCTTCTTAGCATTAGTTCTCTTTTAAAGGTTGCCCTTCGTGTTAAGACTTTTTCCAGAAACGAAGACGCAGAAAGGGATAGCTTAGACGATTTATTTGAATCCATTGAGCCTCTTACTAATTTAAATAAAGAAATTGAAAAATGCATTATATCTGAAGATGAAATTGCAGACGATGCATCTTTTAACTTAAAAAATATAAGACGTCAGGTGAAAATCACCAATGACCGGATTCATTCCCAACTTAGTTCCCTGGTTAATTCCCAAAACGGAAAGACCTACCTTCAGGAATCACTTATTACAATGCGTGACGGCAGATATTGTGTACCTGTAAAACAGGAATATCGTGGAAATGTAACGGGAATTATTCACGACCAGTCTTCTTCCGGTTCCACGCTTTTTGTAGAGCCTACGGCGGTTGTGGAGTTAAACAATAAGCTTAGGGAGCTCTCTGTTAAGGAAGCCGAGGAAATCCAGATTATCCTTGCCAACTTAAGCATATCCTGTGCTGAATACATTGACCAGTTAAGAAGTGACTTAAAGCTTCTTCCATATTTGGATTTTGTTTTTGCCAAGGCTAATCTTGCCAAAAAAATGAAAGCTTCCATGCCGGAATTTAACAGCAACAGATTTATAAATATTAAGCAGGGACGACACCCTCTCCTTGACGGAAAGAAGGTGGTTCCTATTGATGTTAATTTAGGGAAAGATTTCACACTGCTTATTATTACGGGACCTAATACCGGTGGTAAAACAGTTTCATTAAAAACCGTAGGGCTTTTGTCTTTAATGGGGCAGGCAGGGCTTCATATTCCCGCTTTACCGGGAAGTCAGCTGGGAGTATTTAATGAGATTTTTGCTGACATTGGAGATGAACAAAGTATTGAGCAAAGCCTTAGTACCTTTTCAGCCCATATGGTTAATACAGTTAATATTTTAGAAAAAGCTGACTCGGATTCCTTAGTTTTATTTGACGAATTGGGGGCAGGTACTGACCCGGTAGAAGGTGCGGCACTGGGCATTTCCATTTTGTCATTTCTTAAAAATATGGGAGTTCGTACCATGGCAACTACCCATTACAGCGAATTAAAACTTTTTGCCCTTTCCACGGAGGGGGTACAAAATGCAAGCTGCGAATTTGATGTGGAAACCCTTAGACCGACATACCGCCTTTTAATTGGTATTCCGGGTAAAAGTAACGCCTTTGCCATTTCCCAAAAATTAGGACTTCCTCAATATATTATTGATGATGCCAAATCAAGAATTGATGCGGATAATGAACAGTTTGAGGATGTTTTGGCAGAACTTGAACAAAAGAAACGCCAAATTGAAAAGGACAAGGAAACCATTTCCGTATATAAATCACAGATTGCTTCCCTCAAACGGGACTACGAAATCAAGAACAAAACTCTTGATGAAAAGAAGGATAAAATTCTTTCCAAGGCCCGTGATGAAGCTCTTGATATTCTTAAAGAGGCTAAGGAAACTGCTGATGAAGCTATTAAAACCATTAACAAATACGGTAAATCCGGCAATATGAAGGAATTGGAGAAATCGCGAAGCAGCGTCGGTTCAAAAATTAAGAAAAACCAAAGCTCAGCTTCCATGAAATCTTCTAAGCAGAAAAAGACCTATAAGCCTTCTGACTTTAAGATTGGAACAGGAGTCAAGGTTCTTAGCATGAACCTAAATGGTTCTGTGGTAACATTGCCTAATGCCGACGGTAATTTAACGGTAAAAATGGGTATACTTAATTCTAAAGTTAATATTAAGGACTTAGAAATTATTGATGAACCTGATATTAAGGCACCGGGACTTAACCGCACCGGCAGTGGAAAGATTAAGATGAACAAATCCTTA
This sequence comes from Eubacterium segne, assembly GCF_014287775.1. Lineage (NCBI taxonomy): Bacteria > Bacillati > Bacillota > Clostridia > Eubacteriales > Eubacteriaceae > Eubacterium > Eubacterium segne. The sequence goes on from NZ_JACOOZ010000004.1 coordinate 110,987, forward strand.
AATGTTAAAATGGAGCTTAATCTTATTGGTAAAACCGTGGATGAGGCATTATTTGAACTTGATAAATATTTAGACGATGCTTATTTAGCACATCTTCCTCAGGTATATATTATACACGGCAAAGGTACCGGTACTCTCAGAAATGCCATACAGACTCACCTGAAAAAATGTCCTTATGTAAAGTCTTACAGAAACGGCGAGCACGGTGAAGGTGGCGCAGGAGCTACTGTTGTGGAATTTAAATAAATTGACTTATTATCACAGTTTACAATTTATTTTAACTTTATTAACATTATTTGATTATAATTAGCATGATATTTTAGAATACCATAAACATATATAAAAAGCAGTTTACTGCGATTTCAAAGGGAGGATAACAAATGGCTGGCAAACAGAAAATTTTAATTGTTGATGATGATGAAAACATCGCAAACTTAGTATCTCTTTATTTAACAAAGGAGTGCTTTGACACACGAATTGAGCATGACGGTAATTCTGCACTGGTGGCTTTCAGGGACTACAAACCTGATCTGGTGCTTCTTGACTTAATGCTTCCGGGAATAGACGGATATGAGGTTTGTCGTGAAATACGAAAAACTTCAAAAACTCCTATTATTATGCTTTCTGCTAAAACAGAAGTTTTTGATAAGGTTTTAGGTCTTGAGCTTGGAGCAGATGATTACATGATAAAGCCTTTTGATTCAAAGGAATTAGTGGCAAGGGTTAAGGCTGTTTTAAGAAGATATACTGCGGCTCCACAGCCTGCTGTTTCTCCTTCTGAAAAGCGTGTTGAATACAAGGATTTGATTATTAATCTTTCAAACTATGAGGTTATTTATAAAGGAAAACCTGTGGAAATGACTCCTAGGGAAATCGAACTTTTGTATTTCCTTGCTTCTTCACCAAATCAGGTATTTACAAGAGAACAGCTTCTTGACCATATCTGGGGCTATGAATACGCCGGTGACACAAGAACCGTAGATGTTCACATTAAGCGTATCCGTGAAAAAATTGCCGACACAGATGAGTGGTCAATTGGAACTGTATGGAGCGTTGGTTACAGATTTGAGGTACATAAATAATCGGAGCGTACAATGAGGAATTCAATTTTAACTAAGTTTTTTGTTGGGTATTTTTCTTTTGCGGTACTTGGTTTTTTATTAATTACCTATTGGTCAACAAACCTTATTTACAATCATTTGCTTACTAACGATGCGTCGGAGTTACAGTCCTACGCTTCCATTGTGGTGGATAATGTCCAAAACGCCATTGGGGATTCTATGTATGATATCGACAATCCGGACAATTTCTTTAGTGATTTTAATAAGGTTTTAGACTGTAATCTTTTGCTGTTAGATAAGGACAATAAACTTGTTTACACCACTGATGACACAAAAGCTCTTACTAACGATGATGCCAATATTGTAATTAAAAATTTTGACCCAAATGAATATACCGGAAAAAGCTATAAAATAAACAAATTTTACAACATGTATAAAACAGATACTTTAAGTGTTGTTCAGGCCATAAGAAAAAATAATACCGTATTCGGATATGTAGTGGTTCATATGCCTACATCCATTATTAAACAAAGCAGTTATGACGTAACTCATGTTTTTTACCTGACTTATGCCATTATTCTGGCTTTGTCCCTGATTATCTTTTTTAACTTTATGTGGTTTATTTATTTACCGCTTAAGCAAATAAGATTGGCGGCAATGGAATATGCCCAGGGTAATTTCAGCTATGACGGCCTTATGGTTAGCAATGATGACGAAATTGGCGACGTGGCAAGTTCACTTAAGTATATGTCAAAGCAATTAAATAATTCAAGGGAATATCAGAAAACCTTTATTTCCAATATTTCTCATGACTTCCGCTCACCTCTTACTTCCATAAAAGGGTATATTGAGGCTATGATGGATGGAACCATTCCTCCTGAAGACCATAAGAAATATTTGTCAATTGTTCTTTCTGAAGCAAACCGCCTGGAGAAATTAACTACCGGGCTTCGTGAACTTAACAGCTGGAATACTACCGGCCCTGAACTTTTCTTAGAAGAGTTTAATATGGAAAGTGTGATTGCTTCTACTGTAGAAACTTTCCAGGGCAGTTGCGAAAAGAAAAATATTGAACTGATTATCCAGTTTCCTCCAAAGCACTACAACGTGTATGCAGATAAAGGAAAAATAGAACAGGTTTTATATAATCTTTTAGATAATGCCATTAAATTTAGTAACCCTTCCTCTAAAATTGTTATTCGTCTGTATAATAAAGGGGATAAGCAATACTGCTCCGTAAAGGATTTTGGTATGGGTATTCCCAGCGGCAGCATTGATAAAATATGGCAGCGTTTTTACAAAACCGACTTATCCCGTGGCCGTGACAAAACCGGTTCCGGTATTGGTCTTTCCATTGTAAAGGAAATTATCCGTGCCCATAATGAAAACATAGACGTTATCAGTACCGAGGGAGTTGGTACGGAATTTGTTTTTTCCATAAAACATGCCAAATCTAAAACCCTATAGAATTTTATTTTGCCGGGGAACTGTCAGTTTTATGCAGACTGACGTATTTCCCGGCTTATTTGTGCAATAAATTCAGAATTTGTAGGTCTGCCTTTCTTATAGCGTACACTATATTTGTCTTTGCTTCCATTATTATATGCATCCTCTACTGACCATGCCACCTCTATGGCATGACGTATGGCCTTCTCAACCCTTTGTGGCGTTGAATTATGTTTTTTGGCAACATCAGGATATAAAACCTTTGTAACACCTTCTAATGCATCTTCATTACTTATTACCTCCTTAACAGCGGTAATCATATATCTGTATCCCTTAAGTCTTGCAGGGACGCCTATTTCATTTAATTTATTTGATATAATTGTATCCATTCGTGGAATCGTACCTGATTTGGCACATATTGATAAGTCGTCCGTATTATAATCCGGCATGCTTTTATTTTCTTTTAAGATTTCATTCATCCTCAAATAAACCTTTTTAATCTTTTCAGCCATAATATTGCAATCAAAAGGTTTCATTATTACATAATTAACACCCCTGTTTAAAGCCTCACTAATTAATATATCCTTATTTATGGATGTAATAATAATATACATTGTTTTAGAATTTTTAGCTGACTGCTGCATTTTTTCCAATAATGTGTACCCATCGTACACCGGCAACAATAATTCAAACAGAACTATGTCCGGATTATGGTCAGTGTACAACTCATACGCTTCCTTTCCATTGTCGGTTTCACCTACAATTTCAATACTTTGATCATCCTTCAAAGCTTTAACTAACTGCCTTCTTACTTCATTTTGTGCATCTGCAATAAGCACTTTAAATTTTTTCATTTTTCAAACCTTTCTCTTTCATAGACATTATTTTTCAGTCATATTCACTTACATTCCGTGAATACTCTATTATCATAACCCCCGCACTAAAACAAGAGAAGTTCCTTTATGGCACCTGATTCTTGTAAGTTGAACCACTAGTCGGTGCCATATATTACCCACCTTGACGTTTTTCGATTTTTTGCCTTATTTTATTTAGTGTTTTTAACACTATTATTTTTCTTCATCATTTTATTACATAGTGAAAAATTTATATTAAAATGCTAAATTTGTTAAATATTATGATGTTGCAATAAGTCATAAATTGTATTATTATATTGCTATAATCTTATTCAAAGGAGGCTTACAAAATGGCTTACAAAATTAACGACGGTTGTGTCGGTTGTGGTGCATGTGCAGGCGCTTGCCCAGTTGGCGCTATATCAGAAGCTGACGGAGTATTCGTTATAGATGCTGATTCATGTATCGAATGTGGAGCATGCACAGGTGCTTGCCCAACAGGATCAATCGAATTAGACGCTTAATTTAAAAACAAGCAGTTGCAAAACGATTATCGTATTGCAACTGCTTATTTTTTTCCCTGCCCCCGCATCACAGATGCGTTTACAAGTTTTTTTACTATCCTTACTGGGTTGTAACAGGATTTGTCTTTTCTCCAATATGTACCCTGTTTTTCTTTTCCTTTGACCCGAAAAAAAATCCCGGCTTTTTTTCTTTTTCTGAACCTGTTTTTTTCTGACTTTCCATTACTGTTTTTAATTGCTTTTTCTTACTCTTATCACTTTTCTTAAGCAAAAGCTTTTCTGCCTTTAATTTCTTCTTTCTTTCCCGTCTGCTCATTTGCTGTCTTGAGCGCATAACTTCGTCTAATTTTTTATAACGCTCTTCTTCTTTTTCGTCCTGAATCCGCATAAGATAATTCATTTCCTTTAAAACAGTTTCGCTTACGTGACCGCTTACTTCCTTTCCCAGTTGTGCCGTCTGCTGTTTCATTGCCTTAGCTACTACCTTGTCCATTATTTCCTGAAACTGCTCCATTTTACTTCCTGAAGGCTCTGAAACCTCCAGCCTTCTGTTTTGCTGCATTGCCGGTGTCATTACCATTCCCTTGTTTCCATCCTGCCTGTCCGGGTCGGTAAGCATCATTTTAATGGTTCTTAAGCTATAACCCTGATTCTTTAAATCTCTAACGTTTTTTAATAAATTAATATGATTTTCCGTATAATAGCGATGCCCCATTTCGTTTCTTGGAATTGACACATTAAGTTCTTCCTCCCAATATCTTAAAACATGAGATTCTACTCCCAGCATTTTAGATGCATCTGATATAATATATCTCTTTTCCCCCATCTCATCCTCCTAAAAAATAAAATTAAACATTTTCCATGCTGTCTGCCCTAAAGATTCATTCCAGCAATTTTGCGGGCAAATTGCATACTTTTTATTAAACACAAATAAATTATAAATCCATTATATTCCCCCTTCAATATGTTCATTACCGCAAATATTGTAACCTTTTGCGGTAGTGTCGAGGAGGGCAGAAAAAAGGAGCTTAAAGCCAATGCCACTGACCTTAGAGATATTTTTCATAAAACATATCTATTCTTCACTGTTCCTTACAAAATCATACGTTACTTTCACTTTCTTAACGTTTTTTAATTTTGATTTCTTTGATTCAATAATATATGTGTTTGCTCCATATATGACCACGGCAGTTTTATATTGTCCCTCTTCCAACAAATCTCTTTTTTCAACATTTAAAGTGACCTTTTTGTCTTTTTTAGTTATAGAAAGAAGTTTATAACTAAAAAAATTTAAGTCAATATTTTCTGTTGCGAAAATCAATGCCTTCTTCTTAAAATATGATTTTTTGTATTTATTGAGTTTTTTTATATATTTTTTAGGATTATTATAATTTTTCTTTATGTATTTTTTTAATTTTACCAAATCTTTATATGATCTTATAATTTTCTTATAACTATTCTTATTGTTCGTATCAGAGTATTTACCGGATACACTAATTTTCTTACAAATATAACCATCTACATTTGCCGCTTTAACATTTACAGAACAGATTGATAAAACTGTCAATATAACCACAAAATATTTTAATCCCTTTTTCATATATTTAACCTCGTAATCTCCTCTTTCAACTTATAATTTCCTGAATTTTTCATAGTTAAAATAATATTTCATCCACGACAAATTAACATAATCCCTACCAAATTCCTGCATCTGAAACTTCATTAAACTTTGTTACTTAATACTGAATATGCGTAAGGTTTTTTCATTGTATCTTAAAAGTCAATTCGTGTCAATTTTTCACTAGCCTTTTGTTTTTCCGGTGAATTTTTTTAATAAATGTTTAAACATAACCAAAAAAGTTGTACTATAACAATTATAATTTGCTACAGTACAACTCCCAATGATTTCTATAAATAGTCCCCTAAATACATTAAATTTGCTCTTCTGCCTGTTCAGCGTCCTCAAATTTTGTAAACTGTGGTAACCAGACTAACTGAACCTCACCTACAGGGCCGTTTCTTTGTTTAGCAACATTTAAAATAATCCTATTTCTGTCTTCTTCCTTCTTTTCCTTATCATAATATCTTGACATAAGCATTACAACGTCGGCATCCTGCTCAATAGAACCGGATTCACGTAGGTCAGCCATAATAGGTTTTCTGTCTTCACGGGTTTCAGATGCACGGTTAAGCTGCGACAGTGCAATAACCGGCACATTTAACTCTCTTGCAATACCTTTAAGAGTTCTTGAAATTTCCGCAATTTCCTGCTCACGGCTTCCGTGAGGTGTATTAGTAGTCATTAACTGCAGGTAGTCCACTATAACCAACTGTATGTCTTTTTCCAGCTTGAACTTTCTGCACTTTGAACGCATCTCACCAATACTGATACCCGGTGTATCATCTATAATAATATTAGAATTTCCAATAATATTAGCAGACTCAACTATGTTAGCCCACTCATTATCACTTAAATCACCAATACGTATTTTCTGAGAGCTAACCATTGAATTCTGGGAAAGAATACGGTTAATAAGCTGCTCGCTGGACATTTCCAAACTAAAAATGGCTACAGGAATATTGTGCTTAACAGCAACTGTTTCCGTTACATTTAACACAAACGCCGTTTTACCTACTGACGGACGGGCTGCAATTAGAATTAAGTCTGACGGCTGCAAACCGGATAGCTGTGTATCAAGTTTCCTGAAACCGGTTTCAATACCTGTAATGGTGCCCTTGGTCTGGGCTGCCTGTTCTATCTTGTCAAAAACATTTAGCACTATCTGTCTTACCGGCACATAATCCCCGGTATTACCTGTCTGTAACAGTGAAAAAATATCCCTTTCCGTCTCTTCTAATATGGCATCAAGAGGTTTATTTCCTGCATAACACGTATTTGCTATTTTTTCATTTGCCCTGATTAAATTTCTCATAACGGCTTTCTCATAGACAATCTCAGCATATTGTCTGATATTAGCTGATGTAGGAACCATATCAAGAATATTTCTGATAAAGTCAATACTTATTACCTCTGAAGGAACCTCCATTTCCTCTAACTTATTTTTGATAGTTACAAGGTCACATTCTTTTCCTTCATTAAAAATTTCAACCATTGCCTTAAACAATGAACCGTATTGTTTATTGTAGAAATCTGCATCAGAGAGTTTTTCCATTGCAATGGGGATAGCCTCCGAATCCATAATCATAGAGCCGATTACAGCCTGCTCCGCCTCATTGCTGTGGGGCATTATCCTTTTAACAACTGCCTCTTCCATTAATTTTACCTCTGCATGTAATCTAAATTATTTTGCCACTACTTTAACTGCCAAAGTACCTGTAACATCCTTGTGAAGCTTAATGTTTACATTGTATGTTCCAAGAGACTTAATGGCATCAGGAATAACAATTTTTTTCTTATCAATGTCCATGTTAAGCTGTTTCTTTGCTTCAAGGGCGATTTCCTTGCTGGAAATTGAACCAAATACCTTTCCTTCAACTCCTGCCTGGATTCTTACGATAATGGACTTATTTTTAAGGTCTTCAGCTAAAGCTTTAGCTGCCTCTAATTTTTCCTTTGCTACCTTTTCTTCATTCTGTTTATGAAGCTTTAAATCGTTAAGATTCTTCCCTGTAGCTTCAAGTCCTAAATTTTTCTTTAAAATAAAATTTCTGGCATAACCGTCGTTTACTTCTACTATCTGACCCTTTTTACCAAGAGTTTTAACATCTTCTAATAAAATAACTTTCATTATATGTCACCCTCCTCTAATTTTCTTTCTATAATATCTTTTAAATGTTCAATGACTTCCTCTACGCTACTATCCCTAACCTGGGCTCCTGCTAAGTTCATATGTCCGCCACCGCCAAATTCTTCCATAATAACCTGTACGTTTACTTTATCTACGGAACGGGCGCTAATATATATCTGGTCTCCATAAGGAGTAAACACAAAGGATGCTTTTATATCCTTTATATTTAAAAGTTCATTTGCTGCCTGAGCCCCAACGACAGTAGGCGAAGATACATCCTGTGCGTTACATACGGATATGGCATATTCATCCATAAATACTTCCGTATTTTCAATGGCTTTGGCTTTTGCCTTATAATCATTTAAATCATCTCTGAACATTCTGCGAACCTTTGTAATGTCGGCTCCATTTTTCTTTAAATAAGCTGCTGCCTCAAAAGTTCTTACACCGGTTCTGTTTATGAAATTGTTAGTATCAATCATAATACCGCCGTAAATTGCTTCTGCCTCTAGCTTGGTAAGCTTAACTGTTTCGTTAATATATTGCATAATCTCTACAACCATTTCACATGTAGAAGATGATGATAATTCAATATAAGATAACTGTGCATTGTCAATAACGTCCGTACTTTGTCTGTGATGGTCAAATACCAAAAGACACTGGGAACGTCTTACCAATTCAGGATATTCCGTATAATTTGCCCTGCTTACATCCACCACAATTAAGGCATCATTTTTAGTCATTTTAAGGGCTGCTTCCTGACCTGTAATAAACATATCCTCGTCGTATATTTCCATTTCCTTAAAAGCTTCTACTAACGGAACAACACTGCTGCTTACCTCACCTAATACAATGTGGGCATCTTTTCCTATGGTTTTTGCAATTCTGTAAAATCCAATAGATGCTCCAAAGGAATCATTGTCCCCAATGTGGTGTCCCATAATGTATATGGTTTCCTTTGTTTCAATTAAATCACGAAAGGCTGTTGCCTTAACTCTTGATTTAACCTTTGTATTTTTTTCAACGGACTTTGTTTTTCCACCGTAATAATAAACCTTGTTGCCATCCTTCAATACCGCCTGGTCGCCGCCACGACCTAATGCCATGTCAATGGCAGTTCCTGCCAGGTCATAATTTTCAACCAATGTACTGCTTCCCATACCTATACCAATACTTATGGTAATTGGAAGCCCGTTTCCAATATTAACCGTCTTAACCTCGTCTAATACTGAAAATTTATTTGTCTGCATTTTACTTATATACTTTGTCTTGAAAATAACGAAATACTTATCGTTTTCCAGTTTTCGCACAATTCCGTCATACTGGGCAAAATATTTATTAATTTTTCTGTCAATAAGAGCAACCAAAAGTGTTCTTCTTGTTGCCTCAATACTTTGAAGCACCTCGTCGTAATTATCAATATATATATGTCCTGTAACTAAACGTTCTTCCCTGTTTTCCTTAGTCAGCTGTCTTACGTGGGTTTCATCAAACATATACATGGAAATAAGGGTTCCGCTACTTTCAGACAAAGCCGCAAGAGGACTTTCCTCACTGTTTCTCATATCAAACAGCTTAAGAACTACTCTGTATTCTCCCTGTTCCATTTCCACGTCAAATTCATTTCTTCCACTTTCGTCAAACTCTAAATATTCCGGTTTAAAGCTTTCAAAAAGTGCCATTGCAGATTTGCTTCTTACATCTTTTCCCTTAAAAATATTTTCCATCTCAATATTAGTCCATAAAATCTTTCCATCCATGTCTAAAAGACTATAGGGAATTTCCATTTCACGAAGCATATGCCTTTGAACCTGACTGTAATCAGCCCCAAATTCCACCAGCATTTTCATTATATTAGGTTTAAATCCTAAATATGCAATAACCGTTAAAACTAAATATACACCCTCGGCTAATGCCATAAAAATTCCGGCTTTAATATCCACTGCAAACATTACCACAGTAATAATTAACCAAAATGCATTGTAATAAGCCGGCCACTTAAGGTATTGCTTCATCTGACCCTTCAGTCGTAATCCTTTTCTTTTCTCTTTCATGGTTTTCTTATCCATATATCGCTCCATCACGCCTGTTTAACGCAGTTTACAATATTTTTTAAGATATTTGTAATATATTTTACGTCTCTTAATGCCTCTTAGTATACCATTTTTCCGTAAATAATAAAAGCATATAGTTTTGCAGGTGCAACTTATCCCTTTTCTAATTTACTTTTTTATGTTTTTGTCTTAAAATAATGCTGTGAATTAAGATTATGAACGGAGATTATTTATGTTTAGAGTTTGGGCAAGAACCTTTAAAAGTAACAAAATGCTTAAAAGCACCACAATAGAACTGGATATTCCTAACGAAACAAGAACTCACAAAGTGTTTATGGCACTGGAGCAGGTTTGTGAGGAATTTGATTTAAGCAATCCTATCTGGCTGGATACAAATATTAATGAATTTAAACGTATCGCCCGCACAAGGTTTTATTCTGACAGTTTTGTTGAAACTATAGATTTTGATTATTTGGATTTTTACGTTATAGAAGAGGATGATGTTTAGTACTTACATCACCGTAAATACTAAACATATCCTAAAACTAATTTTCACATCAAATATTTAGTTTTCCACTTTTGTCTTGTCTTTTCCGTTATTTTTTTCTTCCATTTTTCTTAGAATTATTTCCCCTTTTTTCTGCATATACACTGCTATTGCTTCTTTAAGTAATTTCTTTGAAATCATATCCTTCATCTCTTTACACCTCACTTATTTTTCTTAAGAGAACTTTTTTGGCATATATAGTACACTATATATAAATCTCTCTATATATACCAACGTGTGAAAAAGCATTTCGGAACAAAACTTTTTTATTTTCGTTGTTTTGCACAAATTTAGTTTTCTTTTTTGTACATTTATTCCCTACTTAGACATTGTTTTGCAAAAGGAATATGTAAACGTTCTTCTTTGGGTAAACTGTCCCATAACACTATTTTTCATTGCTGTTTCATGCATATATTTTAAAGCATCCTTTGCATTATTAAATTTTGCCTTTCCCTCATAATGCTTTATACACTCATCAGTTATGGCTCTTGCGTTTTTAGGATTTTGCCAGAACAAATCGCAGAAATAGGCAATTAACCGGCTGTTGGTAAGTCCATATTCACTGCGGGCAACATTTATTCTTACTGCTACATCTGACTGAACCTGTGATTTTTGTACTTCTATGCCAAAACTGCTGCCTAAAAGTGCCTTCACTGCCACTAATTCTTCCTCACTAAAGCTTCTGGCACCATTTTCCCAGCTATCTCCTGACAAAATATCCGAGTATAACTTATCAGCCTTTTTCTTTTGTTTCTTTTTAGAGCCGGTAAAGGAGTTGTTAATTATATCTCTCGCCTCCTCTACATTAGTGGCACATATTCTTTTAAGCAGATCATGGGCTCTTTCCCCATACCACTGCCATGCTCCTACTGTAATGGTCTTTTCTCCCTTAAACTGAGCCAAACCATTTCTGGCTGCCATATAGTTTCCCGACTCATTTTGTGCCAAAAGTGAAATAATGCTGTTGGTAAGTTCATCACTTCCGCTAAAAGAACCTACATTTATTACACTTTGAAGCTGAGCCTGATACTCTAACTCCTGTTCTTCTTTATAATCTTCATATTCTGACTTTGTCATTGCCAACTCTGCCACAATATCAATAGCTACGGAAGAAACCGGCACCCATCCTGTTATGGATTCCGTCCTTTGAACCCTGAGATATTTTTTATTATTGCTAAATCCGATAACCGGATATGAACGTCCTGAATATCCCATACCTACAGCCACATCTTTTCCTTTAGCTTCACTTTTTAACGCCACATCTTTTGTAAATTTCGCCTCTATTAAATTGTCATCTAATAAAACCGTCTCCACATCGCTGTCCACCACAACATCTTTAACAGACACATATCCGGTAATTTTTCCTGACTTTATTTTATATTTCTTACCGTCCTGCTCAACAACCTTCATTATTCCTTTATCCGGCAGATAACCGATAACTTTTGACTTTTTATCTTTTGTTTTGTAGATTTTGGCACACTCATCGTCGTTGTCACTTAAATCAACTACACCCATATCAAATATTTTCTTTTTATATTTATCAATTTCAGATAATTTGGTTTTCTTTTTATTCTTTTTCTTAACCGTCTTCTTTTGAAGCTTTGTAACATTTAAATCTTTATTTAATACGCTGATATTATTTCCTATGGTTTCAATATTATTTTGTATATTTATTGCTCCTAAATCAGCTGCCGGTGTATCAGCAGATACACACAATGTTAAAACCATACCTAAAATTAACGCTTTTGCTCGCATTTTCCGTCCATCCTTTCAAATAAATTTCAAGGCTTTTGTTAGTCTTTCTATTCAACATTATCATTATATCACCGGTGACAAATACCACCAGCAATTTACCCTATATTTCATAGAACTTTAACAATTTTATATCTCCCCTATTTGTTTATATCCATTATCATCCAAATTTAGCATAATTACCCCACAGTTTTTCTGTAGCCCCCCTGACCAATATTCATCAATGCCGTGATTTAACACGTAGCACATAATGCCTTTATTCATTGCCCCATGTCCTGCAATCAGCACTCTGTTTAGCTTGTTTCTTTGTGGCTCAATAACCTGTTTCATAAACTCCTTTGTTCTATGACACACTTCCTCAAAGGATTCCCCGTTTTCAGGTGGAATGTAATGCCCCGGATCATCAAAAAACTTACAAAAAGAGTTGCTTTTGTCCTTTTTTAGCTGGTCTGCCTGCATTCCTTCATTTATTCCGAAATTAATTTCCCTTAATCTATCATCCTTTATAATAGGTATATTACGCTCTCCCCTAATAATGCATGCTGTTTCGTATGCACGGTTAAGAGGTGAACTGTAAATTACATCAAAATCCACATTTTCAAGCTGTTTTCCCCTTTCTCTTGCCTCATTTCGTCCTACTTCACTTAAATCAATATTCCTGTTTCCCTGAAGACGTTTTGATTTATTCCAAAGGGTTTCACCATGTCTTACAATATATATTTCCATTTATTTCTCCTTTAAATGCTTTTGCCTTATGAATTATAGCACTATGATCTTTTTACTTCAAACCGTGTTTATTGACAATATCCTATTTTTTACTTATAATCATTTAAAACCATTGTTATGGAGTGGATTTTTTTAAGACTTAGGTTTTATTTTCGCCACACAGCTTAATACAAGTTGTGTGGCTTTTATATTGTCAAAAAAGGAGAATTATAATGAATCAGACTTTTATGAAGGAAAAGCCGATTTTTCCACTGGTTTTATCCATGGCTTTGCCTATGACTATATCTATGCTGGTAAATGCCTTATATAATATAGTAGACAGTTATTTTGTTGCCAGTATCAGCGAAAGCGCAATGACTGCTTTGTCACTGGTTTATCCTATACAAAACATAGTAACCGCAGTAACTGTTGGCTTTGGTATTGGAATTAATGCCCTGGTGGCTTTTTTTCTTGGGGCTGATAATAAGCATATGGCTAACCGTGCCACATCTCTTGGAATGCTGTGCAATTTTATTCACGGAATACTTTTAACTATTATCTGTATTTCCATAATGCCCGGCTATCTTGGGCTTTTTACGGAAGATGCAGGAGTAATTTCTCAGGGACTTACTTATTCCCACATTGTTTTTGCTTTTTCCATACCTATATCCGTGTCTATTAGCTTTGAAAAAATTTTTCAGGCTGTTGGGCGTATGAAGGTTTCAATGGTATGCATGATGATTGGGTGTGTTGCTAATATTATTTTGGATCCGTTTTTTATATTTGGAATTGGATTTTTCCCAAAACTCGGGATTGAAGGTGCGGCTATTGCCACTGTAATAGGTCAGATTGCCACCCTTTTAGGATATGTTTTGGTTTATTTTTTAAGACCTATGCCTGTTAAAATCAGAATTTCTGATATGGGATTTGATTTAACATTATTAAAAAGATTATATGTTGTGGGATTTCCGGCAACTCTTAACTTGGCTCTGCCTTCACTTCAGGTATCTGTTCTTAACAGGATTCTTTCAGTCTACTCAGGCAGTTATGTTTTAGTTTTAGGTGCCTACTACAAGCTTCAGACGTTTTTGTACCTTACGGCAAATGGTGTGGTGCAGGGAATGCGCCCTCTCATATCCTATAATTATGGTGCCGGTGAAAAGGTACGTGTCCAAAAGATTTTTAAAACAGCTCTTAGCATAATCATTGCCGTTATGGCTCTTGGAACCGTCCTTTGCCTGTGGATTCCTCAGTATCTTATTGGACTATTCTCCGACAATGAAGCTACCATTGAAATCGGTTGTACCGCTCTTCGCTTTATTAGTGCAGGATTTATTGTTTCTTCCCTGTCTATCACGGTATCCGGTTCCTTAGAAGCTTTGGGAAAGGGATTTTCTTCCCTTGTTATTTCAATGTTGAGATACATTGTAGTTATGTTAGGACTTGCTTTCATATTAAATCACTTCTATGGTACTTACGGAGTTTGGGCAAGTTTCGGTGTCACAGAACTTATTACCGCCTTGTTCGCCTATGTTATCCACAAAAAAAGCGGATGCGGGGCAGTTAAGTGAGGTGGTTAACGTATATTCACATCGCTTTCTAGTGATAGAATATTGTCCTTAGGTGACAATATTCTATTATCATGAGTTGCCACAACCACCATTGAATTGTTTTCTGTATTTATCTGCCTTAATTCTCTCATGATTATCCGGGCATTATCAGCATCTAATGAAGCCGTTGGTTCATCTGCAATAATAACATCCGGATTATTTATGAGTGCCCTTGCCATTTCAACTCTTTGCTTTTCTCCACCAGACAATTTTTCCACAATAACATTTTTTAAGTTGCCAATTCCCAGTCTTTCCAGTAGTCCGAAAGCCTTGGTATAGGCGTTGCCATTCACCTTTCCACCAATATATATGGGCAATAACACATTGTCTAATACAGATAGCTTAGATATTAACATAGCTTCCTGATGTACATATCCTATTCTGGAATTTCTATATTTTAATATTTCTTTTTTATTTTTATATTTAATGGGACTTCCGTCAAAATAATAAACTCCCCTGTCCATTTTTTCCACAAGTCCGATTATATTCAATAACGTTGTCTTTCCTGTTCCGGAATCACCTACAATAAAGTTAATCTTCTCACTATCCAATTTCAGAGAATAATCACTAAAAATTTGTTTACTCCTAAAATAATCCACCTGATATTTTTTATACATATTGTGTATTTCAATCTTCATTTTCTTTTCCTTAATAAAATCTACTTTATTTTATGCAACATTAACATGGTATAAATTCCCTGTAGTCCCATAATTATTGCAAACAATGAGCCAATTATTATATAGCTGCTTTCACTGTATAGTATTTTTTGAACTTCTCCATTATTTCTACTGTTGCACAAAATCTCTATTATAAAAACTATTCCAAAGGCAACTATGCACTGTAAAAGCATATCTAACATACATAATGCAAATATTTTTTTCTTAGACATTCCCAATGCATAAAACACTTTATATATTTCCAGATTTAAGTTATAAATCATTGCCGATATTAGAACAAAGCTATTAATGATTAATACCCCAAACATTAATATGTATATGCCTGATGTACTAAGTTTTTCTCTCATTTCATTGCTTGAGTTCCTTTTCACCTCTTCAAAGGATGTTATATCATAATTTGAAAAGGCTTTCCTTATATCCTGTTCATTTCCCTTTGCAATTAAAGATATAATTGAAACCTTTCCCGTAATACTTTTAGCCATCTCTTTACTATTTGTAATAAGGCAATTATTATCCATTTTCTCTAACATCAGCTGATAGTCCATTTGTTTTCCACCTGAATTAAGTTTTGCAAATACAAAATCCTTTTTTAATATTCCACTCACCTTGCCTTTAACCTGTGTGCCTGTACTTAATGTTATTTTTATTATATCTCCTATTTTATATTTGCGATTCCAATCATAGCCTAAAATAAACTGCTGTTTCTTTTTCCCTTCAAACCACATTCCATATTTCAGCTTATACCGGATTTTTTCCATGGTATCATTAACATATATCACAGTTACATACTCCCCATTTAGCTGTGCATTTCCCTGTAATTCATAACCTACCTCAATTCCGTACCTACCCTGAATATCCCTGCATTTCTTTGTCAATGTATTTACATCCTGTGATTCATTAACACAGTTTGATATATAGTACATATCACTATCATAGCGTATGCTTTCATTTATATTTTTTTGTTCCCAAAGATCAAATACTTCTCCCTTGATAAATAGCACAAATATTATTATCTGTATTATAAACAGAATTTTATATTTTCCGTTTACCTGTAATGTTTTTAAAAAAAGTGTCACTTTTTTTCTCCTTAATTTCTACTGCCCCAAACACACTTATTACCAAACCAAATGCCAGTGAATAAATCCCCCAAAAAACAGGCAACTCATAAATCACAAATTTAATAACCTGACTAATTGATATGAACCACCCTCTGGAAATCAGCAATATTCCAACAGCCGTTCCTAAATAAGCTAACAGAAAAAACATCAATTCAAAAATGTAATAGCATAATATAATTTTTTTCTTTCCTGCACCATATTTGTAAAATATTTTAAATAAATTACAATTTCTTCCTGTATATTCCCCAAAAAATATCAGATAGCCTACTGCAAAAAGAATCAGTACAATTTGAATATTTATATTTATCACATTTTCTATTGTATATTCTCCCCAATAATAACAGGAAATAAAATATATACAAAAAATGCATATTAGTTGAAATGTCAGTAATGTTCTAAATAATATATTATTTTTTATTAATGTTTTAAAAAAAATTTTAACCATAATGTTGATATATAAATAATGAGGCTATAAATAGCCTCATTATTTATCAAAAAATTTTGCAATACCTTTCTCTATTTTTGTATTATTTAACAGATGAATAATCAATATCGATAATATTATTCCTATAAAATTCAAAATAACATCATCCACATCACATACTTTATTAGGAAATTTTGTGATTATATCTATAATATACTGTGTTATTTCTATAAAAACAATAGCCATAAAGCAATAAACAATGCATTTTCTGTAAGATTTTATAAAAAAAACATAATACAAAAAAAATACTAAAGGCATCAATAAGAGAATGTTTCCTCCCACCTGTACAGCAAAATTATGCACGCTTCCGACTCCCGTAATGGTCCTAAATGGTACGAAATTTGCGTAATTCATTTTCATCTTTTCCACCATATCATCACTCATTGCCCTATTAAACACGATTCTAACTGGTGTGTATACAACCTTAACTAAACATAAAATATATAATTCAAACAAAATCAAACCATATATGTTATACTGGTTTTTCTTTTTCAGTTTATATATTAATAATGTAATACACAGTATTAATATATATAATAGGGCAAAAATTTCTAAATGTAAATCAATTACTATCATTTAGACCTCCATGCCTATGGAGCATCCCATGTAAATGTAACTGTTCCCTCCACATGATATCTATACGGAGATGACAAATATACCCTGTAGGTAGCCTTTTCTTTTGTCGTAAATGTTACTGTTTTAAACTCGTGACTATTAACACTCTTGGACGAAATGTCAGCGCCCCCCCAACCATACCAACGTTTTTGTTCAACATAAATATCAATTGGACAATCATAACTTCTGACACAATTAGGTTGCATACCTACCTTTAATTTGCCTTTCTTTTTTATGTTCATTGACTTACTATAAACCCCCGCACTCATAGAGTATGTTGTTTTACGAATCTTTGTATCCGCAAACACAACCGTTGTTGACAAAACTGTTATAATCAGAATTGCCAACACTTGTTTTAAATGATGTTTCATATAGATAACCTCCATTCCTTTCAATTTTTTCTACATTTTTCCAATGTAAACATCCCTCCCATTTTACATTTATTTTTATATGAAGTCAAATATTTTTTACTTTTTCATCTTTTTTGCAAATATTAAAATTAACATTTTATTCTATATCAATTCGATTTTTAACTATATTTTTATTCCCACTTCATATTTTATAGTAGCCTTTATAAATATTATTACTGTCTGCACTCCCTTTGTTTTAATGGGATTTCTCTATTCTTGTTTTTATCATTGTTCGTGATATGTCTTTCGATTGGTGTAGTAATTGGTGTAGTAGAAAACTAGGTTTGTATCTCCCAAATTATGAGATTTTTATATTATTTAATTTGCTCAACTCCTGTTGTTTCTTTTCTTCGGTAACATGCGTATAGATATTCATTGTCGTTTTAATATCAGCATGCCCCATTATGGATTGGGTTGTTTTCACGTTTAAATCATTTTCACATAATCTTGTACAAAATGTATGTCGCATTATATGTGCAGAAAACTCTGGCATTTCTATTGCTTCTCTGTTTTCTTTTTCCGCCTTTTGTATTTCCTGCTCCTGCTCTCTTAATTCAATTATATTATTTGCATATATTGTCTGTCGCTCGCCTGTATCATCCGTAAAGCGATACATATACAGACCGTCTTTTCTTTGGCTTTCTCCTACTTTTAAAACTCTGCCCTTTGAATCTACTCGCTTTTTTCTTGCCATAGTTTTATATCCTTTCTGAAATTAGTTTGAAAGAATACTCACACTATGATAAGATTATTTCGTAGTGCAGAGTATTCTTATTTTGTACTAAGTCAATGGGTTAGTCATTCGCTTTGGTCGGGGAGTGACTAACTTTTTTATTTACCTAATAACAAGTTTATTCCCTGTCGTATGGCTTCGCCTTTGGTTATATTGTTTTTCTTGCAATACTCTTGTAATGCCTGTTCCGTTTTAATATCTAAACGGACGCTAAACCTTATATCCTTTTTTACGTCAGCACTTGCTTTCGGTCTGCCGACTTTTTGTGACACTATCTTTTCACTTCCTTTCTATTTTTGTCACACCTATATTGTAATATTTGTCACGCAAAAATTCAACTATGAATTTTAATCAATGTATGTATCTAAAACTTTGCTTGCTGTCGGAATATCGATTCTTACGGATTTTCCAAAACGCTTTATTGCTCCTGTTCCGTCAAGCAAATTCATAAGGGTATTTCTTCCAAGTTTGTAATAATCACAAGCCTGTGGAACTGTTGCATATTTTTCTATTGTATCTGAATAACTGCCTTTTCGCATAAATAGCACTTCCTTTCAATCATATTAAATATTATCGTAGCCTGTAAATTTTTATTTGTTTCAGTTCCTCATCTGATATGGCATGAAACTCTTCATCCCTATGCAGATATTTTTCAACAGAATCATATACGTCTAGCGTTCCATCTGCATGATAGTGGTGTACTTCATGAATCCTGCGTAGAAATGCCTGCCAAGATTCAGGACTGTTTTTTTGTACCTCTGAATACTGCATTTCCAAACTCCAATTAGATATTATGTAAACTCTGCTGTAGCAGGCAAATTTATTGCTGTACCTTGCAGGAAGTTCAATCGGATATATGTCACAGTAGTTGAGCATATCAGATATTTTTATACCCGACCTAAATTCGTCGAAGGCAATTACTTCCTGCGTTCCATAACCATCAAAAGGATGTAAATAGTCACTGACCCTGTACACATTGGAATTGCCGTGTTCGTCTAATACCCCTCGGGTTTTGCCAGTGCCTGTTGCACCATAGATATATATCACTTTTAAATCCAATCGTCTTTCATTCTTGTATTTTTCCGTTAACAGCATAGTTCGGACTTTATCCAGTTTGTCAATGTTCAAGATATAATCATTATTTATAGCCAAAATTTCAGCGTTTGAGTATCCGTTTTTTATCATCTCATAGAGTTCTTCCATGTCGGCTTTTTTACCTCTTTGTGTGGGAATCTCTCCCCATTCCTCAAAAGTACCTTCAACGCTTGTTTCTGCCTTGTTTGTTTCTGCCCATTTTCCTGTTTTCTTAATATATTCAACATTAGATTGAGCAGAGCCTTTGGCAATTTCAATATGTGCTTCATCAAAATTTTTCTTCACTTTCGACCAACGAACTCTAGAAGAAAAGACAACATAGATATGCGTATGATACGTACCCTGTCCCCCGATTTCATCAGCCATACAGAAATACTTTAAAGTGGTAAAATTCATAATCAGTGTTTCTTTTATCTTTTCGTGAGTATAACCATATTCAACAGGGTTATTGATTGTAAGTTGAAAGGCATTTCTCTGCACATTCTTTATGTTTTCCTGTTGCAATTTTTATCAACTCCTTTCCTTACATATAAACTAACACATTACTTCGTTTATTCAAATTTCAATGCTCACCCCTAAAAGTAGGAGAGTACAAAGCTTATTTTGTTCGATTTGTTCATTTGGTGCGAACAGGAATTTTGAACCTTAAAACCCTTCATTTATGGGGATTTTATTAATGATTTTATTTGTTTGTGCATGGCACGGTAGTATTTACCAGTTTTGCTAAGGAAGCTTTTCCTATTATCAGATATCGTACAAAGGACATTACATATATCACAAGAGAGAAATGTAAATGTGGCAGAACTCACGCACGTATTCACAGACTTATGGGACGTTCAGATGACATGCTTATTATCAAGGGTGTTAATGTTTATCCTTCACAGGTTGAAGAAGTTCTTATTAAACACGGTATGCCTGCTAACTATCAGCTTATTGTTGACCGTGTAAATAACAGCGACACAATGGAAGTTTTAGTTGAGATGACACCTGAAATGTTTTCTGATACAGTTAGCTCAATTGAATCCAAGGAGAAAGAAATTGTTGCTGCTCTTAAGAGCATGCTTGGCATTTATGCTAAAGTTAAATTGGTTGAACCAAAGTCAATTACACGTTCAGAAGGAAAAGCTGTCCGTGTTATAGATAAACGTAAAATTTAAGGAGGTTTTTATATGTATATTCATCAGATTTCAGTGTTCGTTGAAAACAAGCCGGGTAACATTGCAAACTTTACCAATTTTCTGGCTGAACACAAAATAGACATGCGAGCATTCCAGATTGCTGATTCAAGCGATTTTGGTATTATTCGTATTATTGTAGACGATTCTTTTAACACTCTTACTTTATTAAGAGACCATAATTGGGTATGTAATCTTGCACACGTCATTGGCGTAAAGCTTCCGGACGAGCCGGGTTCAATGTCTAAGGCAATGAATGTTATTGCTGCCAACGGATACAGCGTTGATTATGTTTATGCCTTCCTTGCAAGAGGCACAGACGATGCCCTTATGGTATTCCGTGTTAAGGACGAATACACAGACAAAGTCGCTTCATTATTGGTTAAGAACGGAATGAAAACTGTTGACCAGGAAGATTTGACTAAGATGTAGTTTAGACGTTGATATTATTATTGAGCTAAACGGCAAATGCCATTTAGCTCTTTTTTCGTAGCATTATAGCAATACAAAAAGCGCCCCTCTACCTAAAGGAACAGGGCGACTGCTACGGTTACCAGTTTTCCAAACCGCTCCATTGACAAAATTCTAAACTACAATTTTTCGACAGATGCGCCTGAAGAAAGCTAAACCCGACGATCACAAGACCGTCGGGTTTTTCGTTTTCTCACTATGTATTTACTTTATTTTTACATTTGTTCCGTCCAGGGATTTGTTTTATTTCGGAAGTTTTACTTCGCTCTGATCACTTTTTTAATCTGCGGTCCCTGACCATTGCTCTTATTTAATCCTGTATTCATATAAATGTTCAGCTTCTTACCAGTCTGTGCTCCCTTTGGCAGCCATACAGTGTAGCTTTTCTTATTGCCTTTTATCCATGTATCACCAATCCTCATACCGCCGATCTTCGGAACTTTCTTCTTCAATGTTACTTTTACTTTATATTTTGTCCATGTGTACGGTTTGTGGTAAATCGGTGGGTACCAGTAATCTCCACTCCAGTGTCCTGGAGATGTCCAGCCTCTTACTTTCACCTTTTTCTTCTGTACAATCTTAATAGACTTCACAGCCGGTTTTACTGCCGAACCAGTCTTCAATGTCACTACGTCAGACGGTGTACCGGTTGCTCCATTCGCATAAGCCTGCGTACGGAACTTATAAGTTGTCAACGGCTTCAGATTCTTTACTATAGTTGCTTTATAACAATTATAATCTTTCACCGTTTTTACAGTTGTCCACTTACCACCTTTGTAAATCTGAATTCTAGCATTTGTCCCCATCATCTTCGTGGATCCTACGGTTACTTTTGCATAATTATGATAAGTCACTACTGTAGGTTTTTTTAATTTCTCTACCGGTACATAAAGATTTGTTGTATAAGTCTTTCCATTCTTTGTTTTGAAGGTAAGCCAACTCTGTCTACCAGCTTTAATATTATAGATTGGAACTTCGCCATGAGCAACCTTGTTGCTGTTATAGTTCCATGTCTTTCCAGAAATATGATCGTATACTTCTACGATTTTATCATCGGAATTTGCAGGTACCGTCTCTGCAACGACTTTTATGTTTCCTAACTGTGATTTCTTTACTTCTTGATGAGAACATTTAATCTTCTCAGCCGAAATATAGTTATGTCCATTCAGATTAAAATCAAAAATTGCCGGGTAATAAGCACCCTTGCTAGTAGATATGCATACATAATATATTCCACGCGTTAGTACCTTTGCTCCAGGCTCCCACGCCTCTTTGCCATTGTATTGTGAGGATCCTTCGCTATAGATTTGATTATTATTAGAGTCATAGACACGAATGAACGTACGATTCTGTCCGAAATAAGTTGCTCTTTCTGTGTTAACAAGGTGGAAGCTTGGATCAATCACTGCTTTGTCTGCAACATTAAACTTGTACCAACGTTCATCTGTTCCCGTTCCTGTCAGACCTTCATAAAGACTGTACGGATGTCCGGATAACGGAATCTCATATGCTGTATCTTTTGTAAGACCAATCTCGTCTTCTTTGAATCCGATTTTTTGATCAATGAATTCTGCGGTGATAGTAATATCCGTATAAGCTGCTGCATTTCTTGTAAATTCCACTTCACAGGCCTTTTCTACCCACTGACACGGATATAAATAAAGTACATTTGCATCCTTTACTGCTGTAGCCATACGGCTGGCAACTTCATGACCGCCTATCCATAATTTCGTATGGTAATTCCGCATAGGAATATTGTGCGAAAATGTTACTTTCATCGGCCTCTGTGTATTATTTGTTACTTCAATATGCTGTTCAAGCCCATCTGTTCTCTCAAATTGTACTATTTGTGATCCTTCAGATTTAAATTCCACTGAGTGCGTAACAGATTCCGCTTTCACTCCAATATCAGTTGTGAACCAGCCACCTACAACCAGGGTGCATAGCAGCAATCCCTTCAGTAAATAGTTACCTATTCGTTTCGACTTTAATTTCCTCATAACTTGTCCCTCCTTCTTATCTTCTTTTAATAAGTTCCAGAATATCTTTTAAAAACGACACGATTTTTCTAGTTAAAGTATAACAAATGCATTCGTTTTTTACCCTGTACTCAAGGACAGGTTTTCGTTATTTTACTGAGAATTTCAATATGTAAACAAATATTTTCTGAACAAAGTGCGAATATTATTGAATTTTTTCCGGGCTACTCGGAATGATAAAGTTTTTATTTGTCACTGCGATTGCCAGCCGCGTCTTATTGGCATAACCGGTTTTTGACAAAATATTAGAGACATGGTATTTCACCGTCCTTACGGAAATGTTCATCCGCTCTGCGATCTCGCTGTACTCAAGCCCATCGCACACAAAGCGAAGCACTTCTATCTCTTTATTGGTAAATTCTGAACTATCCGCGAGACCAAGCTGTACGCTCGGTGTTTTATCTGGAAATACACTTTCCCCGTCCATCGTCCGATTGATCACATCAATCAATCGTTCAGGGCTAATATCCTTATACCAGAAGCTGTCTACTTTCGCCTCTCTTGCCCGCTGCAAATATCCGACTTCCACCATGGAAGTTACGATAATGATTTTTATATTTGGAAACTCTGCCTTTATTTCTGCTGCCGCTTCGATCCCATCTTTATTTCCGGCTGTGCATACGTCCATCAACACAAGGTCGATCCGCTGTCTTCTACATATAGCAAGGGCGACATCCGCCCCATTTACGCTTGCCGCAAACTCATAATTATTGCTCTCTGAGATGACCCTCTCCATATTTTCACGGGGCATTCTCTGATCCTCTACAATTAATACCTGTTTCATGCTCTCTCCTCTTGAAATGTAATCGTCAACGCAAAGTACGGAAATGACTGTATTCGCATTTCTCCACCATAGTCAAATACATGTCGGGAAATATTATACAATCCGCCTTTTGGAACGATCTCTTTATCCGGCGCTGCTCCATTATTTGTGATGCAAATGCTGTATTGATGATTTTCATTTTGCATCTTGATGGAGAGCTCTGTCGCACCGGCATGGCAGACGCCATTTGTCAGGCACTCGCGCATTGCAAGGATGCAGATACTAGCCAGTTCCTCTGACTCCGACAAATCTCCCACACACACCACTTCTACGCCAAGTGTCTTTGCATCCTGCAGAAATCTTTCAAAATCGCCTTCTTCCAGCGGATATTGGTTGTCGTTCCAGATTGCATTTACGGCGTGGCGAAATAAGCGCACCGCCTCTTTATCATCTGCATTCTCCTGTGTCAGACTCTGTCGGATCGCAGTCAGTCCGGCTCCCATCTGATCGTGAAGCTTTGTCTTTGCCGCAAGTACTTCTCGTTCACGTGTCAAGATTAACACATTATCCGACAGATAGCGGAGTTCTTTTGCTATTTCTTTTAACTGTTCGGTCTGCTTTGTCAGATTTATTTTTTCTTCATATTTTTTTGTAATATCCAGGAAAATAGCTTCTGTATAAGCCTTTCCTTTCCGGTCTGTCACTTCATTTTCCCGATAGCTCCATGCCTTCCCGTCAGGAAAAAGGTAGATTTCTTTGTTGTTAATCCGGCTCACGCCATAACGCTCACACAGGCACAGTGCCTCTTTTAATTCCTCTTGCTTTTGCAAATCTCTGTGAGCGATTGTTTGAAATAGGCGATACATCTGTTCATTGCAAAGTTTCACATATCCATCTTCTGTAAAATAACAGATTCCAATGGGCAATACATTCATCGCCTCTTTAATAGAATTCTGTCGGATTTTTTCTTTTCTTGTACGATGCAGCCAAAATCCTTCCCAGATAAGCAATCCATCGATCACACCGACGATGCACCACCAAATCCACAGTGAGACATCCGGCATTTGAAAATAAGCTGGTTTTCCTCGCTCTGCCTCGTAAGAATAGGCCAATGCATTTACAAGAAGAAACAAAAATACGAAGATTGCGATATTCATATGCCACTTTCGATTGTCGATCTTCATATCGTGGAAAACAAGAAGCAAGATCAAACTCGCCACGAGACTTAATAATATTGCCAGCATCAAAAATGTCTGCATTACGATTCACCTGCCTTTTCCACTGTAAATACAAATCGCCATATGCCATCTTCGCATGTGCAGGACTGTGCCATTTCTGAAAAACAGGCAAGATCGGTCTCGCTTTCGATCTCCATACAGAATAGAATATCTTCACTCTGACTGCGGAGCTTTATCCACACCGAAGCGCAGCTGTCTACACATTTTTCCACTACATTTTCAAAAAATTGATACATAACAACAGCATCTCTTACATAGATTTTCTCCCCTTCCGGGAATGAGCATGCGCAGTCAATATCTAACAATCGTAAACTGGAAAAGGATTCCTCTATACAGGCTTCCAGCTCGACGACGTCTGATACTTTTGATCTTTCTTCGATAAACTCTAGATTTCCGCGTCTTTTTATATATGTTCCAATGAGGCTGATTTTCACTAAAAGGATACGGCTTTTCTCCAGCTCTTCTTCCTCTTCGTAACGATTGAGCAATTCATTTAAAAGATTGATCTGTTTGGCAGTCTGTGTCTGCAGTTTGTCGAATAAGCGGTTTTTCTCACGCAGCATATTGATGGCTGCCTTCGTCTGATAATTTTCCTGCTCGATACAGTTACTTTCTTCGATCGTCTTTCTATTTTCTTCCATTCTCTCAAGAAGCTTAATAATGTCTTCCATATCTTCCTGCCAGAGAACATGACCGCCACGAATTGTTCGATTCTGGATCCGCGTCTTTTTATCGATCACCACATCCTTCTCCACCGCATCCTTCATCGTCTTTTTCGATAATGGCATTGCATTCGCAGACGCATAACAAACGTTGTAATTCTGATCCGTAATCTGAGCACCCAATGTACAGACTTCAAACAGTTGATCGTACCCAGTATTTGTCTGGATCAATCCGCAGCGCACACAGCTTTCCAGTATTCCAACGAAAAACAGACATAAGACAGCGGTAATGTCTCCGCCAATTTCCTGTACCCACGCCACACCGCTTATGAAGAGCACTGCATAGAGAACTGCAGCGCCGATCCCAAAAAGGGGAAGGTATTTCTTTTTCTGTGAATGCCTGCACTTGTAAATCATCAGAACAAAAGCAGTTAGAGCGCAGACTACTTCCCAAACCAACACCACATAATAGCCCCATCCGTATGTGTAATGACTATCTGACCACGCAGACCCTACCGGAAAAGAAAATACAAGCTGGTGCAAATCATTGGACAGCACAAGCAGAACTAAGACAGCTGTTGGAATATATACTCCTTTTAACCATTTAGGCAACCGATATTCTTCCGACTTTCCGAGAAAGAATGCTGCCTGCAATACTGCTACAGGAATGAACAACATCGGTATGTAATAGCTGTACCACAAGTAACGCGCGATCTGGTTATCCATTGTGAAAAAATATTTTGTCGTGCGCACAACAAACCAGAATATGATCAATTCTGCTATAAAAATCAATACATTCCGCACCGATTTCTGAATAACTCTTTTATAAATACTGATGCCCCATCCGATATATACTCCAACGTAGATCATTGTCCGCAGCATACCACATATAATGCGGAGCGAACTTATTTTTCCTAATCTGCGACAGAGCAATGCCGCGAGCATACATAGCAAAAAGAGCTGGATATTCAACTGTTCTCTGGATTCGTTTTTCTTTTTCATTAGCGTATTCAAATGTATTCCTTTACTGTATTATTCTATATTTTCTATCACTTCTATCTTACTATATTTGCACAGTTTCGACCATATGATAACGCATTTTATACCATCGCCATAACTACTGTTGACACGCTTCGACTTGTAACCGTTTCGATAATCATCGGATTCTGAACGTTGTGATTTTGAATACCCCAAATGGTCATCCATTTCAGCTTCCATCATTTCCTTGATTGTACCTCCAAGAAGATCTTTTAATGCATCCTGGATGTCTTCAGCTGTCTGGATGTCATATTCATCCAATAGCTGGTGGATGATGGCACGTTTGCCATCGGTCATTTGTACCTTGTGTACTTTTTTTCTCTTGCCATAATTAAGGCATCCTATAATAAATTTTATCATAGAAGGCCTATTAATTATATTTAAATATTAAATTTACAGAAAAACTTTCACAAAAGAGGGTGCGGACAAAATTCTGGACTACTATAGGGCTTCGAAAGGAGCTTTTTTATGTATTCAAAAGAACAAAAAGATATTGCACTACGGATATATCATCAAACAGAGTCTGTAACTGAAACTATTAGGATTCTAGGGTATCCAACACGTAGAAATCTGTACACATGGATTGCTGAGGAAAATACCCCACCCAAAACAAGGAAAGAATATCCTGTAATTAATAATCCTCCTGATCATCCTCGCAATCCTCCATTAGAAGTAAAATTAGATGCAATTCACCGTTGCTATGAGCTCGGAGAAAATATAAAATATGTTTCAGAAGACATTGGGTATAGTAGAGCTAGTATTTATCAATGGCGAAAACGTTATTTAAAAGAAGGTACATTAGGTCTTATGAATCACAAAAACATTACTCCGGGAACATTAGTAGAAGGTTCTGTTTCAAGTACAGATATTTCTTCTGATGAAATAAATCAGTTGAAGACTCAAATACAAGATATGCAATTAGAAATAGATATTCTTAAAGAAACGATAAATGTATTAAAAAAAGACCCAGACATCGATCAGAGTGCTCTCAGCAACAGAGAGAAGGCGGTGATAATCGATGTCTTGAAAAATAGATACTCACTGCCATTATTATTACAGAAATTACAATTATCAAAAAGCAGTTATTATTATCAGGAACAATCCCTACAAAAAGAAGATAAATATACACTTTTACGTGTTAGAGTCATTGAATTATTTACAGAGAATAAAGGTCGATATGGTTACAGACGAATTCACGCCCTACTTAAGCGTGAAAATATAATTGTCTCAGAAAAAGTTATTCGTAGGATTATGAAAGAAGAACAACTTGTAGTAAAAATCAAACGAACTCGTAAATATAATTCCTATCAAGGTGAAATATCTCCAGCAGTAGATAATCTAATTAACAGAAATTTTTCTGCATCTAAACCTAACGAAAAGTGGTTAACAGATATAACCGAGTTTGCAATTCCAGCAGGAAAGGTTTATTTATCGCCTATAGTAGATTGTTTTGATGGCTTACTTGTCAATTGGAATATAAGCACTTCTCCAGATGCATTACTTGTCAATTCTATGCTTGACGATGCAGCTAAATTACTATCTGTAGGA
This sequence comes from Eubacterium segne, assembly GCF_014287775.1. Classification (NCBI taxonomy): domain Bacteria; kingdom Bacillati; phylum Bacillota; class Clostridia; order Eubacteriales; family Eubacteriaceae; genus Eubacterium; species Eubacterium segne. The sequence continues at coordinate 139,355 of NZ_JACOOZ010000004.1, forward strand.
GAAAAACCAATCATACATTCAGACAGAGGCGTACACTACCGCTGGCCAGGCTGGATTGACAGGATGGAGAAAAATGGTTTCATACGATCAATGTCAAAGAAAGGCTGTTCACCTGATAATTCTGCCTGTGAGGGCGTATTTGGAAGAATTAAAAATGAGATGTTCTATAATGCAGATTGGTCTGGGGTAAACATCTCAGAATTTATTGGTATTTTAAATGATTATCTTTATTGGTATAATGAAAAAAGAATAAAAAAATCATTAGGATATTTGAGTCCTATATAGTACAGACATAGACTTGGATTGGTCACTTAGATAGTCCAAGAAAATGTCCGCACCCTCAAAAGCGCCCCTCTACTTTCTTGAGCAGAAATGCGCTTTTTTGCTTTTTTCACTATTAACTTTTATTTAATTTTAACTTTATAAGCTTTAGACCAACTAGAATTTAAAACCTTTCCATTATATAACTGAGAATTCTGTACTCGCACATATAATTTTTTCTTTTTCTTCAACTTAGAGTTTGAAAGCGTGAAACTGCACTTCTTAACTTTCTTGTCCAGAATTTTCTTTTTGAAATTTTTAGTTGTTGAAACCTGAACTCTGTAACCATATGATGAAGCTACTTTTAAAATTTTAATCTTTACCTTTTTTGCTTTTTTCTTCTTGTTAGCTTTCAAAACCTTTGATGGCTGAACCTGTATCTTAGCAAAATGGATTGTGGCATTTTTAAGTTCCTTATTATTGTCACTTATTCTAATTTTTAGCCAGCCCTGCTTTGAGCCTCCATAATATATGTCCTTAAAATTTTTACAGCCTTTAAAAACTTCAAATGATATATTCTGAACATTCTCCGGTATGGTAATACTTTTTAGTTCTGAATTTGCAAATGCATCATAGTCAATTTCTTTTACTGATGTTGGCAATACTATGTTTTCTGCCGGCACATTGGCAAACATATATGAACCTATCAAGGTTACTTATGAACCTATGTTAATTGTCTTTAAGTTCTTACATCCTGCAAAAACCGGGCTCACCGTTCCTTCGCAGTTTACTGCATTAAAATTAACTGTACTTAATGACTCGCAGTTTTTAAACGCTTCAAAACTTATACGTGTTATCCCTTCCGGTATTGTAACTTTGCTAATTTTCGAGTTCAAAAAAGCATCATAATCTATCCCTTTTACTTCATAACCATCTAATGTTGACGGTATTATAACATCTGTTGCGCTGCCTAAGTATTTTTCAATAGTTGCATCTCCACTACTTAAAGAATACTCATACTCCCCACTTCTAATATTTTCCGCTTTCACTGTTCCTGAAATCATTCCCACTAACATCAATGTTACTATGAATGTAAGCACAATCCCTACATATTCTTTTGATTTTTTCATAAAAAACTCCTTTATACCTTCCTTTGATAATATAATTCTGCTATGTCTCTTAATGACTATAACATTTTTTTGCTTATAACTCAATATTTTTAAGTCTAATTAAATAAGGTATTATATGTGTTGGTTTTATAGGAGTTTCCTGCTCTGACAACACTGTTGTTCCACCAAAGTCTGCTCCACCACCTAAAATTGTTGTTTCTCCAAAATCGGCTGCTACATCTGCATATGATTTTCTCGGTTGCATAATCACATTCTGCTGTGCATTTTGTACCAATTGTACATACGAATTTTTATTTTCTACAGGTGATTGTGGTGCAACACTGTCTTGCATCTTAGGTGTTTCCAATCCCGGCACTGAGAAATTAGCTCCAGGAACTGAAAATGGTGCCTGAGTATTGTTCTTGCCCTTTTTATTTACATTGTTACTTTTTTTAGCTCCACTGTTTTTTTCTTGTTTTTGCTGTCTATATTTCTCCTTGTTTTCCTTGCTATAGTGCATCAGTAAATGAAACATAGATATCTCTTTTTCATCTTTTCCCTTTTTTCCGACATTAGTTGCGCCTTGCGGTACATTCATTGCTGACACCGGAGGTTGTACTGGTGGTACAGATATTCTGTTATCAGGTATGTTCTGTCTTACAACAGGTTCTTTTTGTATCGAATTTACCTTCGGCTGTTGTACACTATTCACATCAGTTCTATTAACTATCGGCTCAGCTTTTTGTGTCTGAGAAGAAATATTAGAATTTTGCTTTTGTACATTTATGTTTTGTTTTTTACTTGATTGTGTACTGACTGATTCTAACTGTATATCTGACAATAACTGTTTAAAATTATATACATTAAAAGATGAAGAACTGTTTAAAAAGTTCATCAGTTTAGCAACATAATCACAGTTTTCAGTCTGATCAAATTGATTTGAATATTGGGCGATACCTCTTTTTCTTTTTCAATTGGTGTAAAATTGGTGTACTAGGTTAAAAATAAGGCTCTCCCACTACTGGGAAAGCCTTTAAAAATCATTGTTTTACTCTACTGTATATGGCATTAATGCGATATTTCTTGCTCTCTTAACAGCTGTTGTAAGAGCTCTCTGGTGTCTTGCACAGTTTCCTGTCATTCTTCTAGGAAGAATTTTACCTCTTTCAGACACGTATCTCTTTAATGTTGCTACATCTTTATAATCAATTGCTTTATTTTCATTTGCACAGAATGCACAAACTTTTTTTCTTCTACGACCGCCTCTTCTTCTCATTGGAGAATCTGGTCTCTCGCTCTTATTGTATGGCATTTTTTTACCTCCTTAAATATTCTCTCTACTATATACTAGAGACTACTAAAAGTTGAATGGTAAACCTGAATCATCCACATTATCAGGGATATTCATAAATCCATCACCTGCAGGAGCTGTCGGTGCTGATGCTGCAGCAGGCTGCTGTGCCTGGAATCCTGCATTATCAGATGCTGCCTTACTCTCAGCAAATTCCTGATTTTCTACAACTACTTCTGTAGTGTATACTGTCTTACCATCCTTATCCTGATAGCTTCCTGTCTGAATACGACCCTCAGCTACTATTTTTGTTCCCTGATGGAAATACTTTTCTGCAAATTCACCACTTCTTCCAAATGCTACGCATCTGATAAAGTCTGCTGACTGCTCTCCATCTCTTTTAAATCTTCTGTCTACTGCCAATGTATATCTTGCAATAGCCAACTGTCCGTCACCAGATGTAGAATATCTGACTTCCGGATCACGGGTCAAACGACCCATTAATATAACCTTGTTCATATTATACCTCTCTTATGTCTCAAATTATGCTTCTACAGCGACACACATAAATCTGATAACATTTTCCATAATACGAAGCTGGCTTTCTATTCCGCTTGGAGCGTCTGTGTTATCAGTATCAAAAGTAATGAAGTAGTAATATGCTTCTGACATCTTCTGGATTTCGTAAGCTAATTTCTTCTTTCCAGCATCGTCAATGTTAGCAATAGTACCGCCGAATTTTTCAACAAGAGCTTTTACCTTCTCTAATTCAGCTGCTCTTCCTTCATCATCAAGTTTCGCACTAACAACAACTGTTAATTCATATTTGTTCATGCTTTTACCTCCTTCTGGTCTCTGGCTTTTTTCTTATGAAAAAGCAAGGATTATTAATATTTCACAAGTAGACATCATAACATAAAAAAGCCCTTATATCAAGGGCTTTTTCCGGTTTATTTGTTAAATTATTTATTAAATTTCCATTATTTACTGTAAATTTAACTTTCTTTTAAGCATAAAGTTTGTAATTGCAATAAATACAACAATCTGTATTATGGATAGCACTATGGAAAATGTCATTAACGGTTGGAAAAACGCATCTCCCATATCGGCATTATTAAGTGCATCAAGATTGCTTCCAAAAATTGCCACCATGGCTACTGATGAAATTATCTGCATTATAAAGTAAATTATAAGGTAAGCCACAAAAGCTCCCAATACCTTATTTTTACCTAATGTCTGACCTATGCTAAAGCACGCATATCCCATAACAATAGCACTGTAACAGCCTAACAAAAGTACAAATATAAGCTCGACCACATATCCCGTATATCCAAATTCCTGCATTTCCTTAATACCAAGCTCAATGCCCTCTTTAACACTGTTTAAAAATTCATTGTGACCTAATCCTAAAATTGTAACCAGCAAAACAGCTACCACTCCACTAATAACCATCCATGCAAAACCTACTATGGATTTTCCGGCAATGTGCTCACTCATTCTTACCGGAAGAGTAAATGACAAATATCCTTCATCTTTAAGCATATTGTCATAAAATCTTTTTATTACCAGCACAAAGGAACCTAAGAATATAGCTATAATTCCCAACACAAAGGCGATAATAGTTACCATGGTAATCATATTTAAAACGGTATTATCCACATTAAACACCGTCTGAACTTCTACTATACCTTTTAATATTAAAGTTATTACCAATACAACGCCATATAATGCAGCAAACATTCTGGCAGTTGACTTAAATTCATGTTTTATCAATTTTCCTAACATCTGAATACCTCCCTAAATACTTCATCCACTGATTTTCCGTATTCTTCTCTTATTTCATCTACTTTTTTGTGCATAACCAGTTCGCCGTTTTTTATCATTACCACATCATCTAAAACCTTTTCTATATCAGAAATTAAATGTGTTGAAATTATAACTGCCGCTTCCGGATTATAATTTGAAATAATAGTGTTTAATATGTAATCTCTGGCTGCCGGATCCACCCCACCAATTGGTTCATCTAAAAAGTATAATTTTGCCTGTCTGCTCATTACCAGAATAAGCTGTACCTTTTCCCTGGTTCCCTTAGACATGGTCTTTAATTTGTCATTAGGATTAATGTTAAGTTTTGAAAGCATATCATAGGCTCTGTTTTCCTCAAAGTCACTGTAGAAATCCTTGAAAAATTCAATAACATCTTTTACCTTGGAATGAACATCTAAGTAAGTTCTTTCCGGAAGGTAAGAAACTATCTTCTTTGTTTCAACTCCCACTTCCTTGCCATCAATATAAAGCTCACCGCCATTTTTAGTAAGTAGTCCGTTTGCCAGCTTTATAAGTGTGGTTTTCCCACTTCCGTTTGGTCCAAGAAGCCCTACAATCTGTCCACTCTCAATTTGTAAATTGAGTCCTTTTAATGCCTGATTTTTTCCATAATTTTTTCTCAAATCCTTACATTCAAATAAAATGCTCATTTGCTGTCTCCCTCCTTAATTATATCTATTATCTCCTCTTTTTTATATTTAAGTTCTGTCATTTTTTCCAGATATTCCGTGGTATATTCTTTTGCTCTGCTCTTTCTTATCTGGTTTAATATTTCCACATTATCTGTAACACATCTGCCTGATGTGCGATTGGTAATAATAAGACCTCTGCTTTCTAACTCAGTCATGGCTCTCTGCATGGTATTAGGATTCACCGATGCCTCTGCTGCCAGTTCCCTTACAGACGGTATCCTACTACCTGTTTCATATTCGCCTGTGACAATCTTCTGCTCAATCTGCTCTAAAATCTGTGCATATATGGGTCTGTCATTTCTAAATTCCCATGCCATTATTCTTCTCCTTTCTGTATTATTGTATTAAGTGCTTAATACAATAATACATCTTAATTAGAATTTGTCAATAGTTTTAGCAAAATTAACTTTTTAACACTCATATCATGTTATTGTTTCCCAAAAAAAACGTAGAAGAAATTTAGATTCATGTCCTAAATATTTCCTCTACGTTTTTAAGTGTTTTTAAGCAGTCTTCTAAGCCGGTTGTCTCTCGGCAAGCTGCTTCTTTAATTCCTCTATTTCTTTTTCATATTTGTCTAATCGGTTCTGCTTTTAATCCTCACATCACAATATCTTTATTACATCTTGTATTGATTATAATACATATGTTTTGTTATGTTGTCAACCTATTTTATTTTATTTATATATTTTTTGTGTATTTGCATATTATAAAAAATAGGAACAGATTTGCAATTTTCAGTCTTCATGCAACTCTGTTCCTATTATCTTAACTTATAACTTTTTTCACGCTTTTCTCAAATGCTTTTCTGGGAATCATAACTATTCTGCCACATCCCCTGCATTTCAGTTTAAAATCCGCTCCTGTTCTTATAACCTCCCACTCATTTGTACCGCAGGGATGTCCTTTTTTTAAAGTGACTATATTTCCAATAACGTAATCCATTAATTTACCACTCTCCCAATTCCTACAATATATTTTGTATTGTTGCTGCTCATTGTCTGACCACCTTTTTCTACAACCTGTCCGTTTCCTGCGTACATTGCCACATGATATATATCAAGAGTACGTCCCGGGGTACTATATTTTACTGCATTATTGTAATCTCCATAAAAAATAAGGTCTCCCGGCTTCATATCATCAGTTCCTGTATAACCAAAATAAATAATCTGATTTTTGCTGTACAGGTAATCAAACAACTCTCCTGCCGAATATGCCCATTTAGAACTGCCTAATTTTTTCTGATAATTATTGTATGCCTTATATCCCTTCCAAACCAGCGCTGAACAGTCATAATATCCACTTTTCATTCTTTTTGCCTGACTGTACTTCCAATGATTTACTATATAATTAGCCCTGTCAATGATTGTCTGCATTCCTGTTGCAGAAACCTCTATTCGGAAGCTTTTTGTGTAATCTCCCAGCTTTACATCTATATATGTAACACCTGACCTTACACCTTTAACTGTTCCATCAGATTTAACCGTGGCAATCTTTCTGTTTCTTGATGTGTATCGCGGAGTGATACCCTCTGCTCCCGACACTGTTATTTTAGTTGTCCTTTTCTTTTGGATGCCTGCTGCACCACACGTTACTATTGCATTATATGTAACATATTTTATTTTTATGACTTTGCCATCTATTGTCACTGTAATGGTACCGCTTCCCTCGCTTAGACCTGTAACAGCCATTTTATCATGAAAAATCTGAACCGATGCCGCTTTTTCATTACTATTACTAACTGATATGGTGCTAAACTTGTTTAATCCTGTAAAAGTTACATATTGCTGTCTGTTATTTCCTACACCCTTTCCATAAAGTGTAAGTTTACTCTTGTCCGCGGCAGGAGTTGTTACAAAAACATAACTGGTATATTTACTTACTTTTCCCGACTTATTAGTAACCTTTGCCGTAACAATTGCGGTTCCTGCTTTTAATGTATTTGCATCTGTTGTTATCAGACTTCCATCTCTTTTTTGAGGCTTAGACAAAACCGTTTTGTCAGAAGAACTCCATACGCATTTTTTTATGTTATTCTCATTAATATTATCAATTTTAAAGGATATGGCTTTATTACTTACCCAACAGATATTATCATAAACAACCGTTCCTCTTTTAGTTATTCTTCTGATACCTGTTGCAGATTTATTGTATATCCAGTCAGGGCTTGTAGCCTGCTCATCTGCTGATTGAACCTGTACAGTGCACTTTGAAAATGCTGTTGCGGTTTTTGCGGTAATAGTCACTGTTCCCGGATTAACTGCTGTTATAAGCCCATTATTATCAACAGTTGCTATATTGTTGTTTTCTGATATATACGTTACCTTACTGTTTGTTTCTGCCACAAGCTGAAAAGTATTATTTTCAACCAAAGTAACATTTTGTGAATTTAACTTAATTTGTCTGTCCGGATCCGGCACATTAATTTTGCAGGAATAGGTTTTATTCTTATATTTAACATATATAGTAGCATTACCTGCATTTACAGCCCTTACCGTACCTTTTTTAGAAACAACTACCGCATATTTATTAGTGGTCTTCCAGGTTATTTTTGCACCTTTCGGAGCATTTTTTAACCTTAACCTGGTTTTCTTTCCCTTAGTCAGCTCCATATTAGTGCTCGAAAGATACACTGTGCTTTTTGCCTTTATATTTACTTTCGGCAAATATACGCTAAAGCTCATTACAATACACATTATTAGTGCTAAACTTTTTAAGAGTTTCTTATTCATTCTTAACATTATTAACCTTCTTCCATGATTGTATGTTTCTTATTGCTGTATCATCATTTGTGTCATAATATATTTCAATTTGCTGCCCCTGACTTATAAATACAAGAGTTTCATCATCAGCAAATTTTTCTTTATAAACATTGCCTTCCTTATCTGTAATGTACACATATGTTTCATCTGCCATATTTATATATTTTATTTCTTTAACCTCAATAAGGGCACTTTCATATATTTTTGACAAATCTTCCTGCTTATCAGATAAGTTTACACCATTTTCCCTAAGAAGTTTTCTATAGGTTGCAAGGGTATCCTTCTGCGTCAGCCCCGTTGCAACTATGCTATATTTTTTTACATCAACAAGGGCATACTGTTTTACCAGATTTCCCTTATCCTTTAATACCATAAAATAAGTTGGTCTTCCATCAATATTAATAAGGGACGGAAACGCCGCATCATATCCTAAATTCTGAACCTGTCCCTCTGCCGCTTCCATTGCAGAAAATTCTTCAGCACCTGCCACATTAAAGTAACTTGCCTTTCCGGTTCTGGCATTTACCATTACAAATCCTATGTTTGATGAGTCATCAATAACAGAGGTTACTCCTGTGTAAATCCACACATCATTGTCAATGACCTTGTATCCATAATCCGCCGTGGTTTTCTTACAATCCTTCTGTCCTATTATGCTGTTGATAAATCCATCTGCTAACATTCCATGCCAATTGTATTTAGTTTCAATTAAATCTCCATCATAAACTCTGTCAACCCACTGCGGAACTTCGTCTAATGAATACTTTTTGCATTCTCCTGTACACGGATTGCATATTACCACACCATTTACGTCATAACCTCCAAAAAGTCCTATTTTTGCAGTCATTGTAGGGCAGATATAATATGGATTTCCCTCTTCATCTACCTCAAAATAATATCCTTCAAATATTGCTGTTGGATATTTAAATCTTAAATGTCTTTGAAGATTATCATTAAACCATCCTGATGTTGTGTACTTAATAGCCTGTTTTAATTTAACATAATTAGCCTCAAATTTAACGGCGTCTACTAACACGTACCCCGGAATGCCGTTTTTTCTGTTATTAAACCACTTGAAAAATCCAGCATATTCTAAAGTTGCCACCTTCATCGGCTCGCCATTTAATGCAATCTGGCTGTAGTCTTCATTTATCTGATACTGGCTGACTACATCTGACAATGCACCTATTGCCCTTTGTCCCACTACTCTGGCACTTCCTGTATCCATAAGGGCAATGTCATTTATTGTTTCCGACGGTTTTATTATATTTTCAAATTTTGTATTTTCTATGTCCATTATGGAAGCATATCTTTTTGCGTTAAAAATTTTTGCCGATACAAGATTTCCTATTAGCACCGCCAACACCCCTAACACTAAAATTATTCCTACAATTTTAGTGATTGCATTGTATTTTAATTTTATATTATTCTTTCCTTTGGTTTTAAATGTAAGAACAAAAAATACAAGGAGAAAGAATCCCTGAAACTCCCAAAATTCCATGGAATGGATATTAAACGCCGGAATCATTACATAAAATGCCACAAATTCTATTGCTATTGTTATTATTAGGCTTACAATTAATCTTTTTATATTGACTTTCCCCTTTACGGCAAAACTCTGGTTATACATCAAGTTGCTAAATATATTCATAAAAAACTCCTTATGATTTTCTTTCATTATGCAAAAGATTCCACATGAAAATTTATGTGAAATCTTTTGTGTCTGAAATGCCTTAAGTATTATAATACTCTCACATTCCTATTTTATAAATTTTACTTTCTTTTTCACAGTCCAGGTGCCATAATATTTCTTTTTACCCTTCACTATGTATGCCCTTGCTCTGACATAATATACTTTTTTTGCCTTTAAAGCTTTTATTGTACAGCTTGTCTTCTTAATATTTTTAGTAATTGTTAATTTCTTGACAAATTTAGCTGAGGTAGATATCTGCACCTGATATCCTGAAACTTTTTTAACCTTTTTCAGGGATATTTTTGCCTTTTTGGCTTTTTTCTGTTTAACAGCTTTTTTTATTGCAGTCTTTCCCACCTTAACCTTTTGAGCAGCTGTCGTTGTAACTGACTTAGTTGTAGGAACAACTGTAGTCGGTTTTATCGTAACCGGCTCTGTTATAATAGGCTTAGTTGTCGGTGCCTGTGTTGATGCTTCTGACTCTGTTTCATCCTTTGTAGTTGGTGCCACTGTAACAGGTTCTGTTGTAACCGGCTCAATATCCTTTGTGGTCGGAACTACTGTAGGTGTAGTCTCCACTTCCCTGTAAAGAGTTATTGATGTTTTTGCAACATTAATAACTCTTTTCGCTACTACAGACTGATTTCCATCAGCTGTTGATACCCAAAACTTTATTGTATACTTTCCTTCTTTATTAAATGTGACATGCACTTTCTGTTTTGTTGTATCCTTAAATACTATTTTTGAAGTAAACTGTTCCACATCATTCCACTTGCCATTTTCATAGTATTCAAATCCTGATACCGGGTAATCACCTGTTATTTCTATATGTCTTATTGCCTTTAATCCTACACTGTCTGATGGGTAATATGCTATTTCAAATTCCTTTGATGTTCCTAATTCATAATTACCTAAAAGCTTGTCATTTGTTATTCCCACATTCCATGGAGCATTATCATCTCCCCAGTTGCCATCACCTGCTGCCACAACAGGAATAGCCAGTGTAACCAATAAAGTAATTGTTAAAATAATTGCAATTATTCTATTCTTCATATACTTTCCTTTCATGATTGTTATTTGCCACAACTTCCTAATTTTATTTTATCTATGTTCACAATAGTAGTCAAGAAAAAAAGCACCCAGAAACTCTGAGTGCTTTCTCTAGAGGCGCAAACCAGATTTGAACTGGTGATCAGGGTGTTGCAGACCCGTGCCTTACCACTTGGCTATTGCGCCATATTTTTAGAACCACTTTATTATAACAAGGGTTCTTAATATCGTCAAGGCAATTTTGCAAATACAATTACATTTCGCCATAACGTCAATGACTCCAAGGGGATTTGAACCCCTGTTACCGCCGTGAAAGGGCGGTGTCTTAACCGCTTGACCATGGAGCCATAGTGGATTAACCACTTTAACAGCCTTTATAATGTATCAGATAGAATATATTTTGTCAATAAAATTTATATATTTTACTTAAGAAATTTCATTTATGGATTTTCCTTATAAAATCCTCTCTATAATTTATATTGAAAAAATCCCTGTAATAAACTTCTGTATAATATTATTGTCATAAATAAAACTTAATATACCATTATCTGAAATTGCCTTACAAACCGTCTGTCCCCACTGTGTTGAACTAAAAGCAGTTACAACAATGCAGGCTATCCATATGATGATTACGGACTCTGCCAATCCAACTAATGCTCCGCCTGCTGCATTAAATGTGCTAATCACCGGAAGCCTTGCAACAATATCCAGAACATTTATTAATATCTTAAGTAAAGCTGATAATCCAATATATAGTATTATAAATGCTACAGCACCTACTATCATATCTGCCAGCGATGCCGATATGTATGCAGAAAATGAATCTACTTTAAAAGAATTGTAGCTTTCTTCAGTATTATTTTGTTTTAAACTCTTTCTAATTTCTTTAGGAAGAGGTAAACCATCAATTATTTTCTGTTGTGCACTTACACCTGTCTGAGTCATATTTTTAGTTGCCAAATTAACATTATCATCAACATATTTTCCAATACTGGACGTAATCTCAGTATATACCGGTGTTGCCTTAAGTAATTGCTTAACTGACGGTGTTAAAATATTTATCAAAAATAAAATAACTATCATTGATAACAGTGAAAAAGCCATTCGTATAAGACCTTTTTTCAATCCTGTTAATATCATAATAATAGAAAAAACTCCAACTGCTACTAACAATATATTTCCCATATCTGCCTCCTTACTGGTATACAGACACATTCTCTCATTCTGTACCTAATTCTACTTTAATTTCACTTTTTGTACTTTTGAATTGCCCATTATTAAGAATGTTTTTTTACCATCCACCGGGATTATATCATTAATCTGTCCCTTAAAGGTATAGGTAAATTTTTCCACTCCTCCAAAAGATACTATTTTACAATTCATGTCATCATACATTAATACATTTTCTCCGGAAAATGTTACGTTATTATATAACACAGAGGTTTCCGCCCCCATAACTCTTTTGCCTCTTAAATTATAAACTTCTATTCTATATGGCTTTTTACTATTGGCATTTTTTAAAACAAAACCTACATAATTGTCACTATAAAAAACCTTCTGAATCTCATCCTTAAACTTCTTTTCGCACTTAACAGACGGCTTATCTCTCATACTATAAACTGTGAGAACATTTTCTCCCACGGCTATTGCCACATTGTCAGAAATAAACTTAACCATCGGCACCAGAGTTTCTCCATATTGGTCAAATTCTCCCACCATCATATCTGAAGCATTCTGTCCGGCACTTGAAAAGTTGTAGAATAAAACTTTATTCTTCATAACTCCGCCGTTTACTGTAACATACGACACCACCATCTTACTTCCCTTTTCAGATATGGAAAAATTAAGGGGATATCCATTTTCCCGTAACAATGTCTTGTGGGAAATAAGTTTCTCTCCATCCTTATCATATACTTCTATATAATTTGCATTTTTATCTTCCAGTAATGCGGCAACAACTCCCTGGGATGCCACCTCTAACTTCACAATAGGATAGCTTGTTGACGCGTGCCCTACCTTACCATCTTTATTATAAATAAAAATGTCATTTGTATTTTTATCTGCAACGGCAATGTAATCGTCACAAATATCCACAATAGGAGATTTCATCTCAAAGGATTCATCCCATACAGTCTCCGTCCCATCAATATAGGATATTCCATCACTACTATACTTTATGACAAAATCTCCATATGCCTCATATCTGCTATCTTTTCCGCTGTCTACTTTAAGTGAATCTATCACCTTATAATTATCAAATGTCTGATACTTTTTATAAAAGAAAATACCGATAATAACTGCCAACACTGCTACAACTGCAAGTACAACACCTATTCTGATTTTCCTGAAAAAAGATTTAATCTTTACTAATATATCTGCTATTTTATTATTTTTCTTAAACTTTCTTACTTTTTCGGAATATTCCTGTGCCACATTTTCACTTCCCATTGTATAATCTTCAATAATTTTTTTGAAACTATCTACGATTATACAATATCTCATAAAATATCGCACTACCTTTTTAACATTTATGGTAATAATATTTTCTGACCTTCCACGATAGTGTAATCATCATCTATATCATTATATTCTTTTATCTCATCTACCATTTTACTTGTTCCATAATACTTCATGCTTATGTCATAAAGGGTCTGACCTGCCTTAACTACATGACTTTTTCCTGAATATGAACTGTTTACGACTGTTTCTGTAGTATCTGTTTTTTCATCATTCTTTGTTTCTGAAATGACAGTTTCTTTGTTTTCACTAACCTGACTTTCTCCGTTATCATTTTTTTCTTTCCGGGTCGTCTCCGGGGTTGTTTCACTATTTAATATTTGATTAACTGCCTGAGCTTCCTGTTTCATATTAAAGTTTGACAATGTCTGCTTTATATTTTTTAATTCACCATAATTGTTTAGCATGACAACTGTAGATAACAACAATGCTATTATAAGAATACCGCTGACACCATATGCCATTTTCCCCTGTCGTATAACTGTATCCTGTCTTTCTTCCTTAGCTATGTCTCTGAAACTTTTTGCGCTATCAATTGCGGGTACCGGCGCTTTATTTCTTTTTTGATTTGACTGTCTTTTATTTTCAGGTTCATTTAACTTTATGTTATTAATTTGTCTGTCCTCTTTTTTGGCTTCACTTTTTGTCTGCTGAGCACTATCTATTGAAGATTTTCCATTATTAATACTTTTTACATACTTCTTCATTTTTTCATTTTTTTCATAATAGATATAGTATCCCGGCTGTTTTTCCAGACTTCCCTGCTCATAAATAAAGAAATTATCTTCTTTCTCGGTTCTGTCGCTTAAAAAACAAACCTTGTCATTTCCGGCAAAATTATCAAGATGCACCTTTTTTATTCCGTTCATATCGTCTGTAACTCTATAAGGAACCGAAACAAACCATCCTACAATGTTCATCTTGTCAAAGTACTTTTTTATGTTTGAATATACTCCTGACCAGATATCATCGTTAAATATAAGACTGTTTTCAATTATGTCCAAAACCTCTACCATGGCTTTAACAAATATGTATGTGTTTCCTCTTCCTTTTTTCACTTCACCAAGTAAAACACCATACCTTATGTCCTCTTCATTTTGAGTTTTTTTCTTTAATTGTGTTAAAACATAATCTTCTACATATATTTTTTTATTAGAATCGTTGTTTCCTATCTGGCGTATATTTTTAGGTAATTTTACCTCTCCCTGCTCTACCGGTTCTTTGCCATTATATACCATTTCTATCATGAGACCTCCTCCTTCTTCATATTACCTGTAAATATTAGCACAGAAGGGGTGTATTAATTTGTCAAATCAATGCCTTAATGTCACTAAACTTTACGACAAATACCTCAATATAAAAACAGCGTTTTCTCTCTTTTTACAAAAATCAAATTATAAGTCCACAACCTGACCTAAAACTTCTCCTATTGGCTGGTTTATAACAATATCTGCATAGCAGTCTCTAGCAGTGGTACTTTTATTTATTAAAACAAGCTTGTTTCCTTTATAGTAATCAATCAGACCTGCTGCCGGATATACTGCAAGGGAAGTTCCCCCTATTATCAATACATCTGCATTGGCAATGGCTCTTACGGAATTATTTAATATTTCCTGGTTAAGCCCTTCTTCATACAATACAACATCAGGTTTAATAATTCCGCCACACTCACATTCAGGTATTCCTGTTGAATTATACACATAATCAAAATCATAGAATTTTCCACATTTTTCACAGTAATTTCTATGAACTGAGCCATGCAATTCGTAAACTACTTTGCTTCCTGCCGCCTGATGCAATCCATCAATATTCTGAGTTACAACAGCCTTTAATTTTCCTTCCTTTTCTAGTTTTGCCAGTGCATAATGTGCCTTGTTAGGCTTTACGTCAGGAAACAACATCTTATCTCTGTAAAATTCAAAAAATTCCCTTGTTTTTGTTCTAAAAAAGGTATGACTTAATATAGTTTCCGGAGGATATTTGTACTTCTGATTATAAAGTCCATCTACACTTCTAAAATCAGGTACTCCACTTTCCGTAGAAACTCCCGCTCCACCAAAAAATACAATATTATTGCTATTTTCAATTGTCTCTTTTAATCTTTTTATATTTTCTTCCATTGGAAAACCTCCTTTATCACACTAGTTTATGTCAATTACCATCATTATATCATTTTAGTTTCTGCTACTCCACTATAAAGTCCACATCTGCTAATGTAATTTTATCACCTTTTGATATTCTTTCTTTCCTTCCCGGCTCTAGTTTTTTCCCATTTATAAAGGTTTTGTTTGTAGAATCCATATCTTCAATAAAAAAAGTATTATTCTTCTTTATTATTTTAGCATGCACCCTGCTTATTACATTTTCGTCTATTACATAATCGCATTTTAATCTGCTTTTACCTATTAGAAAAGGGAATTTATCAGGGTGTATTAACATATCTTTCTGCTCTAAGCTTCTAAGAATAATCGTCTCCTCATAAAGCACTGTAGTTTCATAATAATTATCCTCTTCCTCCGCAACTTCATCACCATTAAAATTATATATGTTTTCTTCCTCACTTACAGCGATTTGTTCTAACTGCTCACTACTTAAATAATTGCTTTTTCGCCTGAAAGATGAAAATATTCCTTCAAACCATCTCTTTTTTTCAGGTGTTTTATCCTGATATTTATCTATGTTTTGATTAACTCTAGTCTCCTGTATTTCATTATCTTTCCTGTGAACTTCTGACTGTGCCTCCACTTTTGTACAGTTTAATATGTCTGCCATAGTGAAATCTTTGTTATTTGTAACCTGTTGTATTTCATATGCCATTACTACTGCATCTTTATCATCATAATCAATTAATTCCAGAATTTTCTCGTAAATATTTCTTATTCCGCCATACATATCAGTTTCAAAAAAGGGGAGTAAACAGAATTCGTACCTTTTAGTGTTCCTATTAAAGAAAATAAATTCTGCATCTAAAATTACACACTCCATTCCAATAAGATATTTGCCAAGTTCATCAGAAAGAGACTTCATATCCTCTACAAACTGTCTTAAATTTTTAGCTGATGCCAAATGAACAGCAAACATATCCTTTATTGCAGTCTTTGAGGTTATATCATAATGAATTTCTTTTTCGTTATTTACATATTCTAAAGTCATAGGAACAATACCCTCTATTTTATTATTAAGAATCATTTTTGACTTATAATCATTTTCACTGTCACCTATATTCCTGATTATCATTACATTTCTGTCTGCATGCTTTTCATAGGATACATCCATTACTTTTTTCCTCTTTTCGACTCCAATTCTTCTAATAAAACCCTGCTTCCATACATAACCTCTTTGGATATTCTTTGGGGAATATGTATTATTTGCCTGTCACCTGAATTAACTATGATATTAATCATGTTCACATTACCCTTACCCTGTAAATCAATAGCTATTTCATAACTATCTAATCCTTTTGAAATCTTGATTTTTGGTGTTGCCACAAAAAGCGGCAAACCTTTAATACTGTTTTCTACGTCCTTTTCATCTATATTACCAAAACTGTACTCCATTCCAATCCTGTATGCTCCGCTTCTTACTTCCACAATATCATGTACATACATAATCATATAAAATAACCCACTTAATATAAGTAACACTATAGGAAAAACCAAGGCTGTCTCTATTGTAAGCTGCGCTTCTTCCTGCCTCCTTAAGTGCCTATTCAAGTTCCTGTTTAAGTTTCTTTTCATATACCTGCATCACCTCTGTATTATTAAAAATACCACCTCTCCCATTAATAAAAATGGAAGAAAAGGTAATTTTGTTTTAAGTTTTGTTTTCTTTATTATTACGCCTGTTATTCCTGTAGCTGACATTATTAAAAAAGATAATAAAACTATTATTAGCATACTTTTACTGTTAAAAACACATCCTGTCATTAGTATCGCCAGTCCATCACCTAATCCCATAATCTTTTTGGATATAAGGCATATAAGTACCAGTAGCACCGACAGTCCCACACCCAATGCATAGTGTTTAAAATCTCTTTTATAAACAGCTGCATTAACAATAATTCCACAAGCTGATGCCATTATAAACGGCATTATAAATACTTTTCTGTACTTAAAATCCATTATGGCACCTGATATCAGCACCGGTAATGATATAATAGTTTCAATCATTTTATTCCTTTCCACAACTACTGCATGCCGGCATATTTGTTACACTTTCCTTGTCTGTTGCTATAATATTTCTTACTATTCCACTACATGTAAGACTCAAATGATACCTGTTTCCATCTTCCGCAATAAAAACCTTTGTACCTGATTCCGGCTTTTTGGTTACACATATTCCACATTTGCTGTATTTTTCTCCGTAATTGTTTCTAAGCCCTTTTACAGATGCATAAGATGTACTGCTAATTGACAGTGCCAGATGACTGCACTCCTTCGTTAAGTGATACACTTTTCCATTTTGAGTTATGTAAACTATATTCTGACTTTTTGTTATGTCACTTCCTGTCCAGTCCCTAACCATGCTTCGTTGTTTTATGGCTATAGTCCTGTCTAAAAAAGATGTTTTTAAAACATAATTAAGTCTTATATCTGTCACATCATCAATTCCATTATTTTCATATATGGAACCTTTAACCTTGTTCCACATATCATTTTCAGTTATTTTATTCTTGTTTTCTTCAATTTCCGTTTTTATTTTCTTTAATGTATCATTATAGTCCGTCACTTTATCTGCCAGTTGAACATAAAATTTGCTTTTAGCAGTAATCAATGCTATGTTATTTAATTTCATTTGTACCGAAAACTGTGTGCTTACCATAATTAAAAAACTTACCATAAAAAGCACCATACCTATAAAAACCGTTAATGCCATTGCCGCTTCTATACTGATACTTCCAGGGGAGGTAAATGAACACACCCTTTTTCGTTTTTTTAAAAGGTATATATGAGATCTTTGTACTTGGAGATGAGCACTGTATTTTTGCTTATTTTTATTATATTTTCCGAAAAAGGGCATGTTCATTTACCTCCATTATTTTTAATATTTCATATCACATTTAACTTTATATGTATAAGAACCATTACTTTCATTTAGATTATTTAACACCCATGGCATTGCCACAAATAACGGTTCTATCTCATATACTGCTTTAAACTTCATACCTGAAAAACACTTACTCATTTGAAATTTACTGTTGTATTTCTTTTGTATATTTAATTGAATAAGATCCATTATCCTAAAAAGGCTTTTGTTTCCATCTGCAATCATCATCAACATCATGCAATATTGTTCATAATTTAAACTTAATTTTTTGCTATTTTTATCATTCTTAATGCTTCCTCCTAACAGATTTTTAATGTCTGTTTTCCAACTGATTTTATCCTTTATGAAAACTACTTCGTTTCCCTTTAAGAGACCTTTCACATCCGCTACTGCCTCCCCCAGGGACCACGCCTCTATTAAAACCGCCTTTATTACCGGCTCTAAAAAAGGTAATCCTATGGCTGTAGCCGCCGATGATGCTATAAAAGTCAATTGGCTCATTTTAACACTATCTGTTAAAAGATATCCTAAATTCATAACATTTCTTATTCCCACTATTTTTTTAACAACTTCCGTAAGATTATCCCTATCACTACTTTTTCCGCTTATTATGTACTCCATTTCGTAGCTTAAATCATGGTCTTTTATTTTACTAATGTAGTTACCAAATTTTCTTTTACCATACAACGCCAGCAGTGCCCTGTCAGTTAAATCTGTTTTGCCGTTTTTTTCTGTATTTTCTTTTTTTGATGGCAGATTTAAATCAGATATAGATGCATTTGATATATCAGATACGTCATCTGTTACCAACGATAATAGTCCTTTTTGTAATAATTCTTTAGCACTTTCATAAATAGACTTATTTCTATTATCTTCCTCAGTAATCTGATTTTCTTTTAAAGATTCTGTTTCATTAATATAATTATGTAGTAATGACATGGAGCTGTTTAAAATATTAATGTTTTCCGGAACAATACTTTCTAATTTTGAAACATCCAGTGCCTTTTCCTCTTGTAATATGCCCACCATTTTTTTCAGTATTAGTGTATTTTCCTCAACAAAATCTTTTTCGCCGGATGTATATCCACTTTCCCTAAGATAGGCTGCTTTTTTTCCCTCGTAGTCCTTTCCCTGGTCTATGGCTCTGCTAATCATACCCGCTTTCTTATCAAGTATTTTTCTCAGACTTCTATACTTTTTTTCAACCTTATCATTGTTTTTAGAGCTTACATTTCTCTCTATTATCCGGCTAACCGCATTAATTAATTTTTTCTCTTTTTCAACATCCTTAATTTTAACAATTAACTCATCAATATCCTTTACAAGATTTTGCAGCTCCTTACTATCATTTTCAGATATTTTTTCATCGAACACATCTGCAACTGAATCTGTCTTTTCGTCGCTGCGTTTCTCGTATTTGTTAAATAATTTAATTAACTCCTCTGCGGCTGTTGCTCCTGCAGCATATTTCGTATAGGAAGCTATTTGAGACAAAAGCAGCTTTTCGCCGTTATCCGTAACATATTCCACCTTGTCCATTTCTATGTTTTTAAGCCTTGTGGACATAAAATTAGTTCCCATACCATTTAAATCTGCCATGTTTATATTAGCTTGTATGTACTTTTTCAGTTCTTCTTCAGTATTCTGATTTTCCCATACAAGTAATAATCCATATTCATCAAAAACCTGCCTTGCATATCCCGCCATTACAGAATCAGCTGCCATATACGTAAAACTTTTGCTTTCCGAATATACAACGTTAATTCGTCCGCTTTCTGAAACAACACTAATAAACAACATTACTGCTACCATGACAATGCTTAAATATATGGATATGCTTCCTTTGGTTTTTCCTGAAATAATTTTTTTAATCTTAAAATGACTTAATCTGTGTTTTAATAGATTTATAAACGCCATCTGCCACTCCTGAAATTTGATTTTTAAACACAAGGGCTAGTCCCACTAACACTAATATAATAAGCACTACTTCTATTACCCCCATTCCCTTTTCGTCCTTCCAGAAGGTTCTTTTCCAATATCTTGAGAAATTTTCCATAATATATTTAAAACTATTGTTCATTTACTCCTCCTTATAAATTCATTGATAAAAATGCCGGAACCATTATAATTGCCATGGCAACAATCAGCATTACAATCATTGGTCCCATTAATTTTGTTGAGATTTTCCCTCCTGCCTTTAGCATGGTATTTTTCTTTTCTATCATTGAGCTTTCCAGTTCATTTTCTAGTACCACAGTCATGGCATTTGTCCCCCTTCGTATATTTTGTTCTATAATTCCCGATAATTTCACATAACAATGTAATCCACAGTTTTTTCCATAATTATTAATAGCTGTAATTTCCGATACGCCACTTTTCATTTGTATTAAAGAAATCTCTAGTTCTTCATAAGCATATCTTAACATTTCATGATATTCTTTTTTATCTTCCTTATAACCCGATACTATTTTCTCTATGGCACTTTTTACCGAAAGACCTGCATTATGATATAAAAGAAGTTTATTTACTATTTCCGGATAATCTTCTAATAACTGTTCATTTCTATCCTCAATTTTATCTTTTATGTCCCTGTCTTTAAAAAAGAACAATGCCACTGACAATATTAATCCTATTGTTACTACAACATAGCTATTTTGCCCTTTAGAACTATAATATTTAACCTTTTTGCCATCTATTTTTTCCGGCAGATTTACCTGGCTGTCATATACATCCTGATTATCAACATATGACTGGACCTGCCTTTTAGCATCACTCTCTCCCTGATGTGGATATACATTTACTGAAAAAACATACTCTAGTGTAACCTTTTCATAGGTCATTATTGCCGTAAGATAAACTAATTCTCCCTCTTTATCAACATTGCTATTTATTTTTCCATCATAATCTATTATGTCAGAATCGCTTATTTCCCAGCTGACTAATATATTTTCCTCACCAATGCTTCCTACCAGATTTAATGGCTTTGTAACATTTTGGGCATTATCATTTTTTCCCAGAGCCTTTTGAACCAATTCCTCCTGATACCCTTTTATGATTTTTAATATCTCCTCATCCTTTAATTCTTTCTTCCCTACCTCTAATTCTATTGGTTTTATTGCCCCTGAATCATCTTCATAATAAATGTTATAAACCTCATCATCTATGCTATCTCTTTTCACTGATGTAATAGGTTCATTGCTTTCGCTACCGGATATTTCTATTCCTAATCCCAACACTACCGCCAAAATACCACATAAAATGCAATAGGAAACCTTGTTTACAATATACAAATATTTTTCTTTTTTAATATCTTCTTTAACACTTATCTTTCTTATGGCTTTATTTAAAGAATTTCCTTTTCCGGCGTAAGCTATGGGAAACTTATCCACCATAAACATAGCCATACCAAATAATGCCTTTAAGGGATAATCCTTTCTGTTCAGATTTTTTCTTAACTTTTTCCTGTAAAAAAATGTAGATGTATAAAATATGGTAATTAACACTATTGCAATGACATATATTTTTATCATTCTCCTACTTTAATACTCCTCATTAAATTCAACTATTTTTTGTGCCCACAAAAAAGCCAAAACATAAAGCACAAGGCATATTGTCATAACAATTCTTCCTGCATTAGTCTCATACATAATGTTTAGAAAATCCGGAGACATCATTTTTACATACAAAATTAAAGCCATAGGTATTAACGTCATTATTTTCTGCTCTGTTTTTTTCTCTGTTGTGGACACTTCAATTTCTTCCCTTACGTTTTCCTTTAATACAATACTGTCCGTTACACTTCCTATTACTTCCGTCATGTTTCCTCCTGTCCTTTTTGCAACTGAGAAAATACGTGAAAATAATATAGCCTCCCTTAAACCTGTTCTTTTGGCAAAGTCCTTAAATATATCTTCCTCTCTTACATTTAACTTTATTTTAGATATCATAATTCTTAATTCTTCACATATGTAACTGTATCTTCCATACATTGAAACCATATCTTTATAGCTTTCCTTTAAGGCATTTGAAACGGAATATCCTGTTTTTAAGGAATCGGACATAACCATAAGCATATCTTTAAACTGCACTTTAAGTTCTTTCTTTTTCTTATTAATTATTCTTCTTTTTTGCTCCCTGTATATGGGAACTCCTAAAGGCAAAAGAATAACTACTGCATAAATGGTTCCGTAAAACAATATTGAAATAATAATTATAGCCATAAAAATCACCATAATTACCACTGCCTTTTCCTTTTTGGATACTTTGTAAATCATTTAAAGACTTAAACCACTCCTTTCTAATTTTTCAGTGTTTACTAACCTGTTTCTAGCTTCAAGCTTTCCTTCTACCAATTCCTCTGTCTCCCCGTACTCCACAAACTCAAAGAGAGGATTTAATTTTATTTCTCCATTAACACAATCTAATACCTCGTCTATTTTTAAAACCTTTCTGGTTCTATCACGAAGCCTCCCTAAGTGAACAATTATATCTATAGCAGATGCTATCTGGGAACGTATGGCATTCATAGGGATGTCCATTCCCATAAGTACCATGGTTTCTAACCTGTTAAGCATATCCTTAGTGTTGTTTGAATGACCTGTACTCATGGAGCCGTCATGCCCTGTCTGCATTGCCTGAAGCATATCAATAGCTTCTTTCCCACGAACCTCTCCCACTATAATTCTATCAGGTCTCATTCTAAGGGATGTTCTGATTAAATCTCTTATGGTAATTTCGTTTTCTCCCTCAGTATTCGCCTGCCTTGCCTCCATTCTCACTATATTCTTAATATTTTTTAGCTGTAATTCCGCAGAATCCTCTATGGTAATAACCCTTTCCTCTCCGGGAATGTAATCTGACAAAACATTTAAAAAAGTAGTTTTACCGGAGCCGGTTCCACCGCATATAAAAATGTTATAACCTGATACCACAAGCTTTTCCAAAAAATCCGCTGCTTCCTTAGTAATGGATTTAAGTTCAATTAACCTCTTCATATCAACTCTTTCCCTGGGGAACTTTCTAACCGTAACTACTGCTCCGTCAATTGCCACCGGTGGAAGAACAATGTTTACCCTGGAGCCGTCAGGAAGTCTGGTGTCCGCTATAGGTGATGATTCATTAATTCTTTTATTATTTCTGCTTACAATCTGCTGTATAATGTCATTTAGCCTTTCCGGAGAATCAAACTGTCCCTCCGTTTCATATATATGTCCCTTTTTTTCAATAAAAATGCTGTTATGACTGTTAATCATAATTTCCGTAATGTCTTCATCTTCTAACAATTCATCTAATATTCCCAATCCCTTAATGGAATTAAATATATATTTATGTAAACCTATTTTTTCACTAACCGACATATATCTGTATTCAGTTTCTTCTGCAATTATTTCATCTATAATTTCATGTATCTCGCTATTTTCAGCTTCCCTGGACATATCCAGATTGTCCACAACTTTATTTCTAATATCTTCTTTGTTAGTTTTCATATCATCATCCTAAAATTTTATGCAACCTCTTCTAACTCTTTTTTTATAACAACACCTAATTTTCCCTCTAACTGATTTTCTAAATAATTCTCACTGAAACTCTCCGTACTGATTTCCGGTATAAATATCTTTTTTGTCTTTTCTAGTAATTCTTCTTTTTCGCTTTTTAATAAAAATTCTTCGTAAACAGATGCTTTCATGGTATTAATCCATCCTGTATTAACAGGCATATACACCTTGTCACATATATCTAATAATTCAAAAATATTCTCCACCATATTACCTGTGTCTACTATTATTCTGTCATATAACCCCAGCTCTGAAATTTTCTTGATTAAATTAATCCACTCTTCTGTTTTGATTTTTCGCAAATCTTCCGAATACAATAATGGTGGAATATAATCCATATCCTTATACCTGCAAATAACAGTGTGAAGTCTTATGGCTACAGACTCCCTGCTTTGTCTGAAATAATACATAAGATCAGACAAATCTTTTGCGCATCTGGTATTTAGCAGTTTTTCAAACACTGAAAATTCTTCCAAATTAATATAGAGAACGGAGCTTTTCCGTGCCAGCATAGCCCCCAGTGTAATGGAAAATACTGTGTTTTCTTCATTACATGCAGGTGAATATATCCCTATAATCTGTGCCGCCTTTCCTAAAACCTTAACCTCTTCCACCTGATTATCCCTTCTATAACAGTCTGATATTTTTTGTAAAATATTCTCCGTAGACTGATATTTATATACCGCAGGATATGTCTCATATTCTAAGCTTACGGTTCCTGATGAAAGAATTATAATGTTTTGAATATTTTCATTTTCAATGTTTTCAAACATTAATTCCGGCGATATAAGAGCTATGGTAATGCTTTCCTTCTTCAGATATTCCTTAAGCGCTTCTACTCTGGTAAAAGAAATCACACGAAACACTGTTCCATGTCTGTTTCTAATATAGTTTGCCAGTCGGCTCACATATTCACTATCGTTATCACAAATAGCTAATGTTCCTGTGTTCATATTTTTATTGTTTTCCCTCCTTGCTTTTGTGTATGCTCATATTATATATGCACACTTTTAAAATGTCTATAGTTTTTTTAAAATTTTTTAATATTTTTTTATTGACTAAAAATATAATAAATGTTATCATTCAATGTAGTATTAATAACTACATGTTGTAGAATTGATTAATGGAGGGTTTAAATTTATGAGTAAAAGAATTAAATTAGCAGATAGGGAACTCCCTACATATTCAAAAGGTGAAGAGATTTTTAATATGGTATCCCATATTGTAGGTGGAGCTTTAGGTATTGCCGCTTTAGTGCTTTGTATTATTACCGCAGCTAAGGCTCACAGTGCCATTGGTGTCATTTCATCCTGCATTTATGGATTTACCTTAATAGCTTTATATACAATGTCTAGCGTTTATCACGGATTAAAACCCGGTATGGCAAAAAAAGTTATGCAGGTTTTAGACCACTGCACCATTTATTTCCTTATTGCAGGAAGCTACACACCTATACTTTTAGTTGCCATGATGCCTAAGTATCCTGTTATTGCATGGTTTATTTTCGCTTTAGTATGGGGCTGTGCCGTTGTTGCCTGTACCCTTACTGCCATTGATTTAAAAAAATACCGTGTAATGTCCATGATTTGCTACCTTGCCATGGGCTGGGTTATTATCTTCTTTATTAAACAGACCTACGATGTTATGTATCTTGGTGGTGTTGTTTTTCTTGTAACCGGAGGCATTGCCTACACCATTGGCTCTGTTCTTTATGGTCTTGGAAAAACAAAAAAATGGATGCACTCCATTTTTCATTTATTTATTCTTGCAGGAAGCGTGTTACATTTCTTTGCAATTATTTTATACGCACTGTAATGTAATTATTTATCACATAAAAAATACCTTAGCATATGAATTATTATGATTCTCTGCTAAGGTATTTTTATGTTTATGATATTATTTTTGTATTAGAATTTACCACTGGTTCCACCATGAGTTTCCCCGGATGATGAAATATGTATGCTGCTTCCGCCACCATTATTGTTATCATTTTTCGGTCTGGCTCTTTTAGTAATGTTTGAATAAAGATACAAATCCCTCATTTCGGAAATGTCAACGCTTCCGTCTTTAACATAATTGCCTGCTGCTGCCTGCATATGAACAGATTTTAATTTTGCTATCATGCATGCCACAATTATCAGGGCAATAACCAGTCCTGCCACAAAAGAAATCAATATCCACATTGAAGACAAAGGTTCGTGGGGCATATTGGAAGAATCATATGCAGCCCCTTCTTTCGCCTGGGTAAGGAATTTGTCACATTGTTTTGCATAAGTACTAAATGCCTTTTCATAATTACCGGCGGATAAGTCATCTAAAAACTTATTTTCTATATAATTTATTCCGGCATCAGTAAATGCCTTAATGGCATACCCACAAGTCGATATCCCATAATCCCTGTCCTCCATGGATACTAACAGCAAAATTCCATCTTTACCATATCCGTTATAATCGTAATAATCATCGGCATATGCTTCCGCACTTTTTCCGTCAAGGCTGTTGGTAGTTACCACTACCACCTGACAGTTTTGCCTGTTGCTTATTTCCTTTAAAGTTTCATTTAACGAGTTTTCTTCGCTATCTGTTAATAATCCTGCATCATCCACTACATATGCAGCCATTTCGTTTTGGGCAAACACCGGCATTACACACATTGTAGAAAAGATAAGGGTAAATAAAATTATGTACAATCTCTTTTTCATCTATTTATCCTCCTATAAAATTCCGGCAAACCATAAAATCCATGCCACAATATAAACTAAAATACTGCAAACTACAGTGAGACCTACAGCCCATTTGCAGGCGGCGACTTTGTCCACAGGCAGGTCTCCCACAAATTTTCCTGTCTGGCCATTCATTGCAAAAATGTAATTATTGCCATTCCATGATGTTGTAAGCATCCACACCGGATACAGGGCATACTTTGCCTTGCCGTTTTTAAGTTGTATACTGGTGCTTTCAGGAACCACTGTTGCATATCCTGTAACCGTGTCAGCAAAAACATCCTCCGTTGATTGTTTCACACGCTCATTGGCACGTTCAATACTTTGTTCTGCTGTTACATCGTATTTATCTGCCATATAGCCTGCTAAGTAAGCTGTCTGGAAATCCACTGCATCCTCAAAATTGTATGGTTCAATGGACTCCATTAAATCATCTGCCATTTTAGATGAGCCATCCACCGGAACTCTTTCAAATCCTATACTTCCACCTCTATGTACCATAAAATGGCTGGTTTCCGTATAATCATATTCGCTGTCGCTCCAGGTTCTTACGGTAGTTGCCCTATATCTGATTTTGGCTTTGGCATCTGTATCAAAAAGCCAGAAAGGAACATATACACCCTTTATTTCCTCTATGTGATTCTGACTTTTAAATACCTTTGGTAAAAGACGCTTTCCTGACAAATGCTTTTCAAATCCTGCCTTTGCCGCCTTTTTATCCAGCTTAAAAGGAATAATGTAATCCGGTCGCAAGTCACCTTTAAACTGTCCCATAAGTACCACAGGGTTTCCACAAAACGGACATGATGTTGCCGCCATGGTATCATCTCCCACAATTTCCCCACCACAGGAGTTACATACATAGCTATGAAGACCATCAGTTTCTCCATCCTGCCATTCTCCTCCTGCAGTAGTGTCCCAGGTCATATCATCTTCTGCTTCTTCCTTAAGTTCCTTATCGTATCCCTTAAGGGTATCCATTTCAAATTCCGTATCACAATACGGACACTTCATTTTCTGAACTGCGCTGTTAAATTCAATTGCCCCGCCACAGCAGGGACATTTATATTCCTGCATATCAGCCATAAACGTACCTCCTACTGTCTGTCATTTTCATCAAATATATCACCACATTCCGGACAGAATTTTGGTGGGTGAGCAGGGTCTTCAGGCTCCCATCCACACTTATCACAGCGATATAATGGTGCTCCCTCAGGTTTCTTCGCTCCGCAATTCTGACAGAATTTTCCTTTGTTTACAGTTCCACAGGAACAGGTCCAACCTTCATCAGCCGGCTTTTTAGCTCCACATTCAGGACAGAAGTTTCCTGTTGCCATTGCTCCGCAGGAACATTTCCATGCTCCACTTACAACCGGCTCCGGCTTCTTTGCTCCGCATTCAGGACAGAAATTTCCATTAACTGTGGCTCCACATGAGCATTTCCAACTGTTTTCTGCCTGTTGCTGTGACTGCTGTGCATTTTTCTGTGCTGCCTGCTGCTGTCCCATTGCATATAAATTTTCCGGATTCATTCCGCCGGCATTCATTGCCATGCCCATTCCCATAAATCCGGTCATTGCTCCGGCTTCATTAGATGCTGCTGCTCTCATGGCATCAGCCTGGGCACCAACCATAGCTGCCGCTCCCATAGATGGGTCACGCATAACTGCTGAACGCTGTAACTGCTTAATCATTTCAGCATCTTCATCCGGCAATGTAACACTGCCAAGGGCAATACTTACTACCTTTAATCCTCTAAGCTCACCCCATTTAGCTGAAAGAGCTGTATTCATTGCTTCCTCTAACTCTGTATTGTGGGTAACTATCTGGTTTGGTCTAAGTTCCAAATCTGACAATTTTCCAAATGCCGGCTGTAATGCACTAATAAATTCGCTTTTAAGCTGTCCCTCTAATTCTTCCCGTCTGTATTCACTGCTTACATTTCCGCATACATTTGTATAAAATAATAACGGGTCTGCTATTTTGTATGAATATACTCCTGAACATCTTACGGAAACGTCCACATCTAATCCGATTTTAGAATCAACTACCCTAAAAGGTATCGGATTTGGCGTTCCAAACTTATTATCAATTAATTCCTTAGTGTTAAAATAGTAAACTCTCTGGTCTTTTCCGGTGTCTCCACCGTATGTAAATCTCTTTCCTACTGTTTTAAAGGTTTCCTTAATTCCTTCCCCTAAACTTCCTGAGAAAATACTAGGTTCCGTAGATGAATCATAGGTAAATTCTCCCGGTTCAGCACATACTTCTACGATTTTTCCCTGTTCCACAATAATCATACACTGTCCATCTGCCACAGCTATTCCGGAACCATTTGAAATAATGTTATCATTTCCCTTTGTATTAGATGAGCGGCCTGTAATTTGTTTTTGTCCTCTCACCATTAATACTTCCTTGTCTATAGCATCACAATAGAAAAACTCCTTCCACTGATCAGCAAGTGTTCCCCCGAGTGCTCCCACTCCCGCTTTAATAAGTCCCATAATGAACTCCTTTCCTTTTTATTATATTTTTATGGATGCCTATCATATCATTCCCCATTAACTACTCACATTATAATATGACGTTTTAAAATATACATTACCCAAAAGAGTAGTGTTTTTTCGACAAATAATGATTTAAATCATATGATATTTTCCATATTATCCCTTGTAGTAAAAAAAGCAGAGCCAACCTTTGTGATGCCCTGCTTTTAACAATCTTATATTTAACTTAATTACATTAAACGACCATTTCTTCTTCGTCTTCTTCTGTACATTTCATTTAATAAAAGAACTGTTATTATATCCTTTAACCATGTGTCATCCGGATACTTAGTACATTCATCACCAACACAGTTTTCTTCGTCTTTTTTTATTTCATTGAATATGTTTTGGACGATTCTTGAAATTCCCAGTTTATCCGGATATTCATCGTACATCATACTCCCTGCAAATTCCTGACGGTTACATTCTTTTTCCACTAATTCCTGTAATCTTGAAAAAGTCATCGGATACATTTCCCTTACATAGTCCATGTCTCTATCCTCCGACATTTCCCACTGTCCATAGTATAATCCTGAAATTGCATTTCCCTGAACGTAAAACGGTATATATCTGTAATCCATATACTATTACCTGATAGTTTATCATTTTATACTATTCAAAAGTTAGCTTTTTGCTACATAAACTATAGCATATGAAACACATCAGGTGTTTCATATGCGTACCTGACCAGCCCCAAAGGGGCGTGCTCTGCGAAGCAGAGTTATGAAACGGTAATCCTATACCGTTTCATAAGTCATAGCTTAATAACTATTTCTTTTCCTGATTTTTCATAAGGAACAAATTCCACTCCCGAAGCCTTAAGCATTCGCTTTGATGCCTTAACTGACGGAGTATCTGCATATTTATCATCTGCGTAAATAACCTTCTTAATTCCACACTGAATAATCGCCTTGGCACATTCATTACATGGAAACAATGTAACGTATATTTTTGCTCCCTCTAAGCTTCCGCCACGATAATTAAGTATGGCATTTAGCTCACTATGGGTGGTATAAAAATATTTGTTATTATATGGGTCTTCACTTTCCCTGTTCCATGGAAAATCATCATCATTGCATCCTATAGGCATTCCATTGTAACCAATTGATAATATTTTATTATCTGTACTTACAATACATGCTCCAACCTGTGTTCCGGGATCCTTAGAACGCATTGCCGCTAAAAAAGCCACGCCCATAAAATATTCGTCCCAAGATATGTAATCCTGTCTTTTATTTCCCATTTTAGCTCCTTTCCATATCTTCACAGTATTTTTCAACAAAACCCATTGTCCGTTGGTTAAACCTTGGCAATGGGTTTTATATTATTTCTATTTTGTTCCAAAAATACGGTCTCCCGCATCTCCTAATCCCGGAATAATGTATTTATGCTCATTTAATCTTTCATCTAATGCACCAATGTACATATCCACATCCGGATGTGCTTTCTGCATAGCTTTTACTCCCTCAGGGGCAGCAATAATACACATAAGGGTAATATTTTTAACTCCCTTATCCTTAAGCATCTGTATTGCAGCTACTGAAGAACCTCCTGTAGCTAACATAGGATCAACCACAAATACCTCTCTCTTATCACAGTCTTCAGGCAGCTTGCAGTAATACTCGTGAGGCAATGCCGTAACCGGGTCTCTGTATAATCCGATATGACCTACCTTTGCTGATGGAATCATTGCAAGCATTCCGTCAACCATACCAAGTCCTGCTCTTAAAATCGGAACGATTGCCAACTTCTTTCCACCTAACTGCTTAACTGTTGTTTCACATATAGGTGTCTTAATTTTAACATCTTCTAATTCTAAGTCTCTTGTTGCTTCATAAGTCATAAGCATTGCTATTTCGCTTATTAACTGTCTGAAATCCTTTGTTCCTGTTTCTTCTTTTCTAATAATACCTATTTTGTGCTGAATCAATGGATGATCCATTACTACTGTCTTTGCCATGACATTTCCTCCGTATCTTATTATATTTATTTATGCCTTAATACCTTTAAGTTTATTCGCAAGCTTCTTTATAACCTCGTCTAAAGTCTCGTATAATTTTGCATAATCTGCAAGTTCTCCCCCGTCCGGATTAGTTATACTTCCATCTTCGTTTATATATTCCTTCAAAGTATAAACATTTTCAGCCTCTGTATAATCATCATATACCGTCTGCTTTTTGGTTGCATCAAGAACCAATACAAGTACATCTCCTCCAAAATCTTCCGATTCAAGCTGCTTGGAACTTCTGTTTATTTCAAGTCCCTTTGAAGCCGCAATGGCTACAGTTTTCGGATTCATAGGTTCCGGAAAAAGAACCGCCAATCCTCTTGAATCTATGTCCACTCTTTCAAGGGGAAGATAATGATTTAGAAGCGATGCAGCCAATGGTCCTGTTGACGTATCCGTTTCAGTTACGAACAATATTCTTGAAAATTCTAGCATCTTACCTCCCAACTTTTACAAACAATTATACATCTATAATGTTGTAACCTGCTGCTTTTGTAAGTCTGTTCATAATTGCCCATCCAACGTTATGTTGTGAAAATGCCTCACCAAAAATAAATTTTGTACCTGCCTTATCAAAATCCCTAAGAGTTTTAAACAGCATGTTGGCAATAGTTTCAGGCTTATCCAAATTCCCCAGTGATACTACCATTATGTCTTTATTAAGCTTTCTCTGATACAGATTAAGGTGCTGGTCAACCGTTATCACTCCGGTCTTAAAACCTTTATCTGCTTTTTCATTTGCAAGCATAATTATTTTATCTGCCACCTTTTCAGCAGTACCTCTATAAATACTATAGTCTGCTTCCGGTGCATAATGTCTGTATTTCATTCCCGGTGCTTTTGGTTTAAAATCAGCCGTAGGCTTCGATAATATAGCCTTGTCCACACCAACCTCGCCTATTACATCCTTAATCATTTCGTATGTAATAAACCCCGGTCTTAAAATCATAGGTGTCTTAGATGTAACATCTATAATCGTAGATTCCAATCCCATTCCTACCATTCCGCCATCAATAATCATGTCAATTCTTCCATCTAAATCATCAATAACATGTTCTCCCATAGTAGGGCTTGGCTTTCCTGATAAATTTGCACTAGGTGCTGCTATGCTGACACCTGATTTTTCAATTAATTCCAGTGCAATAGGATGATTAGGGAATCTCACTGCCACCGTATCAAGTCCTCCTGTGGTTCCCTTGGGTACTAACCCGCTTTTATTAAATATAAGTGTCATAGGCCCCGGCCAGAAAGCATCCATAAGCTTCTTTGCCACCTCCGGCACCTGTGTAACAATGTCATCAAGCATATTAAGATTTGATATATGAACTATTAAAGGATTGTCTGACGGTCTTCCTTTTGCCTCATAAACCTTCTTTGCTGCCTCTTCATCTAAAGCATTGGCTCCCAATCCGTAAACAGTCTCCGTTGGGAAGGCAACCAGTCCGCCATTTCTGATAATTTCTCCTGCCTTTTCTAACTGACTAACAGCAAAATCATCCTTTAAGTTATCTTTATCTATCTTTACAATTATAGTCTTCATCTTGCGCCTCACCTGACATATACTTGTTATATTTTATCATATGTACCTTCAAAATACAATGTTAGCCCATATTAACCTGTCCCTATTTTTCCCTATACATCTACTTGGTTTCTGTCATTTCGCTAAAATAATCCATAATTCCCCTGCAAAGTATATCTCCTAACTGTTTTTGATAATCACTGTTGGTTAGATTATCTGCTTCTTCAGGGTTACTTAAAAAACCACACTCTACAATGATTCCCGGACATTTTGAATTTATCAGCATATAATAACTGTCATTAGGCTTTTCGTTTTTTGCCTTCTCCATATTAATATCCTTATTGAATTTTTCCTGCATTATTTTTGCCAATTTCATACTTTGGGCAGATTTCTGATAATAAAATACCTGTGCACCATGAACTGATTGACCTGTGAAGCTGTTTTGGTGAACACTTATTAACACACATTTATTGTTATTATCATAAGCCTTGTTTATTATGCTACACCTTCCGTTTAAATCACCGATTTTTGAAAATCTGCCATTTTCCTTTAATGATGTATCCGTATCTCGTGTCATAACAACATTAATACCTTTTTTCTGTAATATATCCCGAAGCTGTAACGCAATGGCAAGATTAACGTCTTTTTCTTTAGCATTATTTATTCCTACTTTTCCCGGGTCTTCTCCCCCATGTCCCGGGTCAATTACCACTATGTAATCTTTCTCCTTTGTCTTAACTGTGCTTTCCCTGTTTTCAACTACTTTGTTCATATTGCAGGCAATTAACGTCACTGACATTAACAAAACCAGAGACATGAAAATTTCCATTTTTTTGCTATACTTAATAAATTCCGTCACTATTCTACCCTACATGCTTTTTATACAATATATGTAGGGTAGTTGCTTTTTATTTTACAATACTTCCTGACCATTCAAAATTAATTTTTTTATAGGATGGCTCTACTACGGAAATAATTGAGTCATACAGGTAATCATGACCTGATGCCGTTTTCATTAACTTGTTTTCGTACATTGCCTCAGCAATATTATATATTGAATAGGAATGTACCTTTCCATAGACATATGTACCATCACTTAACACTGCATATGCCCTGACCTTATATTTTGTGGAAAATTCCTGAGAATTATTTTTTTCAAAAAGCATAGTCATTACATAATTATTCTCTCCATCCTTATAGCCCATTAATCCATTTTGTGTGGATTCGAAGGATTTTATATAATCATTTTCATTTCCCACATACATTTCATCATCAGATATGTTATTTGTAACATCTCCTGTCTTTTCCAAAGCATATACAAAGCCTGTTTTTTCAACATTCTTTTCGTTTATTTCAGGTTTTACCCCACTTACAACCCTTATTCCACCTAATGTTGTACTAATCTGGTATCCCCTGATACTTACATCATCACTTACATTTAAAGTTTCTTTTCCCTTTAAATCCGGTAAATCATTTCGCACAATTGTGTTTTCAGCCCAATATAGGTTTTGGATTTCGCTGTTTGTATTATGGGAGAACGTAAGCTCTGCCCAGCTCATTACAAAACTCCATCTTGGTTGCTCCTTCAACTGCTGCGCAGTAGGAAGTTTGTCACACTCCCCTATGGCTATCAGCTTATTTTCTGCCACACTTAATGCCTGATTATATTTATATTCTGTAAAATAATCGCTATTATATATGTCTACTGCAAAAATATCCCAATAATCATTTCCCGGATTATATTCACTCCAGTCATAAGATAAATCCTGCATATCCCAAACCCATATAATATTATCAAGTCCTTTTTCCTTTTCAAGATAATCTCTTGTTAAACGGTACAATGCTCCGGTTCCGTTAGTGCCTTTTCTGCCTGCCCACCAGAACATACTTTGGTTCATTTCGTGGAAAGGTCTGAATAAAACCGGAACCCCATTATCTTTTAAGTAAGAGATATACTGTGCATATGTATCCAGTCTTTTCTTCCATGCCTTATTCAATTCACCACCATTTGTTATCAGGCTACTCCACTGTTCATCCGTCAGTTTACTTACAACTCCGCCATCCCAGTTTCCTGCCTCTGCCTGTGTAGGCGGTGTAACATGTAACATAAGCTGAACTATTGAGCCATTTTCCCATTGCTTTTTACATTCATATATCATATTCCATCTGTTTGAAACATCTGATGACGAAAATAGGAAATCTCCACTCCAAAGTGCCGGATACTGTCCTGTTACGGCATACGCCTGATTTGTCTGTTTTGAAGGTTCCGAATTTGGCTCACGGTTATGTATTCCAACAATGGTTTTCTGTCCCTGCATACTGTATAAATATTCCATAACCTTTTTTCTGGCACTTGCAGCATCGCTTTTTATTGTACTACCTCCTACGCTGTCCTTATATATCTCGAATTCATAAATTGAGAAACCATACTCCGTTGCACGTTTTATACAATAGATTTTTACATATCTGGCACTTACCGGCGTAAATTCAATGGTTTGTGTTCCACCTGTGGCATTATAATTTTCATATACAGTTGTCCAGGTTGTATTGTCATTTGACACCTGTACCTGAAATTGTGATGCATAAGCAGCTTCCCATGCTACTTTCACTGTTGATATGGTATATGACTGCCACAAATCCACAATCAGGTTCTGATTATCTGCAAATTCAGATGCCCAACGTGTTGTTCCGTCTCCATCTACAGCATTAGACGCCAAATATTCGTCTGATTCTACAGATGATGCTGTAATGGTTCTTTTATAGGCTATATTTTCTGTATCTGCAGCCTTTATATTCATATTTTTTACTTCTGACAATCCTGTTGTTATAATCATTAATGCCATCAAAAAAACAGCAATTATTCTTTTAGACTTCATAAAATATTCTTCCCTTTCCATGTTTTTGTTACTCATCTAAAATTAATGAAACCGCTATGCTGACATTATCAACATAACGGTTTCATAGCAAAAGAGAAATACAAATTTCTACTTATAAGCTTGTTACAATATCTGACCAATCATAGTCAACCTGTTTATATGATGGATTTACCAATTTCAAAATGCTATCGTACAAATATGTATGACCTGCATTTGTAGGCATTTTTCCACCATCGTATAATGCTGATGCCACATTATATACAGAATATGAATAAATATCACTATATACATATGAGCCATCACTTAAAACAGCATATGCTCTTACTTTGTATTTTGCTGTATATTCCTGTACTGTCTGGTTCTCAAATAATGTTGTCATTACATAATACTGAGCTGTCTTTGAGCTTCCAAATACTTTATCAACATTTCCATTGTTAGTTGATTCAAATGATGCAACATAATAGTTGTCAGCTGATACTGTCATATCGATATTCTTTACACCTGTATCCTTATCACCAAGTTTTGTTAATGCATATACAAGTCCATGTTTTACAACATTCTTGCCATTAACTGTTGGTTCAACAGATGCCACAACTCTGCTTCCCTTTAATGTTGAGCTAATCTGATATCCTACAACGTTTACATCCTTGCTTGTTACAACTGTTTCAGTACCAGGCTCTGTTGGTGTTTCTGTAGGTTTCTCTGTTGGCTGCTCAATTTCTCCTGTATTATCTAAGTCATCCGGCTTATCAGGATTTTCAATATACTGTACTCCGCCGTAAGGTACAGTGATTGTCTTTGTATATTTGTTGTTAGTTTCATTCATTTCGCCAAATACATTACTGTCATCAGCCCATGCTGTTACAGTATGTGATCCGGTTGTTGCTGTCCATGAACTTCCACTATTTCCACCGGTTGCTGTTAATTTAATTACCTGTCCCGGCTGAAGTCCATCAAAATACTGGTCATTCCATGTAATTGGAGATGGATATGGATTTCCATCAATCTGGAACTGTACACCTAATTTCTGACCTGCAGGAATTGCTGTATCTCCGGCATTTACAATAGTAGCTGTAAATGTAAGTGCATCTCCTACATTGATAATCTCTTTATCCCACGTAACATCTAAAACCTGAATATCATATCTTCCTGTTACAGGTGTATAAGTAGGTTCTCTGTCAGGAGCTTCCTGAACGTTAAATGATTTTGATCTTGTGTTGTTATCCTTTGAAAGCTCATTTGGAAGTTTATTTCTATAATCCACTGTAGCTTCAATTGTATGTCCACCTGCTGTTGCTGTCCATGTAGAGGTTGGTGAAAGCTTAATTGTTTCTCCTGCCTTTAAACCACCTTTATATGTTGTGTTTGTGTAACTTCCTTTTCCATCTACAGTTATTTTAATCTGAATTGCTACTCCTTCAGGAATATCTACATTTGATGTATTCTTAACTGCAGTTGTAAATGTTACTTTGTCACCTTCTTCAATAGATGAAGAATTGCTTTCATTTTTCCATGAAAGACCTGCAAGTGCAACGTCATATCCTGTAATTCCGTCTAACGGATCTATAACTCCACCACCCTGTGAAGTATCTGCTTCCGGATAACCCGGAACTTCATATGTAACATCATCATCTAAAAGTGTCACTGTATCATTGCCTGCTAAATTTTTAGGTGTAGCATTATCTGTATAGAAAGGCCATGTACTTGTGTTCTTTCCTGTCTGGTCAGAAACAACCGCACCAACAGTAAGTCCGTTAAATACAGCTGATGAATTTGCATTTTCTCTGATTGCTGCTCCTGAATAACCTGAGCTTGAGAAATCAGAAATCTGTTTTGAAAGACCTGCACCTAAAATTGTAGTATCATTAAATGTGATATTACTATAACTTGTTCCTAAAAGTCTTATTGCAGTAAACGGTGAATCGTAAATCTGTGTATTATTAAATACAATATTTTTTACTTCCTGTTCAAAGTCAATAGCCGCATAATCTCTTCCCCAACATTCTTTTGGTGTACCACATCTTACAAGAATGTTGTTGTCAAATGTATTAGGTGTAGAACCTGAGAATTTGTATCCAGGGAATGTTGTATTAAAGTGAATACCTGCTGCCATAAATGAGTCACATAAATAGTTGTTGTAAACCTTGTGACCCTGACCACCATAGATTGCCAATAAACCGGCTCTCCATCCTAAGTCAATTGTGTTATATGCAAATACGTTATTTACTTCATCTTTTGCACCCATGGTCTGGTCATTCCACATTGCCAAGCCATCATCACCATTGTTTCGTACTGAACAGTTATATACTACTGCATTACTTGTTCCCTGACAGAAGTTTACACCGTCAGCTAAGTTATTTCTAATTCTGCTATTTACAACTTTAACTCCATCACAGTAATCGATTTTTCCATTGTAATCGCCAAACCAGAAACCACACTCAAAGTGTTCTTCCCAAATATCATGAATTACGGAGCCATCTGCCCATATATCCATAAAGCATTTATAAATTGCCTGTTCATTATGTCTTGAACGTAATCCTGAGTTAAGATACATATTACAGAACTCAACATTTTTACAATATCCGTCAGCTACTGTGCTTCCCTTTGCATTTGGGTTTCCGCCTGAAACACCACCACCGGAAACTTCTTCACTTGTAAACTGAATATTTGTGTACCAAATTCCGGCACCTGTAATCTTCATATTTTCAGCACCGATAGTCCACATTCCGTCTAATAAATATGTACCTTCCGGAATGTATAAATCCATTCCCTTCTTATCCGCATCTGCTACTGCCTGCTTAAATGCTGCTGTATTTTTGCTGGCAATTGCAGCATCAAATGTATCACGGTCTCCATGTTCACCATAAGCTACAGCACCATATTCTTCAACACTTACTGAATTATCAGGCTGTTCAATTGCTTCCGGTACATCCTCGATTTCAAGGAAATCAACACCATATTCATATCCACCTGCACCTGTGCTTTGAATTTTAATCTTATCACCACTCTTTAATGGTGTATCAAGAAGAAAATGTACTTCATCAAATGCAAATGCGCCTATTGCTCCTGCACTATCGCTTGGGCTTCCACTACCAAAGTTAAAATACTGCCACATCCAGAATGAATCTAATTTTACGGTTTTTACTTTTTTGTTATTTACATATACATCCAGAGAACCCTTTACACCTGTTCCACCATTTCCGTCAGGCAGTGTAAATCTCATTGTTACACCTGCTCCTGTTGTTTTCATGGTCCATTCTACGGATGAACCACTTCCCGGAAGTCCTACATAGGACTGTGCTGAAGCCTGAGTTGCAATATTATTAGGATTCCAATCTGTAGATGTCTTAAGTATTGCTCCTCCGCTAAGCACTGCATCTGTTGAATCATATCTTGTGTATGGCATTTTTGCTCCTACACGTCCGTTTGCATCTGCTGTCGGAATAGTAAATTGATCCGCAACACCTGCTGCTTTTACTTCTTCCTGACCTTTCTTCAAAGCAACCGGCTGCACTGTCATTGCCAGTGCCAATGTGACTGCTAATACTTTTTTTACAATCTTTCTCATTAATTACTCCTTTCCGTTAGGTTTGCAGAAAGAGAGAACCAGCCCCCCAGTCAGTTCTCTCCTTCACTTTTAAAAGTTTTTTCCATAATTAATATTTAATTAATGACTATTCTATCTCAGAAGCATCAGCTACTGTATTTCCCCAATTGTAATCAACCTGTGCATAATCAGGGTTTACAACCTTAAGGATGTTGTTGTACAGGTAATCATGGGCTGTGATTGTATTCATCATCTTGTTTGAATACAATGTATCTGCTATGTCATATACTGAGTATGAGCTTACCTTGCTGTATACATATGTTCCATCACTAAGCTCTGCATATGCTCTTACCTTATACTGTGCTGAATATTCTTTTGCTGTGTTTGCTCCAAACAGTGTTGTTCTTACAAAGTATGTTGCTGTGTCTGATGATCCGAACTTAACATTTTCTGCTGTTCCAACCGGTGTTGACTCAAGTGCTGTTACATACTTACTTGTTGTTCCAACTACCATGTCATCATCTGATACGTCAAATGATGCATCTCCTGCCTTGGTTACTGCATATATGAATCCCCAGTTCTTAACTGCCTTATTGTTGATTGTAGGTTCTACTGATCCAACCACTCTGCTTCCTCCAAGGGTTGTGCTAATCTGGTATCCTTCAATCTTTACGCTGCTGCTTATTGTTACCTTTCCGGGATCGATAACTATGTTATCAAGATCATCCGGTGTGTCAGGATTTTCAATGAGTCCTGCACTTGGTACAACAAGTGTGATGCCTGTTGTGTTATTGTTTTCGTTTACTTCATTTGGAAGACGGTTTACATCATCTACCCATGCTGTAACTGTATGTGTTCCGTTTGTTGCACTCCAGTAATTTATTCCGTTTGAACCTGAGTTACATGTAAGCTTGATTGATGCTCCTGCCTTAAGTCCGCTTGAATATGTGACACACCATCTGATGTCTGATGTGTTTCCATCTACATGTAACTGGTATCCGATTACTGTTCCTGCAGGAATGTCTGTATCTCCCGCATTCATTACTGTTGCTGTAAATACTAAATGGTCTCCTGCATTTACTGTATTCTTATCATATTCAATGTCTGTTACCACAAGGTCATATCCTCCTGTAACCTTTGTTACGTTGGCTGACTTTCTTCCTACATTGAATTTCTTTGTTACTGAGTTCTGTGAATCTCCTGTTGCAGTTGCCACTACTGTGTGTCCGCCATATCCTGCTGTCCATGTTGTTGTGGCTGTAACCTTAACTGTTTCTCCTGCCTTGAGTCCACCTGTATATGCTTCATTCTTAACTGTTGTGCTTCCGTCTATTACCGCCTTGAATCCGATTGCCTGACCTGCAGGAATGTCATCTCCTGTGTTGTTGTAAAGCAATGCTGTAAACTTAACTGCGTCACCTTCCTTAAGTTCTGATAAACCTGATGCATTCTCCCATGCAAGTCCCTGTACTGAAAGCTCGTACTTAACTTCCGGTGCTTTTGTTGTTGGTTCCGGTGCCTTTGTTGTTGGAGCTTCTGTCGGTTTCTGTGTAGGTGCTACTGTAGGCGCCTGGGTTGGAGCCTCTGTTGGCTTCTGTGTAGGTGCTACTGTAGTAGGAGTCGGCTTTGTAGGCTGTTCCTCACCACCACCTGTTCCTGTAAAGTCGTCAGGGCTGTCAGGATCATCAAAATACTGTGTTCCACCAAATGGTACTTTTAATGAAATAGTTGTCTTGTTATTGCTTTCATCTACTTCACTAATTAATCCACTATCATCAACCCATGCTGTTACTGTATGTGTTCCTTCTTCTGCTGTCCAGTATGCACCATCTGAACCATTACCGCCGTTAGCTGTAAGCTGTACGCTTTCTCCCGGCTGTAATCCTGAATAATATGTATCACACCATGTAATAGGTGATGGGTATGCTTTTCCATCAATCTGGAACTGTACACCAATCTTTGTACCTGCGGCAATTGCTGTATCACCTGCATTTACTACTGTTGCTGTAAACTGAAGTTTATCTCCTGTTGCAATCTTGTCCTGTCCGTATGTAATATCTGTTACCACAAGATCTCCACCCCCTGTTACTCTCTTAACAGTTGTGCTTGAACCTGTATCAGCAACATTTATTTTCTTTGTTCTTGTATTATTGTTTTCATCTAATTCATCAGGTAACTTGTTTGAATCATCAACAACTGCTTCTACTGTATGTCCGCCCTTAGTAGCTGACCATATACTTGTAAGAGTAATTGCCGCTGTAGCTCCTGCCTTAAGTCCTGATTTGAATTTTGTATACTTAAATGATGTTGTATCATCAATTGTAACCTTAACAGGAATTGTTACTCCCTCAGGAATATCCACATTACTGTCATTCTTAATCTGCATTGTAAACTGAACTTTATCACCATGTTTAAGAACTGATGAACCGTCTGCATTAGCCCACGCAAGACCTGTTACAATAAGATCATATCCTGTAATTCCATCAAGTGGATTAACTATTCCACCACCCTGCTCACCGTTTACGGCATTTGGATATCCAGGAACAATGTATGTTGTATCTTCGTCGTATACTGTAACTGTGCTGTTTCCTGCAATGTTCTGTGGTGTCTGTCTGTCTGTCCAGTATGGCCATGTTGTATTTGCCTGACCTGCATTATTTGCATACTTATCAGGGCGGATACCTGCAATTTCAAGTCCGTTAAACTTAACGCTGGTACCAGCCGGCTCTCTGATTGCTACAGGTGAATGGGTATTACATGAGAATGTAATATCCTGTCCTGAGAGACCTGCACCAAAAATCTTTGTATTATTAAATGTAATTCCACTACAGTTATTGTCTAATATTCTGATAGCTGTAAACGGTGAATCATAAATCTGTGTATTGTTAAATGTTACATTTTTAACATCCTGCTTAATATCAATAGCTGACAAATCTTCTCCCCAGCTGTCTGAGTTTGTACCACATCTTACAAGAATATTGTTATCAAATGAAATTCCTGTCGTATTTCCAAACTTATAGCCCGGGAATGTTGTATTCAAATGAATACCGGATGCCATAAACATATCGCATATGTAGTTGTTGTAAATCTTATGTCCGTCACCACCGTAGATAGCTATACCACCGGCTCTCCAAACAAAGTCAATTGTGTTGTATGCAAATATATTTCCTTTTTCATCCTTTGCATTCATATATGTGTTATTCCACATAGCAAGACCGTCGTCACCGTTGTTTCTTATTGAACAATTGTAAACAGCAGCATTGCTGGTACCCTGACAGAAGTTAACACCGTCAGCTAAGTTATTTCTAATTCTACAATTTACTACTTTAACGTCATCGCTATAATCAAGTGCACCATTGTAATCACCAAACCAGAAACCACATTCAAAATGGTCTTCCCATACATCATGGATTACTGTTCCATCTGCAAATATATCCATAAAACATTTATATACTGCATTTTCACCATATCTTGAACGAAGGTTTGAATTAATATACATATTACAAAATTCAAGGTTCTTACAATAACCATCACCTGATGTTCCATCACCGGCATTTGGGTTACCACCTGAGATACCACCACCAAAAGCTTCTGAGCTGGTAAACTGAAGGTTTGTATACCACATTCCGGCACCTGTAATCTTCATGTTAGAACATCCAATGTTCCACATACCGCTTAAATGGAATGTTCCTTCAGGGAAGTATACATCCATATTGTTTGCATCTGCA
Source organism: Eubacterium segne (assembly GCF_014287775.1). Classification (NCBI taxonomy): domain Bacteria; kingdom Bacillati; phylum Bacillota; class Clostridia; order Eubacteriales; family Eubacteriaceae; genus Eubacterium; species Eubacterium segne. Next base: position 182,105 of record NZ_JACOOZ010000004.1, read on the forward strand.
TCTCTTACAGCTGCTCTGATTGCATCTAAATCATCAATTCCATCATCAGGAATAGCACCGTAATCCTCTACGTTAACTGAATTATCAGGCTGCTCTATAGGATTTGGTACATTTTCAATTTCAAGGAAGTCAACACCGTATTCAACTCCGCTTGCACCTGTACTCTGAATACGAATTTTATCTCCTTCTTTTAATTGTTTATCTAATTTAAAATGAACCTCATCAAATGCGAAACATCCTGTTCCTCCCGGTGTATCACTTGGGCTTCCACCTGAGAAATACTGCCACATCCAATATGAATTAAGGTTAACTGTCTGTGCATAAGTGCCGTTTACATATACATCAACTGAACCTTTAATACCCATACCATCTGATGAATCAGGCATTGTAAATCTCATTGTTACACCTGAGCCTGTTGTGTTCATAGTCCATTCAGCATATGAACCGTTGCTTGGAAGTGCTACATAAGACTGCTCTGATGCCTGAGTAGCAATATTGCTCTTAGCCCAGTCTACTGAAGTCTTAAGTGTCGCTCCACCCCCAAGAGTAGCTACTGTTGAATCATATCTTGTGTATGGCATTTCTGCCCCCACTCTGCCACTTGCACTGGCTGCAGGTATTTCGAACTTATCTGCCACGCCAACTGCATTAACCTGTTTGCTTCCAAAATAGCCATTTACAGGTTGAAATGTCATTGCACATGCTAATACTAACGCACATGCTTTTTTGATACTTCTTCTCATAAATACTTCTCCCTTTTAAAATAAAACCACTATGCGTTTAACGTTAAACTAAACTTAACACGACTAAAGTTTTTTGTCAATTTGTTTAAAACTAATTTTTTTCACATATTTTTCGCATTTATTTTGTGCATTTTGCACAAGTGTTATATATTTACACTATATTTGCATTTATTTTACGTAAAAAAACGTTATTATACGCTCTTTATACAAAATATGTGTTTTAATATATTTTAAGTAATATCATTTTTCTTAAATATATCATTATTTAATAACCGATATTAAATAAAAAGGAAGGAATAACACCCGACAACTATGTCACCGGGCATTATCCCTTCCTTTTAAAACCTTGAATGTTTTTTATTACTGTACAGTTGATACATCAACAACTGTGTTACTCCAATTGTAATCAACCTGTGCATAATCAGGGTTTACAACCTTAAGGATGTTGTTGTACAGGTAATCATGGGCTGTGATTGTATTCATCATCTTGTTTGAATACAATGTATCTGCTATGTCATATACTGAGTATGAGCTTACCTTGCTGTATACATATGTTCCATCACTAAGCTCTGCATATGCTCTTACCTTATACTGTGCTGAGTATTCTTTTGCTGTGTTTGCTCCAAACAGTGTTGTTCTTACAAAGTATGTTGCTGTGTCTGATGATCCGAACTTAACATTTTCTGCTGTTCCAACCGGTGTTGACTCAAGTGCTGTTACATACTTACTTGTTGTTCCAACTACCATGTCATCATCTGATACGTCAAATGATGCATCTCCTGCCTTGGTTACTGCATATATGAATCCCCAGTTCTTAACTTCCTTATTGTTGATTGTAGGTTCTACTGATCCAACCACTCTGCTTCCTCCAAGGGTTGTGCTAATCTGGTATCCTTCAATCTTTACGCTGCTGCTTATTGTTACCTTTCCGGGATCGATAACTATGTTATCAAGATCATCCGGTGTGTCAGGATTTTCAATGAGTCCTGCACTTGGTACAACAAGTGTGATGCCTGTTGTGTTATTGTTTTCGTTTACTTCATTTGGAAGACGGTTTACATCATCTACCCATGCTGTAACTGTATGTGTTCCGTTTGTTGCACTCCAGTAATTTATTCCGTTTGAACCTGAGTTACATGTAAGCTTGATTGATGCTCCTGCCTTAAGTCCGCTTGAATATGTGTCACACCATCTGATGTCTGATGTGTTTCCGTCTACCTGTAACTGGTATCCGATTACTGTTCCTGCAGGAATGTCTGTATCTCCCACATTCATTACTGTTGCTGTAAATACTAAATGGTCTCCTGCATTTACTGTATTCTTATCATATTCAATGTCTGTTACCACAAGGTCATATCCTCCTGTAACTCTTGTTACGTTGGCTGACTTTCTTCCTACATTGAATTTCTTTGTTACTGAGTTCTGTGAATCTCCTGTTGCAGTTGCCACTACTGTGTGTCCGCCATATCCTGCTGTCCATGTTGTTGTGGCTGTTACCTTAACTGTTTCTCCTGCCTTGAGTCCACCTGTATATGCTTCATTCTTAACTGTTGTGCTTCCGTCTATTACCGCCTTGAATCCGATTGCCTGACCTGCAGGAATGTCATCTCCTGTGTTGTTGTAAAGCAATGCTGTAAACTTAACTGCGTCACCTTCCTTAAGTTCTGATGAACCTGATGCATTCTCCCATGCAAGTCCCTGTACTGAAAGCTCGTACTTAACTTCCGGTGCTTTTGTTGTTGGTTCCGGTGCCTTTGTTGTTGGAGCTTCTGTCGGTTTCTGTGTAGGTGCTACTGTAGGAGCCTGTGTAGGTTCCGGTGTATTTGTTGTTGTTTCTTCTCCATCTGATAAATCAGGAAGTGTATCTGTAAGCCATGCCTGTTCAATTGATACTGCTCCTGCTGCTCCTGTTGCTCCTGTATGAACATGGAATGCTGAGAAGAATGATGGTGATACACCTGTTGCACCTAAATCTACTACAACTGTCTTTGTAGCTGAGCTATCATCAAATGATGTTCCTGCTACTGTCTTAAATGGTTTATTTGTTCCATCATTATTCTGATTTGGATCAAACCAATATACTGCTGTAGGTGGGTTTGCATTATCACCTAATCTCATTGATGTAATATCACCTGAATATGTAACTACAAGATATTTCATTGATGATGAAATTGAATCTGATAAAGTTGCATATTTCTGCCATTTATAATCTGTTGTCCATGAGTAAGAACCTTCAAAACTTGTAAGTTCAACATCACCTGCACCAGGTCCTAAAGGTTTCTTTGTAGGAGCTTCTGTTGGTAATGTTTCTGACGGATCTCTTGTTGTTACTTCAGGATCTGTCTCCGGCTCTGTACCTTCTTTAACTATCTTCTGTCCGTTTGTAATGTCATAACCAGGAAAACTGTTTGCATTTGAGTTAGCTGTGTATACTCCACCACTGTATGTGTAATTTCCACCGGCATCAATTCCAAATTTGTAATTTGTATTTCCATATGCACTTTCGCTTGATGGAATAGTTGGAAGGTTGCTTGCATCATCACAGTAATATGGCCAATGCTTATCAGCACTCTCTGAAAGATATTTTGTTACTACGTTCTTTACAAGTAAATTCTTATATGTAATGTTTGTTCCGCTCTGTCTTACAGCAACTTCGCTATGTTTGCTACATGAGTAATCATCATTCATCTTATCAAGGCCAACACCAAAAATTAATGTGTTGTTCATTGATACACCTTTACCATTAAAATTAAATGTACGAATACCATTAGCCTGAGCATCATATATTTCATTGTTACTAAATGTTACATTATTTACTCCACCTGAAACATCAATTGCTCCAAGACTCTCGTTCCATGAATCTTTATTTGTACCTGTTCTTACAAGAACGTTATTTGCTACTTCGATTTTTGTTGTGTTGTTAAACTGGCATCCTGAGAAGTTTGTATTCATATGGATACCTGCTGCTGTAAATGTATCTCGGATGTAGTTGTTGTATACCTTATGACCTTCACCACCGTAAACAGCAATACCACCTGCTCTCCAGATAAATTCAACTGTATTGTAGCAGAATGTGTTATTGTATTCATCATCCGGCTGGAAGTCTGTTGCGTTCCACATTGCAAGTCCGTCATCACCGTTGTTTCTTATGTCACAGTTATGAACATTTGAATCTCTTGTTCCCTGACAGAAGTTAATACCATCGGCAAAGTTATTACGAACTCTACAATTGTAAATATTTAAATCACTTTCTTTGTTAATTGAATTGCTATCGTATCTTCCAATCCAGAAACCACATTCAAAATGTTCTTCCCAAACATCGTGGATACTTGTTCCTTTTGCAAACAAATCTCTAAAGCACTTGTAATTTGCCTGCTGGTCAAATCTTGAATGAAGGTTTGAATTGATATACATATTACAGAATTCTACGCCCTGGCAATAACCTGTCTTCTCACCACAGATACCACCTGAACCCATACCTGAGTTAGTGAACTGTAATTTTGTATACCACATACCTGCACCTGTAATCTTTACGCCGTCAGCTGCAAGAATCCATGTTTCATTCATATAATGAACACCTGATGCAAGGTATAAAATCTTATTTCCTGCTTCAGCTTTCTTGATGTAACTTTCCATCTGTGACTGTGTATGTGTTCCTGCAGGTACTACTGTTGCTCCACTTGGTGCGCTAATGTAATCTGTATATTCAACTTCAATAAAGTCGATTCCAAGTGTGTAGTCTCCTGTATTTGTAATAGTAATTGTACTTCCACCTGTTAATGGTTCGCTAAGTCTGAAATGTACTTCATCAAAAGCAAATGCAGGTGTACCGTTACTATTGTTAGCATCAACAGGATGTCCACTTGGGAAATACTGCCATGCATAGTCTGATGTAACCTTTACCTCACTGCTTGATAAATATGTATTATATCTCTTTGATGAATCTTCATTGTCATAACCCTGAACAGATGCACCATTGCTTGCCTTTACTGAAAACTTGCTCTGAAGTCCAAGTGGTTTTCCTGCACCGTCGCTTCCACCGCTTCCGTCAGGCAATGTGTATCTTACGTTGACACCGTCTCCTCCACGTCCTGTTTTAATAGTCCATGTAATTGACTGACCTTTTCCCAATTCAACATATGACTGGTTTGATGCCTGGCTGGCAACGTTAGATCTGTCCCAATCTAATGATTCTTTCTTTGTTCCTGTATAGTTATCCTGATAAGATACTGTTCCTTCGTCCATTGCAGCTAAATTCTTTGCATTGTTTGTGTAAGAATTTTCAATTGCCGCAGGGCTTGTGTCGTATCTGAAATATGGCATCTTAGCGCCTACCTGCCATTCAGTATTGTTCTGTGCAGCTTCTAATCTTGACTGTGCTGCCGGTACATCGGCTGTATTAGTAGCCGGTGCTGCTTCAACTGTATTAGGTGATAAATTAAAGAATTTACCTGATACAGGCTGAACCACCATTGCTGCTGTCAATGAAAGTGCTACAACTTTTTTGATTAACTTTCTCATATATACCTCTTCCTTTCTTTAAATTTCCCCACTTCTGCTAAGTTTAACGTTAAACTAAGCTTATCACGGATTTGAGCTTTAGTCAATTTGTTTAAATCTGATTTTTTCAACAGATTTTTGTTTATTTTTTTGTGCATTTTGTACAAAAATAGAGAGTAACACCTATTGTTACCCTCTATATTATGCATAAAAACGTTATTAACTATTTTATTTTTATATCTATTTTCCCATCAGTGCATTACTAAGCATTGCGAATTCTTCCAGAGTCAGTTTCTCGCCTCTTATGTTTTCGTCCTTTCCTATAGCTTTTATGGCATCTGCAATCTGTTCCTTGGTAAAGTCAAGTTCCGAAGAGTTCTTAAGACCATTAACTAAAGTCTTTCTTCTCTGATTAAATGAAGCCCTTATTATTCTAAACATAAGTCCCTCATCTGCTACTGAAACTACCTGCTGTGTATGTCTTGTAAGCTTAATTACTGCGGAATCAACATTCGGTCTTGGCATAAAGCAGTTTGCCGATACATTAAGCACAACTTTCGCATCTGCATAATACTGTACTGCCAAAGACAACGCTCCGTAGTCCTTACTTCCGGGGCCTGTCTGCATTCTGTCTGCCACCTCTTTTTGAACCATAATTGTAATGCTGTCTATTGGAACCTTACTTTCAAACAATCCCATAATAATAGGTGTTGTTATATAATATGGAAGGTTTGCCACGACTTTTATAGGTTTTCCACCGTTTTTTTCTTCTGCCAATGATTTTATGTCAACCTTTAATACATCCTCATTTATAACTTCAACATTATCATATTCAGATAATGTATCCTTCAAAATAGGTATAAGCATCTTATCAATTTCCACTGCCACAACCTGCTTTGCCGCCTCACAGAGATACTGCGTCATGGTTCCGATTCCCGGGCCGATTTCCAATACAAAATCATCTTTTGTAATTCCTGCTGCACTTACAATATTTTCTAATATGTTAGAATCTATAAGAAAATTCTGTCCGAATTTCTTTTGAAAGGCAAATCCGTATTTGTTTATTATCTCTTTTGTTGCTGCCGGTGTTCCAAGATACGCCATTATTTATATCCTCTTTCTTCCTATACCATATACATTTTTTGCATTTTCACATGTTATGTCAATAACCTCAGTAGGACTGATGCCCTTAATTTCAGCTATTTTATTTACAACATAAGGCAGATTAAATGAATCATTTCGCTTTCCTCTGTTAGGAACAGGTGACATATATGGGCAATCTGTTTCAATAACCATCTTATCCATTGGCATGTATTCTACCACTTCCTGAAGCTTTCTTGCATTGGAAAAAGTAACAACTCCGCCAATTCCCAAATAAAAGCCCATGTCCATAAACTGTTTCGCCATTTCCTTCGTGTATGAGAAGCAGTGAACAATTCCACCCATTTCGTCAGCCCTGTTAGCCTTCATGACATCATATGTATCCTTAGCAGCGTCACGGCTGTGAATAATAATAGGAAGCTGTGCCTCTCTCGCTATTTGCATCTGACGCTCAAAAGCTTTTATTTGCTGGTCTTTGTTTTCATTCCAATGATAATCCAATCCGATTTCCCCTACGGCAACAATCTTTGGCTTGTAAACACTGCGCTCTAACCATTCATAATCTTCTTCAGTTAAATCAGCCACATCATCCGGATGCACTCCAAGGGCTCCATATACATAAGGAAACCTTCTTGTAAGTCCTATGGTAGTCTTACATGAATGAATGGATGCTCCCACATTTACTATGTATTCAACCCCTCTGTTTCTCATACGTTCTAAAATCTGTTCACGATCATCATCAAATGCCTCATCATCATAATGAGCATGTGTATCAAAAATCATATTTCCTCCAACTTTTCCTTCATAAATGCTGACGGTAAAATGCACAATCCCACTCCCTAAGGAATGGGATTTTACATAACTTATAAAGTTTCTCTTTATATTTTAGCAGATTTCACTTCCACTTACTATATCTTTATCTACAGTTACTACTGAAAGATTTCCCTCATCATCCCCGGCTGCAAGTATCATTCCCTGAGACTCAACACCACAGAGCTTACAAGGCTTTAAGTTTGTAATAACGGCAACCTTCTTTCCTACCATCTCTTCAGGCTTATAATATTTAGCTATTCCGGATACTATCTGGCGGGTTTCTGCTCCAATCTTAATCTGTGAAACAAGAAGCTTTTTAGCCTTTGGAACCGGCTCACACTTAATTACCTCACCTACCTGAATCTGAACCTTGTCAAAATCATCAATTGTAATCTCAGGTTTAGCCTCTACTTCCGGATATTTTTCTCCTTCAGTATCTTTTTTCTGGGCTGCCTTAATTTCTTCAACTTTTTCCATAACGTCCTTTATGTCCATTCTGGCAAATAAAATTTCCGGCTTTTCAGTAACCTTATTACCTGATTTGTATTTGCCAAATTCTTCCATATCGTCAAAAGCTCTTGCTTCTGCGTTAATCTGCTGAAGAATTTTCTTTGATGTTTCAGGCATAAATGGCTCTAAAAGGCTTGCGCCAATATTAATACCTTCAATTAAATTGTAAAGCACTGTTGCAAGTCTGTCCTTCTTGTCTTCTTCCTTTGCCAGTGCCCAAGGCATTGTTTCATCAATATATTTATTACATCTCTTAAATAATGCAAAAATTTCAGTAATTGCATCTGCAACTCTAAGTTTATCCATTTTTTCAGCTGCCTTTTTAGGTGCTGCAAGAACAGTTTCCTTAAAGTCTGCGTCTACATCATCGCTAACCCCTTTATTTTCAACAGCTCCATTAAAATACTTATTTGACATGGAAATTGTTCTGTTTACAAGATTTCCCAATGTATTTGCCAGGTCAGAGTTCATTCTCTCAACCATAAGCTCCCATGTTATTGTTCCATCGTTGTCAAAAGGCATTTCGTGAAGAACAAAATATCTTACCGCATCAACTCCAAATAAGTTAGCCAAATCATCAGCGTAAATAACATTTCCCTTTGACTTACTCATTTTTCCGTCTCCCTGTAATAACCAAGGATGTCCGAAAATCTGCTTTGGAAGAGGAACGTCAAGAGCCATAAGCATTATCGGCCAGTAAATTGTATGGAAACGGAGAATATCCTTGCCAATAAGATGTAAATCTGCCGGCCAGTATTTGTTATATAACTCATCATTGTTTCCGTCTACGTCGTATCCAAGTCCTGTAATGTAGTTTGATAAAGCATCTATCCAAACATAGATAACGTGCTTTGGATCAAAGTCAACAGGTACCCCCCACTTAAATGAAGTTCTGGATACACACAAATCCTGCAACCCCGGAAGAAGGAAGTTGTTCATCATTTCATTCTTTCTGGATTCCGGCTGTATAAATTCAGGATGTGTATTAATATGTTCAATAAGTCTGTCTGCGTACTTGCTCATTCTAAAGAAGTATGCCTCTTCCTTCGCCGGTGTACACTCCCTTCCACAGTCAGGACATTTGCCGTCTACTAACTGTGATTCCGTGAAAAATGACTCACAAGGTGTGCAGTACATTCCCTCATAATATCCTTTGTAAATATCACCCTGGTCATAAAGCTTCTTAAAAATCTTCTGAACCTGTTTCTCGTGATATTCATCTGTTGTTCTTATAAATTTGTCATATGATGTTCCTACAAGATCCCAAATTGTTTTGATTTCTCCTGAAACTTTGTCAACAAATTCCTTTGGAGTAACTCCGGCTTCTGCTGCTTTTAACTCAATTTTCTGTCCATGCTCATCTGTTCCTGTCTGGAATCTTACGTCATATCCCTGCTGTCTTTTGAAACGTACAATGCTATCTGCCAAAATTGCCTCATAAGTATTTCCAATATGAGGCTTGCCTGATGTGTACGCAATTGCTGTTGTTAAATAAAATGTTTTCTTTGTCATCTTTTTTCTCCTTATATTTATTATCTGCTATTTTTTGCAATTATTAACATATTTGTGAAACCTTTATTTAATATAATGTAAGTACTACTGCCACCATGCTTACACAAATAAAAATAACTCCCATCTTTTTTTGCAAAGACGAGAGTTCAAACTTCGTGGTACCACTTTACTTCATATAAAGATGTTGTATCTTTATATCTCATTTGCGCTGTAACGGGTGCAACCGTCAATAGCTACTTCCAGAAATGGAATATATCCCATCTGTTTCACCATTGCTGCTCCAGGGCCATGTTCAGTAGTTTCTCTCACTGCCCGCTTCCACCTTACCGGGCTCTCTTTAAGCGAATCCGCTACCTACTCTTCCTTTCGTGGCATTTGTCTTCTGCTCATAATTCTATTATTTTATGGGCATTTTGTCAACAAAATATCATTAGGTGGGAATGGTATTATGATCACCTTAAAAATGGCGGGCTCCGCTACCGGAAACCCGCCTATTAGAAAGAGATTGTGAATTAGCAATTTGCCATTGTTTTTCCTTCTCCTGTAATTGACTCAAAGTCTTTGTTAAATGCGTCGATTGCTGCGTCGATTGCTGCATTTTTAATAAGACCTTCAATTACGTCTGTTGCTACTGTAGATGCCCCTATTCCATATTTAGTAAGTTCAAGTACCTGCTGTGAATTCTTGAAGCTTGCTGCAAGAACTTCACATGGAAGATTGTTATTTTCAAAAATATCCTGAATATCCATAGCTACCTGAACGCCGTTATATCCAAAGTTATCAATTCTATTAATGTACGGTGCTGTATATTTTGCACCGGCTTTTGCTGCTAAAAATGCCTGCATTGGTGTGTAAATAGCTGTTGCTGTAATGTTTACTCCCTCTGCTGCTAAAGCCTTCATTGCCTTAAGTCCCTGTGGTGTTGTAGGAACCTTTACAAATGTATTTTCTCCTAATTTTTCTCTAATTACTTTAGCTTCTTCAATCATGCCTTCTGCATCTTTTGAAACTACCTGAACATGAAGTTCTCCGTCTTTTCCAACGATTTCCCTCAGTTCTGAGAGAACCTCATATGGATTTCTTCCACTTTTAGCCAAAATAGACGGATTAGTTGTAACACCATCACAAGGATATAATTCCCAAACTTTTTTTACCTTCTCAATGTTTGCGTCATCAATAATTAACTTCATCTTTTTTACCTCCAAAATTCTCTCTTTCTATATTTAATTAACCGCCGTTAATTATTTACTTATACTTCTAATTACTTATATTTCCAATATAAGGTTCTTCACGCCATTGTCTGTGGCAATTTTTCCAAATGCCCTCATCTGGTCATCGCTGTATAACGGCGGATTGTTTTTAAAACAAAATTCCTTATCCACCATGTCATACTTTGCCTGTGCCAATGGATTGTAATTTAAAATCTCGTATTTGACTTCCGGGTACAAACCGCTTATAAACTTTGCAATTCCTGCAATATTTTCTTCAGTCGCAGTCATACCAGGTATTAGTGGTGTTCTTATTATAACATTTTCTTTCTTTTCTGACATAAGCAGCCACTTCAAATTTTGCACTATCCTAGTGTTATCTACGCCCGTATACTTTTTATGAAGGTTGCTATCCATTATTTTTAGGTCTGCGTATACATAGTCAATATACTTCATGGCTTCCTTATATATAGGCATAGGAATATGAGATGCCGTCTCAATGGTGGTAGTTATGTTTTTTTCTTTTAAACCTTTTAAAATTTCAATAGCAAATTCATGTTGAAACAAAGGCTCACCACCGGACAGGGTAACCCCGCCACCGTATTTAAAAAACGGTGCATCCTTACAGGCTTCCTCCACTACCTCCTTAGATGTCATTTCCGTAGAATCCATGGTTAGTGCCACTGCCGGACAACTATCAATTATATTATGCCAGTTCTCCACCTTGGAAACATCCAGCTTTATCTTTCCGTCAACTTCCGTTACGCCACCGTTTTCCGCCAAATGCACACATGTATTACAATGTATGCATTTATTTGGGAAATACAGAGGTCTTTGTTTAATTGAAATCCCCTCAGGATTCTGACACCAGACACAGTTTAAGGTACATCCCTTAAGAAAAACCGTTGTCCTGATGCCATGTCCGTCATGGGTAGAAAATCTCTTAAAATCGAAAACGTAACCTTTCAAATTCACATCATCACTTTCTTAAATTTAAATATCGTCATAACTTGTTCTGGCAATAATTTCATCCTGAAGTTCTCCCGCCAGTTCCACAAAGTATGCAGTATATCCTGCAACACGGACTGTAAGATTTCTATACTGTTCCGGATTCTTCTTAGCCGCCAACAAATCTTCTTTTCTTACAACATTAAACTGTATATGAGGTATCTCCAAATCCACAAAAGTTCTTAACATCTTAGCGAATTTGTCGATTCCATTTTCAGTTTTGAAAAATTCCGGTAGAAACTTCATATTAAGAAGTCCTCCGTTAGTAGTCCAGCTCTTATCTAACCTTGACACTGACTTAAGAACCGCTGTCGGTCCATGTTCATCACGTCCGTAAACCGGTGACATACCGCCATCAGCTAACGGTGTCTGGGAATATCTTCCATCAGGAGAGGCTCCCACATTTTCTCCCATTGGTACATGAGCTGAAACAGTATACATTCCTGTATGATATTTTCCGCCTCTGTAATTGGTAAACTTTCCAATTCTTTCACGGAAATATTTTGCCCATTTTGCTCCAAGATTATCAACCCACTCAACATCGTTTCCATATTTAGGAACCTTGTTAAGAAGCATTGTTCTTAAAATCTCGTCACCTTCATAATTGTTCTCAAGTGCCTTAAGAAGTCTTTCCTTTGACACCTTTTTCTCGTCATACACCATCTGCTTAATTGCCGCAAGGCTGTCTGCCAGATTTGCTACCTGTATCATCTGAATACCTGACAAATTGTACTTTGCACCGCCTCGTGTAACGTCAATTCCTTTATCCATACAGTTATTAATAACTGATGACAAAAACGGTGTAGGAAGAAGGTCCATGTGTGCCTGCTCAACCTGCTCACATGCCTTTATCATCTTATCCATAAAGTAGTCTATATTCTGTCTGAAGGCTTCTTCCAAATCTTCAAAAGTTTCATATGTTGTTAGATTTCCTCTATCCGGTGCCAGCTGCTTGCCTGTTATAAGGCACTTGCCACCTGTTAAAGTAAGTTCTAATGCCTTATTTAAGTTAAACATTGCTGCATCTGACCATCCCAGATTATCTCCCTGAGTAGTAAGTTCAACACAACCTACAATGGCATAGTTTCTTGCATCCTTTTCTTCAATATCCAAATCCTTTATCATGGCAGGAATAACCGCCTTGTCATTAAAGAACTGTGGCATACCACTTCCAAGGGAAACAACTTTTATGGCTGCCTTCAATAATTTGTCACTGGTTTTTTCACAAAGTCTTACTGAAAGATTTGGCTGTGGCAAACCGATATGTTCCTGAGATTTCAGGAATAAATAAGAAAGTTCATTTTCATATGGCTCTCCATTTTCATCCTGACCACCTACCGCAATGTTAAATCCAATAGGGAATCCCGCAAAGAATTTAGCACTGTTTGAGTTCCTCATATATACAATTTCATTAAATTTAAGCCAAAGGCTTTCTATAATTTCCAATATATCCTGGTCGCTTACACCATTTTCTCTGTCATGTTTATAATAAGGATACATATAAACGTCCATTCTTCCTGGTGAAAATGATGATGCATTTGATTCCATCTGCAGGATTACAAATAAGAACCACAATGACTGAGCTGCCTCGTGGAAAGTAACCGGCGGTCTTTCTGCAATGTTTTTACAGATTTCAGCCACTGTCTTCATGTTATCTGCCCACTTTGGATTTTCCTTAGCTTCCTCTAATAACAAATAATGATATCTCATAATGAAGTTAATAGCTCCGTCCATAACAGTTACAACACTCTTATAGAAAAGCTTCTTTTCTTCATCTGTTTCTTCATCTAAATGTTTCTGTGCCTCTGCCTTGAGACCTGCCGGACCTTTCTTAAGCCATCCTTCGCAATCAGGATTAATGTGTCCCTGTGCATGATCTTTCTGATTTATTTTTGCTACCTTTGATATTTCATCAATCTCTTTTCCGTAGCGTGCCTTAAGCACATCCTCTAATGATTTTCCCTGCCAATAAGGATATATTACTTCTCTGAAATATTTAATATCCTCTTCATGAACATTAAACTTGTCCTGTGGTCTGGTTGGAAGAGTTTCAAATTCCTTATCTACCCATGTGCTGCCGCTTTCTGGGAAAACTACTCCGTATCTCACACCGGCTGTTCTGTTTCCTACAATCAGTTCTTCCGGTTCAATGCTAATACCTATCTTTTCTAAGCAGTTCTTGAGTGAGTACGCTCTCTGCATAATACGTGGCTCACCTTCATGTGCTTTATATGTGTCTGTAATAATCTTTGCCTGTTCAATAGATGCATATCTTGGAACCGAGAGCATTCTATTCTTTAATGTTTCAATTCTGTCTGTTTTAACTAAACAACTCAACATATCCACCTCCTTCATTTCTATGGTTTCATTTTATAACGGGATATATGTAAAGTCAACGATTTTTTTATTATTTTTTATTACTTTTTATTGTTCCTTATTGTTTTCAATATGTAATGGTGATTTTGAGGGCTAAAATAAGCTTTTAAGTTATCATATTGTGGTGGGAATTAGTCCATAAGTTATGAAATAACTCCGGCGGATATGAATACATGAAATTTAAAATTATAATGGATAATTCTTGTAAAATAAGTCGTTTCATATGTTAAATATACCCAAACACTTCCTCACATTACTGTGTAACCAACACGATTACCATAAAAATAAAGAAAATTAACGATGCCTTGGTAATTCCACATGTGCTCGCACCGATTTGAGCTAAGAAACTACCTTAGATATAAGGCATTACATAATATTAGGGTATTTTGATGTCAAAAAAAGCCTGACTGGATTTTTTCCCAATCAGACTTCTTTATTTAAATATTCCTTTTATATACTATTCCACATGCTATTCTTCAAACTTCCACATACTACTCCTGAAAGCTTTGTCCTATATCTACAGGTTTCTGAACATCTTTAAATTGCTGCTCTTTTACTAACTTTTTCTTGATAGAATCCAGCTTGGTATTCCAATTCTGTGCCAATTGTTCTTCTGTAAATTCGTCCTGATGTGCATTATTATAATCATTTTCAAGGCTCTTAACATATTTCTGAATAGGCAGTTGTTTCTGATAAACCATATATTCATAATCCCAATATTCATCTTCTGAACCAAAACCTTTTAACACTGAATTAAGCTGTTCCTTATTCTCCGGTTTGTTAAGTTCCTCTTTTAGACTATCAACATATGTTTTTACCTCCTCATCTGTAGCATCAAAGCCATTCTTTACAGCTTCTACATACAGTGCATTATATTCCTGAGCATACTCTTTTGCTGTTTTGTCAGCCTCCTGTCGGCTCTTTCCCTGTAATACATAAAAGTCTGACATCTGATTGAGTTCCGAATCAGTAATTAATATATCCTTTCCAACCTGACTAACTTCATCACCTTCTACCTTATTTGCCGAGTAGTTTCCCACTAATGAAGTTTTATATTTCTGTTCATCTGCTACTTTCTTTTCGTCATAAGTTTTTTTGAGTGATTGACCCCACTTTTCATTTTTATCAGTTACCTGAGTTGCATTACTTATAAGTGGAATACTTATTCCAACGGCTAAAACCATAACTACAGCTATTGCAATAATTTTTTTCTTCATAGTTCATCCAACCTTTCTCTATATTGTTTGTCAATATCAACATATTCCTTCTTTTATTAACTTTCAATCCTTTTGTTGTAAACGCAACCTTTTTGTTGTAAACGCTATTCACTACCTAATTTATTATATGTAAATTTTTATATTCGTATTTTTTTAGTTCATTAAATACCTTTGTACGCATTCTTGTACTGACAGGTATTTTCGCATTATCAATTATTAATTCGTTTTCTTTAATATTGGAAACATACGCAAGATTAGCTATATATGACTTGTGCACTTTCACTAAGTCACTTCCCCTCAATTTCTCTTCCATCTTCGTAAGACTCACTCTTTTTAAAAAGCTGGTATTATCTTTCATAAAAACTCTACAGTACACATCCTCTGCCTTAATATATAAAATATCTTTACAATTTCGGCCGTCGATATCAACATTCTTTTTCACCATACCCATTGCTTTGTTCAGATATTGACCAAGCTCTTTTTCCAAATCACTTTTCTCTATAAAACCTACTACATTCTTTCCAAAAGCTTCGTGTATCAGTTCTCCGTGATTAGTAACAAAAATTATCAAAGTATCCTTTTTCTGTTCTTCAAATATATTTTTAACTTCAATACCGCCAACCTTTGGCATTTTAATGTCTAATATTAAAACATTAATATTAACATTGGTATTTTCGACTTCCTCTCCATCTGCAAATTGTTCATAATGTACATTTTGTATGTTGTAATTTTTTCTGCACAGTTTTTCAATTTTATCTCTCATCTGCTCTTCATCATCACATATACCTACAATCATTGATTTTCCTCCCCTATGTTTTTCCGGTAAAACTATAGTTATGCAAACAAAAATATTTTTCAAGTGATATGTTTCGTAATTTTACGTCCTCTTTTGTGATTCTCTAGTATAAAAACAAATGGAAAACATAATGATCTGAAGTACAATTTCATATGCCACTAAACAAATTGTTATTGGTAAGGCTTCATTAATATAACCATACTCTCCTTAACTAGAATTTCACTTGAGCGTAAAGAGAATATCATCATTTACAAAATATGTCAATACTTTATAATAATTTTTTTATTTCTTTTAATTTATTTTTATAAATTTTACCACCACATAAAATCAGGGGCACCCCGAAATGTAATCCAACATTCTAACTTCTTGAATTACACCCGGGATGCCCCTTTTGAAAGATAAATTATGACATACTTATTAAAAACAATATTTTTGTTTATCTAATCTATTTTAATAGAACAATTCCACGTTGTACTGTTGCAAGTCCTTCAGTGCTTTTTCCTCCGGTTTGCTATCCATTACAATTCCTGCGAAATCACTAATATTTGCATATTTATAATTACCTTCACGGGCAAGCTTTCTCGTTTCCAACATAACGTAGGACTTGTTGCTGACATCCATTATCATCTTTTTAGTTAATGCGTCATCTGTAGCATATGTATAAACTTTGTCCCTGTCAGTGTCTACACCTACTGCACCCATAAAAGCCTTATCAAAATTAAATTCCTGAATCTGTTTGTTTGTATATGAACCAATGAAACCGTCTCTTCCCCTGTTCATCTTTCCACCAACAAACACAAAATTTGTATCTGAAGGTTGCACAAAAGAAAGCATAACATCTATCATATTACTTACAACGGTTATCTTCAGATTGGCTTCAATAATTAATTTAATCAGTTCTATATTACTGGTAGAAATATCAAGAAAAATCATATCCCCTTCTTCTATCAGTTCAAACGCCTTTTGCGCTATAAGCTGCTTTTCTTTTACATTCTTTCCCTTTCGCTGGGAAACATATATTTCATGGGTATTCACACGATTCTTAATGGCACCGCCATAAGTCTTTTTTAACAGCCCTTTTTTCTCTAACGCAGATAAATCTTTTCGAATACTGTCTTCTGTAACTTTAAATAACTCGCTTAATTCCTTAACTAATACGGAACCTTCTTTGTTTACAATTTCGACGATTTTATTTTGTCTTTCTCTTGCCAGCATAAATCCTCCTTAGTAAAATTTATACCTACTATTGTGTACCATTATTTAATTTATGTCAAATAAGTCTTCTTATATTTTGCCGTTTTTTAACCATTCTTCTATGGTAATTCCAACGCCGCCGTCTGCGTTGCCTTCTGTCGTAATAAACTTTGCTTTTTCCTTTGCCAAATCATTTCCTGTCTTTAATGCATAAGAACATCCGGCATACTCAAGCATTGTGGCATCATTTCCTGAATCACCAAATGCCATAATATTTTCACTATTTATTCCAAGAAAATCTGCTAACCATTTAAGTCCATTCCCCTTGTCAGCTCCCACAGCAGTTATCTCCATATTTCCTTTATATCCTGCCGAATAAACCAAATCAGAAATTTCACTTAAATCCTTCATCAAAGGTTCAATACATTCATCAGGAATATGTGAAACATTAAACTTTTCAACATTTTTAGTCCTTATAATATCCCACGGGCTGTCGCATCTCTCCATTATTTTTCTGTATTCAGTTAAAAAGACTTCAGGAAGACCTTTAGCTTCAAAATAATGTTCATATGTATAATCCGTAATGTAACCTGCACCATCTGCATAAATCTCATATACCAACGGATATTTTTCAAAAACACTTAATATTCTCTCTAGGGATTTAAAAGGAAGGTAGCAGCTGCAGAGAACCTTTGCGCTGTGCATGTCCACCACAGCTGCTCCGTTTGATAGTATCAAATAGTCTACGCAACCTAACAAATCGCATTCCCTTTTTGTTAATGAATATGGTCTTCCGGTGCTTACGGCTATTAATGCACCGTTTTCTTTAGCCTTTCTAAACGCATTAATATTAATTGGGGGGATTGTTAAGTGGTCATCTGCAACGAGAGTACCATCTACGTCAGTGGCTATAAGTTTGATATTCATTTTGGGCTCCAATCCATTAAATATTGTAATACTATTTGCATTTCGCAAATTAAATTATAATAACTTTAAGACTTCCTCCTCAGTAATGCACTGCATAACCTTTTCGGCTAATTCCTTACATGCCCCAACATCGCAATCAGAAATAATCTTTCTTGTTTTCAAAACACTTGTGGCACTTACACTGAATTCATCCAGACCAAAAGCCAAAAGTAATGGTATTAACTTTGGATCAGCTGCTGCTTCACCACACATACCAACCATGATTCCTTCTTTTCTTCCGCACTCAATTATTCTCTTAATAGCACGGAGAACCGCAGGGTTATATGTGGAATACAGGTATGCTACCTTTGCATTACCTCTGTCAACTGCCATAGTATATCCTGTTAAATCATTTGTACCTATACTAAAGAATGCAGCTTCCTTTGCCAACGCATCTGCCATCATACATGCTGCCGGTGTTTCCATCATAACACCAATTTCTATGTTTTTGTTATACGGAACGTCTTTTTCGTCAAACTCTTTCATAATGTCAGCTACCATAGTCTTAACCTGACGAAGCTCATCTACTCCTGTAACCAATGGAACCATTATCTTTATTTTACCATATGCACTGGCTTTTACAAGTGCTTTTAACTGTGTTTTGTAAATATCTTGTCTCTGAAGGCAAAACCTTATTGCTCTAAATCCTAAAAAAGGATTTTCTTCCTTTTCAAGTCCAAGATACGGTACATCTTTGTCGCCTCCTATATCAAGGGTTCTTATAATTACCGGCTTACCTTTCATTGTTTCGGCAACCGCTTTATATGCTTCAAACTGTTCATCTTCCGTAGGAATGCTGTCTCTGTCCATAAACAAAAATTCAGTTCTGAATAATCCGATACCTTCTCCGTCACATTCAACAGCTTTCTTTGCATCTTCCGGCTTTCCAATATTGCATACTAATTCTACCTTTGTTCCATCTTTTGTAACAGACGGCTTTCCGGCATATGCCTTAAGAAGAGCCTTATCCTTTGCAAACTGTTCACGTTTATCTTCAAATTCCTTAACAACATCCTCTTCCGGATTAACTAATGCCTCACCACTTGTTCCGTCTAGAACAACAGTGTCACCATTCTTTACAATATCACATATTCCTTCAATACTTAAAACCGCCGGAATTTCCATTGCTCTTGCCAATATAGCTGAATGAGATGTTTTTCCACCCATCTCTGTAAGAATACCTTCAATATTTTCAGGCTTAATTCCTGCTGTCATAGATGGAGTCAAATCTTTTGCCACTAAAACAGTTCCTGCCGGTACCTGGGAAATATCAACATCTTCAATTCCCATAAGTAACTTAATCATTCTTGCTTTAATGTCTCTAAAGTCTGTAGCTCTCTGCTGTAATAATTCATCAGGTATCTGTGAAAACATTTCTGCTGTCTGCTCTAACACCTGATCAACTGCCATTTCAGCAGTAATCTTTTCAGCTATAATAAGTGAGGAAATCTGTTCCTCAATCATTGGATCCTGAAGCATTTGTATATGACCTCTTAAAATGTCTGCGTCCTTTTTACCAACAGTTTCATCCATTTTATCAGCCATCTTATTTGTAATTTCCACAAACTTTTCAATTGCCTCCTGTAATCTGGCAATCTCTGAGTCTGTTTCCGGAACATGCTTTGTTTCAATAGTAATATCGTGGTCTTCAATTATAACAACTTTTCCTATTCCGATACCTTCGGAACCTGCAATACCTTTGTACATAATCTTACCTCTTATTATTATTCACCAAAATTCTGACTTCCAAGTTCAACAATCTTTGCCATTGCTGCTTCTTCGTCCTCACCATCACACTCAAATGTTACTTCTGCACCTGTTTTGATACATGCTGAAATGATGTTTATAAGACTCTTTGCGTTTATTCTCTTTTCACCAAATACAATTGTTATGTCGCATGCGAATTTACCCATTTCCTTTGCGATAACTCCTGCCGGTCTCATGTGTAATCCCTCCGGATTGTTTACTGTTAATGTCTTGCTTATCATATTTTCGTTCTCCTTCTTATTCGATACTTTATTTAAATTGCTTTCGCAACAGTTTTCTAATTTAATGTTTTACTCTACGATTCTCTCTTAATTTTATATATCCGGGCAGGCATACGCTCCACCCACCCGGATAAATTTGGCTTAATAATTTTAATTTGAGTTTGGCTTAAACAGCTATCTGCTATTATTTAAGCATTCCAACCATCTTAGCTACGATGGCATCTGCCTGCTTAATTGCCTGACCTGTAGTGATTTTAACTTTCTTTAAGTTATCAAAACGACCTGCATTCTTAATAGGCATATCTGTTGTTAATATTACTGCATCTGCTGTAGCAATATCTTCTGCTGTAATAGCATTTTCAATACCAATAGAACCCTGTGTTTCAACCTTACACTCGATTCCTGCTTTTTTGCAAGCCTGCTGAATAGCCTCTGCTGACATATAAGTATGTGCAACCCCTGAAGGGCATGCTGTAACTGCTAAAAATTTCATATCATTCACTCTCTTTCTTGTTAATTTAAATCCGACTTATCAGTTTATTTTATACAAGTTATATTTTCCTGACTTAAATCCGACTTATCAGTTTATTATACAAATTATATTTCTTATATGATTTATTCAAATGAGATATCAACATCTCCTAAATCCTCCGGTTCAGGTGCAACATAATCTTTCTTTAATAATGCACACAAACCAACGTAAATTGCTACACCAACTAAAATACAGATTACGTAAAGTGGCCAACCTGACATAAAGCTTTCACCCTGAATAACAGGAGCTACAATTAAACCACCCCAGCAAGCTGACATCTTAGCACCAACTCCAAGGAATCCTGCAAGACCACCTGCAATTGCTGATGCAATCATGTTAATAGGAATCATTCTTGTCGGATCAGCAGCTGTATATGAAATAGCTCCTTCTGTAATACCACAGCAACCCATCGCTATAGCACCGATGCCTGCATTCTGTTCTTCCGGTGAGAACTTCTTTCTTAAAACTAATGAAGCAACACCACATCCGATTGGAGGAATACAAATAGCAATACCAACAGGAGCTGCGAATGTGTAAATACCTGTACCTACAAATGCTACCATTAAAATTGAGTAAGCAACTTTGTTTACAGGACCACCAAGGTCAAATGCTATCATAAGTGATGCCAAAGCACTAATTCCTGCAAGGGCAAGACTTCCATGATTTCCATGTGCCATATCTGTCATTACACCTTCAAGCCATGTCATAAATGATGCAATTGGTGCTCCACATGAGAACATTATAGCACCTACAATTAACACACCAACTACAGGGATAATGATAATCGATTTAAGTGACTGCATTGACTTTGGAAGAGGAATCTTCTTTAAGTAATGTGCTACAATACCTGCAATTAAACCTGCAATAGCTGCTCCTATAAATCCGGCTGAAGCTGTCTGTACTGTTCTTGTTGAATTTACATAATACTGAACATTGTCAATTGTTGTTAAAACTGCTCCATCAGGAACTGTAACACCCTTAGTAATTTCTACCAAAGTCTGAACAGGTGCTCCTAAACCTGTAGGAATATTCAGTGCCATAAATCCGCCTGCCATACCTACTGCAATTCCGGGTCTGTCTGCAATTGAGTAAGCAATATATGCTGCAAATACAGGACACATTAATCCAAGAGCATCAGCTCCGATTGTCCATAACCAATAAGGAAGACCTGAACCCCATCCCGGAGCTGCTCCTTCACCTGTTAATAATACTGCGATGGCCATTAAGATACCACCACCAACAACAACCGGAATCATATATGACACACCATTCATAAGGTGCTGTTTGGTGTTTTTTAAGATATCTACCAATTCTTTCATAACTTTTCTCCTTTTCAAAACGTATTTTATCCTGACCTCAGGATTTAAACTGTGCCAATAAGTTCAATAACTTCATCGGCATTTTTTGCATTCTTTAATTGTTCTCTAAAGTCTTCATGCATAACCTTTCTGAACAATCCTGCAAGAATTTCTAAGTGTCTGTCACCCTGTCCCGGTGAAGGAACACCGATTTGGAATATCATGTCAACGCTTTCCGTATCATCCCATTTAACAGGATGCGCAAGACGTACAAAAGCAAGTGATGGTTCCTTAACATGTACTGACTTTGAATGTGGTGTAGCAACTGAGAAACCAACTGCCGTACTTGAACTTGCCTCTCTTGCCATAACATCTGCTACATAACCTTCTTTGTCAATAAGTCTGTCGTCCTTGTCCATCGCATCAGCTATTAATCTGATAATCCCTTCTGCATTCTCTGCCTTAACGTCAAACATAACAATCTCTTTGCTCATTAGTTCTTTAGCCAAACCTTTGTCCTCCTTTTCTTAAAATTATTACCACCATTGTGTAATTTCATTCTAAGGGCTTTATTACTTTTTTTCAATTCTCGCAAAAAAAGAAAATTGCACTAAAGTTAGTGCAATTATTCTCAAGCTTAGTATTTTTCTTGCATTGAAACGTTTTGAAAAATCAAAAGCTTTTCATTATTTTTTATTAATTTTTATTGTTTATAATGCAATTCTCTTTTGAATATGTCCCCTATCTCCTCCGGAGTCTGACATTTACGTATTTTTCCTATTCTGGTTTCTGAACCTACCAATCTGGTAAATGCCATGAAAAATGACTTAGTAGTTTCAATGTTGTTAAAGTTAAGGGCTAAAAGGAATATTGTGCTAACCATTTTTCCTCCCCAGTTTACCGGATACTCAAGTTTAACCACAAAAACTTTTGGTTTTATAACATTTTCCGGCATTCCATGAGGAATGGCAACTTCATTTCCAATAGCTGTTGATTCTATTTTTTCTCTTGTTATTACATCATCGTAAAATTCTTTTTTTACATATCCACCTTCGCAAAGACGCTTGCAAACCTCTTTAAGAATGGCCTCACGCTCCACTTTTTCCCTGACAATCAGTATATGGTCCTTATCAACTATTTCATCAAACTTTTCGCTTCCAAACCGTGGATTTGACAATGCCTCAAAGCATGCATCCTTAATTTTCTGTTCATCATCCCTGCTGACAATAGGCGATATATGTACTACCTTGTCCTCATATTCAAAGTTTGGCAGTAACGACAGGATAATATCAGAATCATAGTCCTCTATATTCTCTATTTTTTGGGAGGATAATATGGCAACTATCTTTACATCATCAATTTTGTTTTCTATTTTTCTTGCCACAATATTAGCTGCGGCAATTCCGCTGGTACCAATTAACACCGCTTTGACGTTTTTCACATTTCTGTGAAGTGCACCTCCTAAAAACAGTGCGATAAAAGAGATTTCATGGTCTGTAGGTATCTCTCCTGTATATTCTTCGTAGAATTTTCCCAATGTAAAGCATGTGGCAAAAATTCCCGAATACATTTCCCTTATATCTCCTAAGAAAGGATTGCTAACCTCAAAACCATACTGTGTTCTAATAAATGACGGTGGAATAAACGCTTCTAAGCTGGTTCTTAAAAGTTCATTTCCCTCTAAATCCGCATTTAAAATTTCAGAAAGATATTTTAAAATTTCAGCGCATATTTCCTGATTTTTGCTGTCAAATCTGCTATTATTTACCAGTTGTGTACGATTTTTCTTAAGCTGCACTGCTGCCGCTGCAAATAGTATGTCTATATACTGCTTCTCATATTCATTAATCTGCACTTTTCCCAGCTGCTCATACATCTGACACACTTTTCCAACAATTTCAGGATTGCTTAATTTTCCTTCTTCTTTGACAATATCCTTCTCTATAACATTTCCCATTCTGATTCTAAATAACTGGATGCTAAGATATTCTGCCAACATTCTAAAGGAATAGTCTGTATAGGCAACATCAAATTCCTTCTCTATTGCCCCTATTACTTCAATGGCCTTCTCATAATTATCCCTTCCAAAGTTATTTATCCACAAATACTCTTCTTCATAATTAACCCTGTAATCGTGTACATTGTCTACTTTATTATTTCCAATGGCATATCTGCAATAACTTTTCATTGCCTTTCTAATGGAAAATTCCTCACCGGAAATAAACACACCATGCCCTGCAACCCTGTTAATATGAATATTATATTTTTCAAGTTCCTTTGATATGGTGTTAATGTCATCGCCAATCATTTTCTTACTAACATTTAATTCCTCTGAAAACAATGACAGGGTATAAGTGTCCCATCCGCTTAAAAGAATGTACATTATATAACCCATTCTCTGTTTTTTGGACATTACCATTTTTTTGTCACGTTTCATGGCACTAACCTGCTCAATCTGGTTTTCAGAAAAGTCTGCCACAAAACCTATTCCCGGCTTTCTTTCCAAGGTCATTCCCTGCTCCTTACAAAAATCCGAGACCTCCTTAATATAGGTTTTTACACTTCTTTCTGATACGCCAAGATACAGTGCCAGAGTCTTTGACGTAATAGGTGTACGGTTATTGTCAATTAATTTTTCTAATATCTGAAGACTTCTTTCTGATAACATATCTCTTTCAACTTTCTTAATATCTTTTAGCAGTATGATATCATTACTGTTAATTTTCCCTCAATGTTACATTGTTTTAATGTAGCAGGAATAATAAAATGTTCACCCTTTCCTATCTTCTGTCCGTTTATCATTCCGCTTCCATCTATAACACTTGCATTAATAAATGGTTTATCATTTTCAAAACTGTATTTTCCGTCTATTTCCCATCTCTCTAATGTGTAGAAAGGACATTTTACTAACCTTTCACTGCTCATTCCCGGATAGTTATTAACAATTCTCTCCTGGTTGTAATCAACGTGAGGAGCTTCAATACAGTCTATACTTTGTTTTAAATGCAACTGTCTTGGTTTTCCGTTCTGCAGTCTGTCATAATCATAAACTCTATATGTTATGTCACTGCTTTGCTGTGTTTCTATGAGCAATGTTCCGCCTTTAATTGCATGAAGACATCCGGGGTTTATCTGGAAAAAATCACCTTTTTTAATTGGAACAACTCTTATTAATTCATTCCATCGTCCCTGATTTATCATATCTGCAAGTTCTTTTTTATCCTTTGCATTATGACCTATGACAATACTGGCATCTTCCTTGCAGTCAAGAATGTACCAGCATTCCGTTTTCCCTAATGAACCATTTTCATGTTCTGCCGCATAGGCATCATTAGGGTGTACCTGGATGCTTAAATCCTGCTGCGCCCCTATTATTTTTACAAGAAGTGGGAACACGTCGTTTTCAATATTTCCAAATAACTCTCTGTGATTTTCATAGCACCATGACAATTTTTCTCCGGCAAATTCTCCGTTTAAAATTGTGCAGTCACCACTTTTGTGTGCACTTATTCCCCAACATTCACCTGCATTGTCTCCAGCCTGCTCATATCCAAAATTTTTCAATAAATCTCCACCCCAGATTGCGTCCTTAAATACCGGCTGCAAAAGAATAACTTCATTTGAGTAACTTTGTCTTTCCATGTTAAATACCTCTTTTTCGTTTTTTCTCAGTAGCTAATTTCAACAATCCTCTTTCCAATATAACTTTGATTGTAACATATTTTACAAAAATATCATACATTTTAATATTTTTTTATATTTTATTATAAAAGGACTTTGGAGTCACTACAAAAATGACGTTAAAATTAACTACTTTTTCTGATTTTTTCAAAAGAAATCTCTTTTCATCGATTATTATTGGCATTTTTATTATCTTTTTATGTGCCATTACTGTTTTCCCTCTTTTGTCTGAAAAAAAAGAAAATTCCTTTGAAAACAATACACAGCAAAACTTTAATATCTACGCAGACAAACTTTTAACAGACCAGCTCTCTTCCGACACTCTCAGTTTGCATTTTTATTTATCTGATACTTCAAAATACGGACTGGATAACATTACCCCCACTTTGGGAAACTATACATATGAGTCTATGACTTCATCCCAAAACCACTTTATAAACGAAATTAATCTTTTAAAAAACTTTAATTATAAAGACCTTTCCACGGAGCAGCAGATAACCTATGATGTTTTAATGGAGTATTTTAAAGATCAGCTGGATTTTTCCGACTTATGCCTTTGTTCTCAGGTATTAAGTCCTACTACGGGGCTTCAGGCTCAGCTTCCTGTTCTTTTATGTGAATATTCCTTTTCCTCCCAAAAGGATATTGAAAATTATCTTTCTATTTTGTCTCTCATAAAGGATTATTATGGACAAATATGTGAATTTCAAAAATTAAAGGCTGAAAATAATTCTTTTATAAGTAAATTTGCCTGCGACAAAATAATTGCCCAGTGTAAGGAATTTATCGGCAACAAAAATACCTGTGAAAATCTTTTGCATACATCATTTTTAAACAGATTATCCGGTGTTACATTTTTAACTGACCAGGAAAAAAATAATTATATAACAAGGGATATTAATGTAATTGAGGAAAGCATTTACCCTGCCTACGAGAATATCGCCAATACCTTGTGGTCATTGCAAAAAAAGGGAGCCTGTAAAAACAAAAACGGTCTTTTCTACCTGAAAAGCGGCAGGGATTACTATGAATATCTTGTAAGAAATTATACGGGAAGTTCTAAATCTGTCAGTGATTTAAAAGCTGAAATTCAGCTTAATCTCACAGGGTATGTGCAGGCAATTTATTCTATTCTCACAAAAGACCCTGAACTGGAGAAAAAGTTTTATGGTAAAACAGAATCCGACTTAAAGCCCAATGACATTATATCTTCACTGTCAAAGAAAATTTCCAATAATTTTCCTACAACAGTGGGAGACAGCCGGCTTTCCGAAATTTCATACACCTTAAAATATGTGGATAAAAGTCTTGAGGATTTTTTAAGTCCTGCTTTTTATTTAACTCCTCCTATAGATAATCCACAACATAACATTATTTATATAAACGGTAGCGAAAGTATGAAAAATCAGGATTTTTATGCCACAATTGCCCATGAAGGAATACCGGGGCATATGTACCAGTCATGGTTCTTTTCATCTACTAATCCCCACCCTGTAAGGCACATTATTAACTACGGTGGCTATACTGAAGGGTGGGCAACTTATGTGGAATTTATGTCTTATCAGTATCGTTATAAAGACCAAAATCTTGCCAAAGCCTTTGCCTGTAGTTCTGCATATTCTCTGGCTCTTTATTCTATTTGCGATATTGGAATTAACTATGACGGATGGACTTTTAAAGACACTACTAAGTATCTGGCAGATTATAATATCACTGACAAAAAGGTTTGTGAATCCATTTTTCAGTCTGTTATAGAAGAGCCTGCCAATTATCTTCAATATTATGTAGGCTTTATGGAAATAACCCGGCTTAAGGATTCTCTTAAAAAGAAGCTGGGAGATTCCTTTAACTTAAAAGATTTTCACAAGGCTTTTTTGGCTGTGGGACCTGCGCCTTTTGATGTGGTAAATAAGTGGATTATGTACGAATATGCCAAATAATTTCTAAATTCAACAAAGCCGGATATTCTGCCTGTATATCCGGTTTTGTTTTAGGTATTAATATTTTATCTACAGCCCTTTTCAACTGTATATTATGATGTGATTGACAAACTCGCGTAGCAACGAAATAACCCCATTACATCATTGGATGGCACAATCTATTTTGTGCACTCACATCACAATATCATTATAACAATACTACTTAATAATTTACATTCTTGTACTGAAATGTACTTTTTCTGTATTGAACGGCGATTTTTAACTGCTAAACTTACTTTTCATACTTTTTATCATTGATGGCCCGATATCTATTTCCTCTTTAGTTCCTGTAATTGTTATAATTCGGTTTACATAATCTATACTTTTAATGTGTCTTTTATTTACCACGTAAAATCTGCTGCACCTTACAAAATCCCCTGAACTTATTTCTTCAATGATATTTTCAAGAGTTCTGTTTTTTACGGTAAAAGCTTCCTTTTTCGTGTATATGTAAAGTCGTCTTCTTTCACTTTTTATGTACAATATATCCTGTATTTTCACAGAATATATTATGCCCTCATCTTTAATATAAAGATTCCTTTTTTTAATTTGAGGTTTGGGAAATTCTAATGCAGTTTCTACAACTTTTATAAGTTCACTTCTATCGTAAGGCTTTTCCATAAATGCATAGCAGTGTAACTGCTCGTACATAAATAACTTGGGATCTTCTAAATATGACAAAAAAATAATAGGTGTAAAACAATATTGTTGCACCCTACGTATTGCCTCTGCAAAACGTATGCCCCCTACACTGTCTCCGTCACTGTCAGTTGCCACGGTATCTATAATAAAAAGGTCAATATAATCATGTAACATTATTCCACATGCCTCCTGAAAGTTATCTGACCTATAAATTTTTATTTTGTGATTTTTAAATTCCGGTAAATTCAATACTCCCTTTTTATTATCATTTAATAATAGAATTTTTTTCATTCTTCATTCTTATCCTTTGTTTTTCCATAAATATTATCTAATTTTAAAAGCAATAACATTTTATCATGCTCAGAATACTTTCTTATATCTTTTTTCCCCTTTTTATCAAATAGAATTTCGTCCGCCGAAATATTATATGCCTGGTTTAACTTAAACAAACATCCCGTAGATAAATTTCTCTCTCCGTTTTCTATTTTTCTGTATGTTGAGTATGACATTCTAATATCCTCAGCAACCCTTTCCTGAGATAAACCTATCTTTCTTCTGAGTTTTATTACACGTTTAGAATATTTCAACATTTCATCTCTTGTATATCTTTTCATATTTCACTCTCATAATGTATAAGTTAGTAAAAATGCTATTCTTTTTTATTTATTAACACCAGTCACTATTACTGTACCAAAGGGACATAATTTTGCAGAACCGGCCTTCTAATGTATTTGGGATTACCTATATTATTATTCAATAAAGTTTCATTATTACTTTAAATTGTTACTTTTTCCTTTTATTATTATATTCTTATAACTTTTTTAAAAAATAATTTTCTTTTTTACACATATACCGTTATTGTTGCACTAAATATGTTATAATTATAAGTACTATTTTCTTTTATCATATTTCACACACATCTTATATGCTAAAAGGAGAACTATTTTCATGAATAACAAAGATGAATTCCTTTATTATTACAAAACCGTAATTATAAACAATATCTATAGAAAACTGTACTTTTATAACTGGTCTCTCAGGCAATTATCGGAAGAAGCAGGTCTTCCCTATGAAACCATTAAGAAATTAACAGGTGGAAAAATAAATAATCCATCTATATATAATTTGATAAAGATTTCTGAAGCTTTTCAATGTAGTGTTGACGAGCTTATTTCAGATACTGCTTCTGTGCAAAATAACAGTCCCTCTTTGTCAAACAGATGCTTCAGTTTTTTATCCGAATTATGTGATCTTGAAGATCATCTTTTAGAACATAATCAAAAATTTGACACTGATTATATTGCTATTGTTAATGCACATGGCTTCTATTCCCGTGGTTTTTCATGCACAAACTTAAGCTCTGATATTTACAATTTTGCTAAATACAGAAAAAAGTATGGTGATTTAGATATTTTAGGGATAACCATTTATGACTCATCCCCTGACCGTTTATTTTACAAAGATGAACTTATTCTGATATGTAAAGACAGATATCCTTTTTACGGAGACTGTGGAATATTTATGTATAAAGATAAGATTTATATTAGAAGATATGTCCCTGACAGGTATTTTTGCCTTGAGGCATTACGTGGTTTTGACAAGCCCCTCATTCTTAAACATATTGACGAATGTCTTTTCTTAGGAAGAATCATTGGTATTATTAAAAAATAAAACAGAGCAGGCTTAAACCCACTCTGCTTATAATAAAAACACTTATAAATTACATTTCAAATGTTTTTCCTAAATTTTCAACTTCTTCTTTTGTGGCAAGATTATCGCTGAAAGCACTGGCACTTCCTGTAAGTAAGCCGTTTCTAAGTGCCTCTTTGTAATCCCCTGATTTTAGGTATCCTGCAATAAATCCCGCTACCATGGAATCTCCGGCACCAACGGAATTTTTCACCTTGCCTTCAGGGCATTTGCTCTTATATACTTCACCGTTTTCCGCCACTAAAACAGCTCCTTCTCCTGCCATGGAAACTAAAACATTTCTGGCACCTTCCTGCTGCATCTTCTTTGCATAAGGAACAACATCCTCTCTTGTTTTAAGCTCTACGCCATATATTTCTCCCAATTCATGATTGTTAGGCTTAACAAAAAATGGTTTATATTTAAGAACATTTAAAAGCAAATCCTTTGTGGCATCCACAACTATCTTTACATCCTTATCTTTTAAGTGTTCCATTATGTCACTATACATTGTTTCAGGCATTACTGATGGAATACTTCCTGCAAGAACCAAAATATCTCCGTCCTTTATTTTGTCTAACTTCTTGTACAATTCCTTAATGTCTTCGTCCTTTATTGCCGGTCCCATACCGTTTATTTCGCTTTCTTCCTGAGCACGAATTTTAACATTAATTCTTGTTATTCCATCTTTAACCCTGATAAAATCAGCATTTACTCCGTTTTCTTCCAACATTTTCTGAACATTGTCACCGGTAAAACCTGCCAAAAAACCAAGGGCTGTATTTTCTATTCCAAGATTACTAAGAACCATGGAAACATTTATTCCCTTACCTCCCGGAAACATAAGCTCCTCAGATGTTCTGTTTACACTTCCTAACTTTAAGTCATCCACTGAAACAATATAATCAATAGATGGATTAAATGTAACTGTATATATCATTTCGTACCTCCGCATTTTCACTTCTTAATTCAAAATATATATTATTTAAATTACATTTGCAAGCATTACACTGGCAATTGTCCCTGAAATTGTTGTCAAAATTGCACCAGCTAAAGTCCATCTTGTTCGCGTTACTTTTGCAGTTATATAATACACGGACATTGTGTAAAACACAGTTTCCGTACAGCTCATCATTAACGATGTTACCTTTCCCATGTATGAATCCGGACCATATTCCTTAAATATATCAAGAACCATTCCCGTAGCTGCTGATGATGAAAATATTTTGACAATTGTAACCGGCATTAGTTCTCCCGGAAAACCTATGGGATTGGTAACCTTTCCAAGCAATTTTCCCAACACTTCCATAAATCCTGATTCTCTTAAAACGGCCACTGCCACCATTAAACCAATAAGGGTGGGCATTACTTTTATAACTGTTTTAAGTCCTCCCGTGGCGCCGGTTACAAAATCATCATATACATTTTGCTTTTTTATTATGCCATATAAAACTATAAATAACATAATTCCCGGAATAATAAAGGATGATATTGACACTATTACTGACATACAAATAACCCGAAAA
This sequence comes from Eubacterium segne, assembly GCF_014287775.1. Taxonomy (NCBI): domain Bacteria; kingdom Bacillati; phylum Bacillota; class Clostridia; order Eubacteriales; family Eubacteriaceae; genus Eubacterium; species Eubacterium segne. The sequence continues at coordinate 213,384 of NZ_JACOOZ010000004.1, forward strand.
CAATTCTATTCACATATATTTTATGGCAAAAAATAAGAACCTATGACTTTGTGCCATAGGTTCTTACGTTAAATTCTTTATTTCTTTACTCCGATAACCATTTCAGTTCTCTCTTCAACATTTTCTACTAACTTACTTGTAGCAACCACATCTGCATTTGGTCCCTTTTTCATAAATACAGGTTTTAATATAATCGGTGTAATAATTGTAGTTACAATTACCACTATAATAACCGGTGCTACAACGCTTGAACTCATTAGTCCTGCCTCAATACCTTTGTTTGCAACTATAAGGGCAACTTCACCTCTTGAAATCATTCCCACACCGATTCTCAAACACTGGTAATCCTTGTATCCGCACGCCTTAGCTCCAAGCCCGCATCCTATAATCTTTGTAAGGATGGCAATAATTGCAAGACCTACAGCATACAGTGCAATAACCGGTCCCATATGCATAACTGCGTTTCCATCTACCTTAAGACCTATACTTGCAAAAAATACAGGGCTTAAAAACATATATGCCACAACATCAAATTTTGATGCAATAAACTGATCTTTCTGTGTCATGGAGATAATTACACCGGCAAAGAATGCTCCTGTAATATCTGCAACGCCAAAGAAATATTCTGCACAAAACGCCATAATCAGACATATAACAAATGCTATAATTGCGTGTCTGTGCATTCCTTTTCCAGCGTGCTCGTACCATTTCTTGTATAATTTGTAAATAATAAATCCAAATACACCTACAAATACGAAGAATAATAAAATCTTCAAAAGCACTATTCCCAGTGATTCTGAATTACCTGATGCACCAGAACCACCTGTTCCAAGACTTATAACCACTGTAAGGGCTATAATTCCCAATATATCATCGATAATTGCAGCTCCTAAAATTGCATTTCCTGAAGCTGTCTTTAATTTTCCCATTTCCTGAAGGGTTTCAACGGTAATGCTAACAGATGTTGCCGTTAAAATAACACCTACAAACACCGCCTGTACAAACACTGTACTTCCCTGCGCCGGTTCAATCCAGCCTTCTTTTAAGAACCAGAACGTAAATGCTCCGCCACCAATAAGGGGTACTATTACACCACAAAGTGCAATTATAAAGGATGCCAGTCCGCATTTTTTCAGTTCGTTAATATCTGTTTCAAGACCTGCACAGAACATAAGAACAATAACACCTATTTCCGCAAGATGGTCAATAAACGCTGTCTGGTGAAGTGTTAATGCCTCTAAATGATGTCCTCCTACAACTACTCCTGACAATAAGTTACCTAAAACTGCCGGTCCTAAAATCAGTCCTGCTAAAAGTGCGCCTACAACCTGTGGCATATTAAAACGCTTAGTTACAAGTCCCAAAATCTTTGTACTTGCAAGTATTAATGCAAGCTGCCACAAATAACCGTATTCTTCCATGATTTTTCCTCTTTTCAATTGCTAACATATTCTTTTATCAAATTTCACACCGTATCATAATAACACCTTATTATTGTTTATTCAACTTTTTTCGTCTTTTTTTTACCAGACCTTAACTAAACATTTTATACTTAATTTTCAACCGCTCCAGCTTCTTTATGGTGGCATTTGAAATTAAAAATAATACCACAAAAGTGGAAGCTGCATGAATTAAATTAAACCCAATTCCGCTTAAATATGTTGCCACAAAAGTTTCTGTTTTAGGGGTATCAGTATACATAAAAACCGTGGCTGTATCCAGTATAAATCCGTATATAACAAAGGTTGCCAGAAAACCGTATATGGAAATTATCCACTTATTGTAAGCATACTTTATGTTCTTTTTTGAAAATAAAACTCCTGATAAAAAGCCGATTATGCCAAAGGCTATCATCTGCCACGGTGTCCACGGGCCCTGCCCAAAGAAAAATCCTGATACAAAAGCCGTAAGGGCTCCACATAAGAATCCTGACTGCCTTCCTAACATGACCCCCGTTATTATAATAATGGCTGCACAGGGCTTTACCTGAGGTGTCATAAAAAACGCCAGCCTTCCCACCACAGCTAATGCCGTCATAACTGCCAGTGTCACTATTTCTCTGGTTTTTGGTTTTCTTTTTTCAAATGACCACAGGAATATAAATATGGATATGACAATAATGCACATTGACGTGAAATAATACCCTCTCATCATTAATCCATATATATCTATTGAGGCAGTATGCATTATACATTTTTCAGATAACATACAATATCCTCCATTTTCACTGCACCTTTAATGGTGCTTCTTGACATTTTTGCCACTGTAGTAGTGTAGAAATTGTTTGATGTAAAAAAATCTCTGCTATTATTTACTGCTATTAATTTTCCATCGGCAAACATTCCGCATCTGTCTGCGTACTCACCACAAAAATCCAAGTCATGACTTACAATAATAATTGTTTTGCCGTCAGCACTTAATTTTCTTAACAAGTTTCCCAGTTCTTCTTTATAAACTTCATCTATTGCCTTGGTAGGCTCGTCTAACAAAAGTATATCAGGATTTCCCATTAAAATCTTTGCCAGCGCCACCTTTTGCTGCTGCCCTTCACTTATATCATAGGGATGCCTGTTTAATATATCCTGAATTTCCATTTCTTCTATTAGACTGTTCTCACAACCTTCAAGTTCCTTAGAAACCTTGTCCCTGCTAAAGAGGTTTTGCACGCTTTGAGGAAGCAATGCCACCTTTCCCTTTTTGGCAATTTTTCCGCGATAAGGCTTTTTCACCCCGGATAAAAGCCACATTGTTGTACTTTTCCCCGTTCCGTTTCCTCCTAGAATAGCAAATATTTCACCTCTTTTTACGGAAAAATACAGGCCCTTTATTATATCTCTTTCATATTTTTCGTACCTAAACCACAGATTTTTACAGGTAATTGCCATCTCTTTTTTATTAATATCTGCTTGTTTATGATTTTCCTGAATGAATTTTCCCTTTGACGAATCCCCCTTCCTGTCTGACCGGTCAGTGGGGGGTTCTTTATCCTGTAATTCCCTTTCAAGCCATTTTCTTCCATCTTTTATGGAAACAGGGGGAGTACCTTTTTTGCCACATTCATAATAAACTCTCGTAGCATAAGGCATAAGCTTAGAAATCTTCTGATTTTTGATTTTATCTGCAATTTCTAAAGGATTTCCCCATTCCATGATTTTTCCATTATTCATAACCACCAGTTTATCCGCCATATCCAAAACATAACTTAACCGATGTTCCGACATAATAATGGTTACACCTAAATCTTCATTGATTTTTTTTAACATACTTACAAACTTTTCCGTTGCAATGGGGTCTAACTGGGAAGTTGGCTCATCTAACAATAAAATTTCCGGATTCATGGTCATTACTGCTGCTAAATTAAGCAGTTGCTTCTGTCCTCCTGATAATTTATCAGGCTTTAAATAATACAAATCCGTCAATTCAAAGTATTCTGCTATTTCTGCGGTTTTCTGTCTTATTTCTTCAGATTTAAGGCCAAGATTTTCCAAACCGAAAGCCAGCTCGTGCCACACCTTATCTGTCACAATCTGATTATCAGGATTTTGCATAACAAATCCTATTTTTTCTGCCTGCTGCCTCTCCTTTAAATCCTTTATATTGATGCCATTATACAAAACATTTCCCGTTATTTTTCCATTAGGACATATAGTAGGCTTTATGGTTCTCAAAAGTGTACTTTTTCCACACCCTGTCTGACCGCATATAACCATAAACTCCCCTCTATGTATCTCCAGATTAATATTACATAAAGCAGGATTTTCCAAATATTCTCCCTTTTCCATATCCGGGTAGAAAAATGTTAAATTTTTGATTTCAATCTGCGCCATCTTATGCCCTCCAAAATATTTACCGCCATAGGGGTAACACACAAAAGTATATATGCCACGTAAACCATAATTTGCCCTTTTGTCCTAACAAAAGGATAATAATAGGTGTACAAATCTCCTGCTACCCACCGACTTATAACCACCCCAAATAATATTATCATCCACAGGCTTAATAAAATATCTCTTTTTTCTATTCTATAATTATTGTAATTAGTTCTTTTAGCACATCCATATCCTCTTGCCGTCATCGAATCTGCCGTATCCACGGAATTTTCCAACGCCCATGTTATGGTAATGGAAAAAATATGAAGGCTTGACTTTATTTTATTAAAGAACCCTTCCGGTTCCCCTTTAAGAGCCCTGTGGGTCATGGAAATTTCCTTAATTTTCTTTGTAAATTTTGACACAAACCTGAAAATCATAGTTAAAAGCAACGCCACCGATGGCATTATCGCTCCTATTAATGCCAGAATTTTATCCTCAGTCATTATTTCATTAAAGGTGGAAAGCCAGAAAATCATGGCTACTATTACCAAAGCTGCGAAAACTCCGTATACTATAGATTCCAGGGTTACGGGATTTCCCGTAAACATATAAAACAACAATGTTGCCCCTTTATGGGAAAAAAGCGGATTTATTACTGCCGAGGCCGTAAAAATAAAAAATGCCATAATACAAAACTTTACACTTTTTTGTTTTTTTAAATATATGTGGTAAATTATGGCACACACTGTGGAAATAATCACCATTACCTGCTGCATTTGAAACATTGTGATTATTAAAACCACCATATAAAAGATTATGTTCACCACCGGGTGAAATCTTGAAAATTCATCTGTCAATTTTTTAAATCCTCTCCTAAATCACAGGTGTAATGCCACTCAATGTTGTCTCCATCCTTTATTTTGTAATCGCTACACCCCACATTTGGGTATTCTCCATTTACGCAATACATCCATCCTGACAGCTCCCCACAGGAAAATTCGTAAATATTATTAATTCCCTCTATATATGCAGTTCCTGTGGTAAAAGATGCTTCCATTAATATATTTTCATTTTTAAGTTCTCTTTTTAAAACGTCATAAACATTTTCCCCTTCATTAAAACTAACTTCTTTTTTCTTTAAAATAATTCCATCTTTTGGAATATAATCCTTAACTGCCTTATCAAGCTTGTCCTGATTATCAAAAATTTTGGAACATTCCACCATTATTGTGCATTTCTTTCCACTGTTATCCGGGGTTTCTTTTTTTCCACACCCTATAATAATTAAACTTAATACAGCAATTAAAACAAACAATATTGCCTTTTTTAAATAATATTTCATCTTTTCACCTTGGTTTACATAATTTTATGAATTTAGTTTCATAATAAAGTTTATCGGAAGGAACTTTATTAAACTTCCTTCCGATATTTAAGTCTGATTCTAATATGTTTTTATAATTTATTTTTTGATTTTAACAGCTTTAACCTTGCTCCATCTTCCATAGTATTTAATACCATTAACCTTCTTGTAAGCACGAACTGTTACATAACATTTCTGATTCTTTTTAAATTTCTTAGTTGTTAAGGTGTTCTTCTTTGTAGACTTAACTACCGCCTTTTTGAATTTCTTATTGTTAGAATATTTGTACTGGTATCCTGTAACACCTTTGATTTTCTTAACAGCTACTTTTGCCTTAAGTCCCTTAACATTCTTAATTCCCTTAACAGAAGCCTTTGTAACAGTTGTTTTCTTTACAAAATCCTTCTGAACATTCTTAAGCTTTATTAATTCATTCTTAACCTCTGTCTCTGAAGGATTGTACTTTTCAAGAACTTTAATTGCATTGTTATATTCTACCTTTACATTAGCATCCTTCATCATTGTCTTGTTATTTACAAGAGTTGCTGCTTCCTTTATAAGTTCATCCTTGTTAGCAAAGGTTACTTTCTTAATTCCTGTATAGCTTTCTGTGTCGCTTCCAATATCTGCACCGTAACCATATACTGAGAACTGCCATCTGATAACGTCACCGTCTTTAACAGGTGTTGAAGCTGCTCCTTCATTAGAAAATACATTATTTATGGTAAACATCCAGCCTGCCATTGTATGATATGAAGAACTTCCAAGGCCTTTGTTTGCGTATGAGTTTCCATCATTTGCTGTGTTAGTTGGTGCTTTAACAGGATTTGGATTGCCCCAAACTGTTGTGTCAGGCATTGCAGATATTTCTGCCGGAATGTTTATCTTGCCTGTATCTGCATTTTCAATGCTTGCAAGGTATCCATTGTCATCGTACTTAAATCCCTTTGCATCCATAACTCTCTTAAATACAGTATCTACTGTATCTCCATTCTGGATTTCTACCTGAACCGGTCTTACAAGATATCCCTGACCTATGGTAATTCGCTCAACAGTCATTGTTACAGTTCCTGTTTTTGCAACATTCTCAGCAGCAATAACAGCATTATCTGTTGTTTTAGCCGGCGTTGCCACTCCTGCCACTACCAACATACATGAAAGTAAAATGGCCAAAAATTTCCTTGTTATCTTATTCATTTGTTCCTCCTTCTTCGCCTTGCCTGCGAAATCCGGACAACTGTGTTGACGTATCCTGACTTTAGTTCAACCTACTAAAAGCGCCTTCCGGTTTTATCCGTGGCATAATGCTTTTTTCGTCCCTATTACAGTAGAGAAAGACTGTGCCGGATTTTCACCGGACTTCCCTTAAACTGAAAATTTTCCCTTACATAATCTATATTGGATTTTCTTCAGACCACAGTTATTCCATGTATTTTTTACGTTCCTATTCTATAACACCCCCTATTTCCTGTCAATTTACTTTTCCCTTTAAGGTACATTTACACATTATTTTACAAAAAATAATTCCCACCACTGTGCTTATGGTTGTGGCGAGTATTGCCGGTGCTACAATTGATGCAGGATTAGCAGAGCCGTATTGGCTTCTGTATGCAATCATATTTACGGGAATTAATTGAAGTGATGATATGTTAAGTACCAGAAATGTACACATTTCATTTGTGGAAATGTGACCGGGAATTATCCGCCCCTTTTGAGGTACCGGGTCTGCTGCAAGTTCCTCCATTGCCTTAAGACCTGCCGGGGTTGCTGCCCACCCCAGTCCAAGAATATTTGCTATTATATTGGTTGTAATGTGGGTCCGTGCTTTGTGATTAACGGGAAGTTCCGGAAACATCCACTTTATTGCCGGCTCTAACATTTTTTCAGCCTTTGCTATAAGTCCGCTTTTTTGTGCCACTTCCATAAATCCCATCCACATGCTCATTATCCCCAGCATTGTAATACACAGTTTAACCGATTCCTCCGCTGACTCAATGGCACCGTTTCCCACCTGTTCTATGTTTCCTGTCAAAAGTCCATATACCACACCAATAATAATCATAAATGCCCATATATAATTAAGCATAAATTTACCTCTTAAATGGTTGTTAATTAATAATATGATGGAATATTGGTGATTTATGTTACAGGCTTTATAGTATACAAAAACAAGAGCCATCCCATTAATTTCTAAGGGAATAGCTCTTGTATATTTTAATCTTTATGATTTTTTTCTTTTTCATGAATGCTGGCTGTTTTCTGATTTTCATCAACACCTTCTGTATTGTCCTTCATGAACATAATCTTGAAAGTCATTAAAATCAGCTGTATATCCATCCACATTTTGTAATGCTGAATATAATACATGTCAAGCTTTAGCTTGTCATATGGTGTAGTATTATACTTACCATAAACCTGTGCATATCCGGTAAGACCGGCCTTTACCTTTAATCTGAATCTAAATTCAGGAATTTCTTCTTCGTATTCAGCAGCAATCTCCGGTCTCTCCGGTCTTGGGCCCACAACTGACATCTGACCTACCAGAATGTTAAACACCTGAGGTAATTCATCTAAATGTGTAGCACGAAGAACCTTTCCTACCTTTGTTATGCGGTTGTCGTTCTTTGCTGCAAGTCTGGCGCCATCCTTTTCAGAATCAACCTTCATGCTTCTGAACTTTAATATTTTAAACACCTTACCATCCTTTGTAAGTCTTGGCTGTGTATAGAAAATCGGGCCTCTGTCCCAAATCAGATTGCCTATGGCAACAAGTATTGTAACCAATATGGTTGGTGGACAAAGAATAAGTGCGATAATTATATCCACAATTCTCTTTACAAAATCCTGCTCCCACTTAAGTCCCTTAACTTTAGTAACCAAAAGCGGTGAGTCAAATAATGTATTCTGACCTGCTCCCGTAATGATAATATCTGACAGTTTAGGAGTAATATATGCTCTCTTATCATATAAATAACAATCCTTGACTATTTTATTTCTCTTAGCACTTGGAATGTCACACAACAAAACTGCCTGATGGCTTTTTATTGCCTTCTGCAATTTTTCCGAATCCTCATCACAATGGATAGAGTCTTTTATGATATATTTATCTTTTCGCGTTTCTATTTTATTCACCAGATTATCAGGATCCCTGTCACTATATATAAGTAATATGTCCTTAGGCGGATACATCCATTTGTAAATTCCCATTGCCAATCCACACCATACAAGACAACATAAAACATTGTCAAAACACATTCCTATAATTGGTGCAGGATTTACCATTTTCATTGAAAGTAATGAAATCTGTAAGTAAATAATGAAGTTTGTAAACAGCAATGCAAGCAGCTGGGAGAACACCAGATTTGAATACTGGAGACTTCCTAATTTGAACGCCCCGTATACGTTACTGAATATAGTAAACATTAACGCATACACAAAAAGAAGTACCATGTGTCCTTTACGGAAGAATTCCTGCATCATTCCACTGCTATAATAATGGTCCCAAAAGTACCAAAATATAGCTGTTTGGGATGCAATTACCGTTGCAAGAAGCAACAAATAGATAATTCTTCTAAATGCTCTTGAATTTCTCATTTCTTCTCCTATTAAACTAATAAGCTGGCTTGTACCATATTTCCAATACAACTCCAGCTCCAAAGATAACATTATTCTACCAAAGCATACATTATTTGTCAATTAATGCTATGTCCTATGCCTTAGCCATTATGTTGTATCTTTGTTTTTTTTTAATTATGTAGTATAATGAGCACACACTTATTATGTACATAGTTTGTTCATTAATTTGTGTTTTAATTACTTTTGCAACAATTTGATATATCTTACGATAAAACAGATTTGTAACCAATCTGTAGCTTTAAAATTGGAGGTTTTTATGAGCAAAAAGCAAAACAGAGTTTCTGAAGCCAAAACCGGTGATTACGGTTACCGCTCCGAAACAAGGAATTTATCCAAGTCATCTTCTAAAAAACGTAAATCCGGTGGTGGAAAAGCCCTGGGCGTTATTTTAGTTATGATACAACTTATTTTATCTATTGTATTTACAGGACTTATTGTGTATAAGAAGCTTGCCTTTTTAACAGCTCCGGTACTTGCGGGAGTTATAGGGGTTCTTATTGTTTTTCTTGGTCTTGTATTTTTCCTTTTGCAGAAATCAGGCAAAGCTCCTGTTTTTGGAAAGGTCATCTCGGTAATTGTTATTATTATATTGTCACTGCTTATTTATTTAGTAGCGCCGATTCCTCAGATGTCCGGTTCAAAGGTGTCAAAGGATCCTTTTATTGTTGTAATTTCTGCAGCAGATACTTTTGGTGAATTGAATTCAAAAGAAAATACAAGAACTGATACTAATATTTTGGCTGTTGTTAATCCTAAGACTTATTCAGTTTTAATGATTTCAACACCTAGAGATTACTATGTTCCTGTTCAGGCAAAAAGTGTCGCTCCTGAGTCCTATGATAAGCTGACCCACGTTACCCTCTATGGAAACGGAATTGCCCACAAGGACGGCAAGGACCTGACATCCAGCGACTGGCAGTGGGCATATGAAGTACAGTGGCATCCGGGACAGGACGCTTTGATGGATACCTTAAAGTATTTATACAAATATGATATTAAAAAATCTGATTATCATTACGCAAAAGTAAACTTTACAGGTTTCGCTGACTTAATTGATGCTTTGGGGGGAGTTACGGTAAATGTTGAAATTCCTTTTTCAACTGAAGCTTATGCATCATATGACGCAAAGCATGAAGGAAGTAAGATTTATACTTACAAAAAAGGAAACATGGAAATGGATGGTGCCACAGCCTTAACTTATGCCCGTGAGCGTCACTCCTTTGCCAACGGTGATATGCAGCGTAACAGAAACCAGGTAGCAGTTTTAAAAGCTCTTGAGAAAAAATTATTAAGCGGCACAATGCTTATTAATTATAACAAGATTCTTGATGCCATTAAGGGAAGTTTTTCAACAGACCTTGATATTTCATCCCTTGCTAATATGCAGCTTTCTCTTTCTACAAAGAAGGATTACAATGGTTGGAATATTATGTCCTACAGCGTAACAGGTCAGACTTCCTGGCAGACATTAACATACACAGGTTCTTCAAAATCCGTTGTATTACAGGATGAACAATCAGTAAGCAACGCCACAAACCTTATTAATATGGTATTAAACGGTGACGATGCTTCTGCCATAAAAAAACAGATAAAAAAATATAATAAATAGATGTTTAATGGAGTAAGACAATGAAAAAAATTATATTAACAGGTGGCGGTACAGCCGGCCATGTCACACCAAATATCGCATTACTTCCTAAGCTTAAGGAATCCGGTTTTGAGATTAAATACATTGGTTCTAAAGGTGGCATGGAACAGAAATTAGTGGAAGATGCAGGTCTTGATTATTACGGAATATCTTCAGGTAAACTTAGAAGATATTTCAGTTTTAAGAACTTTACAGACCCTTTCAGAGTTATTAAGGGATACTTTGAAGCTAAAAAGATTATTAGGAAATTCAAACCCGATATTGTTTTTTCAAAGGGTGGTTTTGTAACGGTTCCTGTGGTTTTTGCTGCAAACAGATACAAAGTACCTGTTATTATACATGAATCAGATATGACACCGGGACTTGCCAACAAGCTTGCCATTAAAAAGGCAACTAAGGTTTGCCATAATTTTCCGGAAACAGCTAAATATCTTGGAGCTAAGGCAGTTCATACCGGTTCTCCTATTCGTGCGGAACTATTTACGGGAGACAAAATTGCAGCTCTTGACAAATGTGGCTTTACTGCCAACAAACCTGTAATTATGGTTACCGGCGGAAGCCTTGGTGCTGAAAATGTCAACAGGCTTGTAAGAGAAGCCCTTCCTGAACTTTTACCTGATTTCCAGATTGCCCACCTTTGCGGCAAGGGTAAATTAGATGAATCATTAGTAGGAACTTCAGGTTATGCCCAGTTTGAATATATTAGTGATGAAATGAAGGATTTCTTTGCAATGGCTGACTTAATTATTTCCAGAGCCGGTGCTAATTCCATATGCGAGATTTCTGCACTGAAAAAACCTAACATTCTTATTCCTCTTTCTGCAAGGGTAAGTCGTGGTGACCAGATTTTAAATGCCCGTTCCTATGCGAAGCAGGGATTTAGTGAGGTTTTAGATGAAGATGTGGCAACAAAAGATGATCTTATTGCCATGGTACATAAAGTCTTTGATAACAAATCACATTACATTGAATCCATGGAAAAATCAGCCGGAACCGGCGGAGTTGATAAAATTATAGGCTTAATTAATGAGATAACTGATAAATAAAATTATACACAAAAAGAAAGCGTGACCTGTCATAAACAGTAGCCACGTTTTCTTTTTGCTTTTATTTCAGGTATATACCTGTATTTTCTCTTTCTAATAGTATAGTCTGTATTTTCTTTTGTTTTTATATCCAACCTAGTATGTAACCGTTTTTGAGTAGCATGCAGCAGCTTCCGTAACTTTTGAACCGGAATATACCTTTACTACCACTCTTAACCTGTAGTCATAACCTTTTGTAACAGTAGGTTTCTTCTCTAATAAAAAGCTACCTGTTCCACTACAACTCTTTGTCCACTCTTTGTAAGTTGAAAAACTATCATCTTTAGATGTTGACCTGCGCTGAAGTGTTAATACCAATTCAGACTTAAGGTTTTTCTTCATAACATGTCTTCCGGTGCATATTGCCGTGCCACTGCTTAATATGGCTAAATCTGACGTTATGCTTGAAATATTGGTATACCGTAATTCCACATCACCGGGATTTGTAGTAGTTGTACCTGATTCCCCTATGCCTTCATCTGCATATACATTGCCTGAAAACAACAATGTCAAGGTTAATAGCATACATAACAATTTCTTTATTCTCATAACTTACCTCCTTTCGCTACATCCTTATAATTAACAACGTACGAAAAGGCAAATCGGAACAAAAAAATTTTACTTTTGTATATTTGCACAATTTTTAATTACATTTTTTAGTACTTTTTGCTATTTTAATTACAGTATCTTTGTCAATTTCATTTGCGGAAAGTTCAAAGAAGTATTCATCCTCTTTCCATGTTATGACTATATAATTATCTTCTTCTGATACTAATGCTTTATTTCCATTGATGTCTACATATTCCACCTTTGCGCCTTCTGTATCTACCTGTAATGTGGAATCTTCTGACATTTGGCTGAATATAAAACTCTTATCTCCACAGCTGTACTCATAATCCTTAATTCTTGTTGTACTCTGTGATTTTGTTAAAGTGAATCCCTCCGGAATATATGAAATTTCATATGTATTGTCTGTTCCTATGGAATATTCACTATTTTCTTCATTGTATATTGAACCTTTACTGTCATCACTAACAATTTTGGTATTAGTTGCAGATGATGACATTTTAAAATTCAATATTATCTCTCTAAGTCCCGGTACTGTAACAATTGAAATATTAATGAGAATCAAAATAACGGCAACTGCTGTAACAACCTTATATGGGAAGGCTTTTATGCCATTTCTAAGCCATATTTTTTTAAATTCTCTGTTACATATTTTTCTAAAGCCTTTAACCTGTTCCTCATCAGGATATGCAAAGCCATCATTAACATCATAATGCTCTTTATCAAGAATCTCCTGTCCCTTTATATTCATATATCCTGACAAAGCTTTTCTTAAAGTATCTTCCGTAATTTTTTCATCTTTCAATTTCAGTACCTCGTAACCTATGTATAAAATCAGCTATTTGCTTAAAATTTCTTTAACCTTACCTGCTAACTCGTTTAAATAGTCACTATCTGCTGTTCCCTGTTCCCACTTAATATTGGCAGTATCACCTTCATAACGGGGAATAACATGAATGTGGAAATGAAAAACTGACTGGCCTGCCATTTCCCCATTATTCTGTAAAATGTTAATTCCCTCACATCCGGTTGTTTCCTTAAGTGCCTGGGCAATTTTCTTTGCCACTGAGTATGCTTTTCCTAATAAATCATCAGGTATCTCAAAAACATTTGCCACATGTGCCTTTGGTATAACAAGGGCATGTCCCTTAGTTGCCGGCCCTATGTCAAAAATAACTCTTACATCATCATCCTCATACAAAGTAGTTGATGGGATTTCTCCTGCTGCTATTTTACAAAAAATACAATTATCCATAATAAATTTCCTCCTGTTTTCTTTTTTTAGGTCTGTATAAAATAAAAGCCAATAGCACACCAATCAGGGCTCCCCCTAAATGTGCCATCCAGTCTACGCCTTCTTCCATGTTTCCAAATACCATAAGGACAAACAATATAATTAATCTGATTGCAGTTCCGTTACCGTCTAATCTTCTGTTTTTGAAAATTATCACAAGCAGTACCCCGAAGATTCCAAATATGGCACCTGACGCACCAATGCTTACAGGGGCATCATTTAACTTCATTTCAATAAGTGATGAAAATACTGCTCCACCTACTCCACTAACCATATACGTTATAAAGTATTTAACAGCTCCATATTCCTTTTCCATCTGGTAGCCTAAAATCCCCAACATAAACATATTGTTTAATAAATGCTCCGGACCTGAATGAATAAACATATGGGTAATAAGTCTGTACCACTGTTCCCCTTCATATACACTAGGCCAGTACATTGCACCATGCTGATAAAGGTACATGGAATCCTCAGTGTCCCCAATCAGCTCCATCCCCAGAAATATTACCACGTTTATCACTATAAGCGCTATTGTCACATATGGCAGACTTCTGTTTACTAATTTACCGTTTTTATTATAATAATATCTATCCATGCTGTGCGTCCTTTTCCACTTTATTCTGCATTTAATATAGCATATTTTATTATACTTTACAAAAATAATTTATGGTATTATTATGGGGTATGTGCCTTTAAAATGCACTACATTGATTTGAGGAGGAAACCAAATAAACGAAGTTTATTTATTAAGATGTTTCCGACGACTTGCCGACGACTTAAGGAGGGGGCACTACATTGATTTGAGGAGGAAACCAAATAAACGAAGTTTATTTATTAAGATGTTTCCGACGACTTGCCGCCGACCTAAGGAGGGGGCACTACATTGATTTGAGGAGGGAACCAATGAAGACTATTAAAAATCTTTATTATCAATATAAGGAAATTATTATGTATTTAATTATGGGAGTTTTAACAACTCTGGTGAACTGGGTTGTATATGCCGTTACTGTCAGGGCACTTCCCATAAGCGGTGAGGTTACAAAAGTTGCCGTTGCTAACGTTATAGCCTGGATTGCAGGTGTAATCTTTGCATATTTCACCAATAAAATCTGGGTTTTTGAAAGCTATAGCTGGAAACTGAAGTTTGTACTTAAAGAAATGTCCATGTTTGTAGGTGCCCGTCTTATAACCGGTTGCATCGAATGGCTTGGAGTACCGGCGTTGGTTAAATTAGGACTTAACCAGAAATTCCTTGGAATTGACGGAATGTTCAGTAAAGTTTTAGTAAGCGTAATTGTTGTTATTTTAAATTATGTATTTAGTAAGCTGTTGATTTTCAAGAATAAAGAAAATCAGGCAGATTAAAAATAAAAGGTAGTTGGAGAATTTCCGACTACCTTTTATTTTTTCGTTGTTTTTCCTCTTTAACCCTTTTTCTTATATATTCAAAGGTTTCTTTTTCTCCCTTTTCATAATTCATAACAAGAAGTTTTGACAATTCCTCCTTTGTTTTGGGATTGATGCTTCTATGAGGTGTTCTGTAGTTAAAATAATCCAGTGGGGATTTATCCGTGTAATTTTTCCCGTTATAGATTTTACTTGCAGCTAATCTGTCGCAAAACATTTCTGCCACATAATTATATGGCATTTCCACCGGTTCATTTCTCTTTGTTTCCAAATTATAATCCACCCAGTATTCGTAATGATGCCTATTTCTTCCTTTATGGTGCATCCACGCCTTGGAATATCCGTATTCTTCCCTTTCGCCTTCGTTAGGACTTCGCTTTCCGGTATAATATTTCACTCCCGGCACAAACTCAGTAGGTGTATACTTTGACAGATCATGTCTAAGTCCCTGCCACAAAATTCCTGCTTTTGCACAGTTTGCTATAACCTTATGTCTATGTTTCGTTATTGTTCTAAAATGCCCAAACAGCCTTTTCCAAAAATTCATCTGTCACTCCTGATTTCAAATTTATTTTCTAACTTTCCTTGCAATATACTCTGCAAATAGTTTTACGATATGAATGTCAGTATTTTCATAAATCATTCTGGCTCCTACGGCATCCTCTATTTCATTAAAAACTGCCTTGCCTTTATGAAAAATAAAGTCAATTCCGGCGTAATCCATTGGCAAAACATTAAGTATTTTTTTAACCATTGAGATTTCATAATCCTTTAATGTATAGGGTTCTGCCTTTCCCCCTAAGCTATAATTGCTTTTGAAACTTTCAGCAGAAGTCCGCTCCATTGCCTGTACAATTTCATTTCCAATAACATACACCCGTACATCTCTTCCTAAATCTGAACAACATTTCTGGAAAATAAAATCATTTCCCTTCATTTCATTTATAGCTTCATTCTTCTGCCGGAAGTTTTCAACCATAAAAACCTGGGTTCCACCGTGACCATTGCAGCTCTTTATAATATAAGGCTTTCCTGAACTTTCTGCTTCCTCTTCACTCATGAGAGGCATAAAGGGAACAATTCCTTCTAAATATTCATAACTTTTTCTTTTATCATTGGCTATTTCCGTTATTTTTCCACTATTAAAGACTCTTATGTTTTTTCCCTCAAAATATCTTGAAACATCAGCATTCCTGCTACGGTTTATAACAAAATCAGGATTTTCAAGTTCTGCTAATTCCACCCTGTCAATAATAACCAATTCCACATCTATATTATATTCATTTAGTGTTTCTGTGATAAATTTAATAAATCTTTTATTTTTAGTCAAATCCTCTGTATTGTAAATAATGTACCCTTTCATTGCAACTCCATTAATTAATTTTCTTTAAAATATAATCAATAATTTTTTCTGCCACATTTACACCTGTGCAGTCATAAATGTTTTTAAAATGGGCATTGGAATTTACTTCGCACAAAACCGGTTCTCCATTTTTTCCGAACATTATGTCAACTCCCGCGAAATCCAATCCTAATTTTTCGCATACTTTAAGTGCCATTTCGCATTGTTCTTTAGTTGGCTGATACTTTTCCATTGAACCCCCGTTAGTTATATTAACCCGAAAATCATTCTTATTAACACGTTTCATTGCCGTAACAATCTCATTTCCCACTACATGTATTCTTACGTCCTGACCTTTAGAACTTTCTATATATTCCTGCATAATAAAATCACAGCCACCGATTTTCTTTATTTGCTCCACAGCCTCATAGTAATCTTCCACCTTATACACCTGCTCCCCGAAAGAGCCTTTATTTTCCTTGATAATCATAGGATATCCCAGGCTTCCTTCTACCTGAAGTACAAAGGTGTAATCAGAATATTCTTTTTCAAAGGTCATTGGTGCACAGTAGGTTTTCGGCATTTTTATATCTGTGTTTTTTAGTTTTATAAAGGTAAGTGATTTATCATCACAGGTTTCTATGGCATCTGCACTGTTAAAAACCCTAAAGCCTTCTGCCTCAAGAAGCCTTGCCAGTTTCACATCCTTATCCCAGAAAATAACGAAATCAGGTTTTTCCCGCCAGTTTACCTTTGAAGAATCTGCCGGAAGTATGGAATCTAACCTGTCATTTTCCAATATTCTCAGTTCACATTCTGCTTCCTCTGCCGCCTTTAAAAGCCATGCATATATTTCATCAAACTTTTTGCTCTTAAGATAACCGTTTACTATAAGCCACCCTTTTTTCATGTATGTTCCTCTTTTCTCTATACTAAATGTTTTGTAATTATTTCCCCATAACATCAAAGAACGGTTAAGGCCCCCTTGCCATTAACCGTTCCGGACTGAAAAATATGTTAGTATACTTATGAGTCTTAGGAGAGACTCTCCTGACAGATAAAAATCTGCCTGGGAAATAAGTATTAGGTACTACATTGCTATTATAACAAAATAAAATTAATATTCAACATTATTTTTGTTTAACCTGCCTTTAATTATATAGTTTTTTATGGTATCATTTGTTAATAAATATGGATTTTGGAGGAATATACTTAATGAGTAGCCGTACATCTGTTAATAAAAACACAAATCAGGAACAAAAAAACACTAAAAACAGTGCACCTTACATAATTATTGCATCTTTGTGCATTATTGTTGTCTTTGTGGTAGTAATATTCGCACTGAAATTTGGAGATTTCAATAAATCTGCACCTTCCAACCAGACAGCTGAAAGTCAGACGGCAAAAACCATTTCCGTTGTTGCGGAATCCGGTGCCCAGGATGGAACATGTAACGCTAAAATCACCAGCGAAAGAAAGATTAAATTTTCTGATTCCTACAAAGAAATAAAAAAATACGAAGATAAACAGTATGATACTGTAGATGGAGATTATAAGGAATCCACAGACGGTTACGGATATCTTACTTACAAATTTGATATTGCCAACACCGCTTCATTCTTTGGAATGTCTGTGGCACCGTCAGACCCCAATGCCCTTTTACAGTATGTTTTTTTTAATGATAAATTATTGGAAATCCGTATACAATACGGTTCTTTAGGAGAAACTTCCTATGAAACCATTTTATCAAATATTACGAAAAAATATGGTGACGCTACATATTCAAGAGAATATTCTAATGGAAATAAAGAGAGTTGGTGGAAAACCAAGTCTATAACCCTTACGGCTTATTACCAAAATGAGGGAGTAAGTGTATACTATCGTAAGAACTAATTTTTAGGAAGGATTGTGATAATCTTAACTGATTATCATGTTAAATTTATGTCATATAATGATTACGTCCGTGCCTCAAAAATGGGGCAAAAAGATTATCAGTCAAAACTTATTGCAGGTGAAATTCCTACTTTAGCAGCCCTTGATGATATTTTACACGAAACACGAAATTATAGAGAGGTTTCTATTGGATTGGTACAAATTCCATTAGACCAGATTGTCGGCACTAAAACCAGCGGAAGAAGTAATTCTTTTTCCAGCAATTTTATGCCTATTCTTGATGTGGACTCAGAATTTGCCTCCAAATGGATAAATCTTAGCATAAGTCAGGTTAATGAAGGAATTAATTCGCCTATTATTGCCTATGAATACATGAACAGATTTTATGTTTTAGAAGGTAATAAACGTGTCAGTGTTTTAAAGTACTTTAAGGCTACCTCTATAATGGGTGAAGTTACCCGTATTGTTCCGAGAAAAACTGACGATAAAAACATAAAAATCTACTATGAATATATGGATTTTTATGAACTTAGTCATATAAATTATATATATTTTTCAAGGCTTGGAAGCTTTGAAAAGCTTCAGGCAGCCGTAGGTAAAGGTCCTGATGAACATTGGTCTGACGATGAAATGGCAGACTTCCGTTCATTATACTTATTATTTAAAAGCGAATATATTTCCCACGGAGGAGATGAATTAAAACATATAACTCCGGGAGATTCATTTTTGTCTTTTATTACTTTATACGGATATAAAGAACTTTTAGCCAAAAGCGACAATGAAATTAAGAAGCTGATTTCCCTTAATTACACGGAATTTGAATTAATGTCCAAAAAACAGGTTGATTTGAGAATGACTGCTTCCATGAAAAAGCCTTCCGTTTTAACTAAATTGCTGACACCTTCACAAAATTCCCTGAAGGTGGGATTTATATATGAAAAGACCTCTGCCTCTTCTTCATGGACTTACTCTCATGAATTAGGCAGGGCCCATTTAGAAGAGAGTCTAAAGGACGAAATAACTACAGTATATTATGACAATGTTACTGTAAATACCATAGAAGCCACTTTGGCAAAGGCAATTGCTGAAAATTGTGATGTTATATTTACCACTTCACCTGCTTTTTCCCAGGCAAGTCTTAAATATGCCATTGCCCACCCTAAAATTCATATAGTAAACTGTTCTCTTCATGCTGCTCACAGTCATATGCGTACTTACTATGCACGTATGTATGAGGCGAAATTTATTATGGGTGCCATTGCCGGTGCCATGTCTGAGCATGACAAAATCGCTTATATTGCTGATTACCCTATTTATGGAACCATTGCCAATATAAATGCTTTTGCCCTTGGTGCTAAAATGACCAATCCCCGTGCCCAGATACACCTTTTGTGGCGCTGTCTTAAGGATTTTGATTTTGACAGACAGCTTTCGGATTTACAACCGGATTGCGTTTCAGACCATGATTTGTCTGTTCCCGAAGCCGGTAGCCGCTATTATGGTTTATATAAAATGTACAGTGACAGTGTCTGGAATCTTGCCATTCCCGTGTACCACTGGGGACCTTTTTACACCCAGTTAGTGCGTTCCATATTAGACGGCACATGGAAATCCGGTGAAGGCAAAGATGCCACAGCCATTAATTACTGGTGGGGAATGTCCCAAAAAGCCATAGACATTATTAGCTCTCCATGGCTTCCTGAAGGCATAAAACGTCTTCTGGGACTTTTAAAGAAAACTATCTGTTCCGGTGAATTTAACCCATTTTCCGGTGTTATTTATTCTCAGGACAGAACCATTAGAAACAGCGAAAATCAGACATTGTCTGTAAATGATATTATTACAATGGATTGGCTTTCTGATAATATTATTGGAAAAATTCCGGTTATTGAAGAATTAACGGAGCATGCCAAGCCTGTTACCCTGCAACAGGGATTACATGACAAATAACGGATTAATAAGATAAAGGACTTTAAAATGAAAATATTAGTAATTGCAGATGTAGAATCCCCTTATTATTGGGATTTCTACTCCGAGGACAAACTTAAGGGCATTGATTTGATTATATCCTGTGGTGATTTGGCACCTCAATATTTATCTTTTCTTGTAACCCTTTCTCATGTTCCTGTTTTGTATGTACACGGGAATCACGATGGATGCTACAAGGATACCCCTCCTGATGGATGTATTTGTATTGATGACCGCATATATGTACACGATGGATTGAGAATTATGGGACTTGGAGGTTCCATGAAATATCACACAGGTCCGTATCAATATACGGAAAAACAAATGCGAAGACGTTTTAAAAAGCTTATACCCAGGATTTTCCGGCATAAGGGGATTGATATTTTAGTCACTCATTCTCCTGCTCTTAAAATTAATGATGGTGAAGACCTTCCTCATAAGGGATTTGAAGTATTTCGGGAAATAATGGATAGGTATCACCCTAAATACTTTTTACACGGTCATGTACATAAATCATATACCAGCAAATTTAAACGCTATGATGAGTATCAGGGCACTATTATAGTCAACGGTTGCGAAAGATGTATTATAGAAGTGGAACAAAAAGACTGATTCGGAAAATTTCCGAGTCAGCCTTTTTGCGTAAAAAATCATTTTTTAATTTTCCACATACTCCACACTATATGTTGAGTCTCCTTCATTTATGATATTTATCACCATTTTATTTTTCACTTTTTTCTCCTCTACCAATGAAACTGCAACTTTAGATACCTTACTTTTTTATACTTTCATAAATCTTTTCTTTATCATATTCCGGTGCGAATTTTTGTGCTACCTCACATATACTTCTTATATTATCAATATTTTCTTCCAGTTCATCTGCTATCTGTTCAACCGATTTGTTTTTACTTAGCTTCCTGCAAACCATCTCAATAAGTTTTATTTCTGTTCCTTTTTCCACCCCTGCCTGTTCGCCTTCTTCGTAGGAGTCCTCCCGTATGTGTGCCATGGTTTTTGCCTCATCATATTCTATTTTGAGCATATCCGTCACCTCCGATTTATGCTCCAGCAGGAACTCCTTTAAAATGTCATTACTTATACAATACTCAATTGCTTCTACAATTGCCTCTTTTAGCTCCTGAGCATCCTGCCGAAACTCTCTTATTTTACCAATCAGTATACCATATTCGCCTAAAATTGAACACTGTTCAAGTAATTTTTGATTATGCCCGTGATTAATATTTAATACTACAGCAGTCCACTCAAACTTTCCCTCTTTTACAGGAACCTGAAATGCATCAGATAATTTAAGTACTTCCCTCTCCGGTCTTTCTTCTTCCCCATTGTAAAATACATAAAAGAGCCATACTCTAATGATTAATCATCAAAGTATCAGCCCTTTCATTTTAATTATAATGTTTTGCCTGAGTATTATACATATTGAAATACAGGCCTCTGGTGTTTTTCATTAATTCCTCATGAGTTCCCTCTTCAACTACCAAGCCATTCTCAAGAACTATTATTCTGTCGCAGAATCTGCAAGATGATAGCCTGTGAGAAATGTATATTGCCGTTTTTCCATGAACTAGTCTGTCAAAGTTTTTGTAAACCTCATATTCAGAAATAGGATCAAGAGCTGCCGTAGGTTCGTCCAGTACGACTATTGGTGCATTCTTATATAATGCCCTTGCGATGGCAAGTTTCTGACCCTGCCCTCCTGATGGTTCAACACCATTTTCCACAAACATCTTGTAAATATGGGTTTCATCTTTATCTTCAAGGCTGCCAATCCATTCTTCAATTCCGGCAATTTTGTATATTTCTTCTAAATCGACATTTTTATCCTCAAAAACTGTTACGTTTTCCTTAATCGTAAAAGCAAAAAGTCTGAAATCCTGAAATACCACAGATAACAGCCTTACATATTCTATGAAACTGTACTCTCCGGCTTCCCTGCCGTTTATTAATATTTTTCCTTCGTAATTATCGTATAGATGACATAGTAATTTTATGAAGGTTGTCTTTCCGGCACCGTTTTGTCCTACAATGGCAATATGTTCCCCTGCCTTGATTTTTGCAGATATATTTTTAAGAATATACTTTTCAGTATTTGGATATTTAAAGCTTACATTCTTAAATTCAATTTCACACTTATTAATTTTTGCCAAAATATCTTCTGTTTCTTCCAATTTTATATTGTCTGACAATCCGTTTTCTACTGTTGTTTTATCAAATTCATTATCTTCCACCGCCACATTTTCAACAAAATCAATATAATACTTCAATACTGAAGATGTATAATTCATCTCCAAATATGAATTAATTATTTTTCTAATTGCATGTCCAAACTCACCCGTTGCCTCAAACAAACTTGAAAACTCACCGATAGAAATATATTTTTTAAAAACATTTACCACCAGCAATATATAAATTGCCATATCACTTATAGCACCAAATATAATGTTTACATCCCAATATTTTAAAAATCCCATATGGTATTTCCTACTTATCCTATATATTCTGTCCACATATTCATCATATTTCTTTTCAAATATTGCAGATGCATCATAAAGACGAATGTCCTTGGCATACCTGCTTTCCTGCAATTCAGTATTAAAATATGTACTTCCTCTTTCCACCGTGCTCATTTCTTTGAAGAATTTACGTCTGCCCTTGTTTACTTTCGATGTAGTATAGGAGTTTACTGCAAAGGAAATAATTACCGGAATCATCAGCCACGGAATCCTTGTACAAACAAGAACTACAACTCCCAATGCTACAAAGAAATTAGTAATTATGTTTGCCAGTGCTGTAATAAGACCGTTAACCTGCCCTGTTTCGTTTAATGCTCTCTCCGCATTTTTAATAATATCTAAAACATCTGTGTCCTCTGTATTTTGAAACTTCATGTTAACGCAACTCATACACAAATTGGTTTTAAGTATTCTATCAAACTTTTCGCAAATCTTAGAGATGTTTTCTCCTGTCCACTTCTTCACATTTGCACAAATAAAGTTTCCGCCACAAATAAAGGCTACCCAGAACACAATCCACCCCATGTTTCTTTTAGATGCATCTGCAATTTCATCAATAAGGTACTGGGTTCCTAAAATTGTAATAAAAGGAGACACGGAATTAATAATTATGTTTACTATAAGAAACATATAATACATTTTATCATTTTCCCATGCGAATTTTCCAAAAAACTTAAAGCATCGGATACTTTCTTTACTATTTTTCATACTACTGTCCTCCTTCCATTTCAACTTTCAATGCTTTTGCATCTCCATTATTAGTTGTTTCGGTGCTTTCCGCATTATCGCTATTTTTTTGTTTTTCCTCATAATACTGGGACTGAATGCCAAACATATATGCGTATTTTCCATTCTTTGCCATTAATTCCTCATGAGTTCCCTCTTCCACAATCATT
The DNA here is from genome assembly GCF_014287775.1 of Eubacterium segne. Classification (NCBI taxonomy): domain Bacteria; kingdom Bacillati; phylum Bacillota; class Clostridia; order Eubacteriales; family Eubacteriaceae; genus Eubacterium; species Eubacterium segne. Next base: position 236,826 of record NZ_JACOOZ010000004.1, read on the forward strand.
CCGTCTTCAAACATTGCAATCTTGTCACAAAATCTTGTACTTCCTAATCTATGAGATATGAAAACTGCCGTCTTACCCTTTATCATGTTTTCAAATTCACGATACATTCTGTCTTCTGCCAAAGCATCAAGGGCAGCTGTAGGTTCATCCAAAATAACAACTTTTCCATCTTTATACAAAGCTCTTGCCATGGCAAGTCGCTGTTTTTCACCACCTGACAAATCAATTCCCTCTTTATCAAATATTTTTAATAAATTGGTATGCACACCTTTTTCATAAGAGTTGATTTTTTCACCTAATCCGCTTTGCTCTAATACCTTATGTATCTTATTCATATCTGTTTTGTCTTCCTCGGCAAAGGAAATATTCTGATAAATCGGCATTGCAAAGCTTTCCACATTTTGAAATACAGGTGAAAACAGTTTAAAATATTCCTCTCTGTTATATTCTTTTATATCAATGCCATTTAAAAGGATTCTGCCTTCACTTGGTTCATATAACTTCATCATAAGTTTTATGAAAGTAGTTTTCCCGGCACCGTTGACACCAACTACCGCCAGTTTTGCTCCATCCTTAATGGTTAGATTAACATTCTTTAACACATAATTATCATGTCCCGGATATTTAAAACTTACATTTTCAAATCTAAATTCAAACCTATTAAGATTTATATCTGTAATATAACCGTCCTTTTCGTCCGCTGTTTCTTTATCCTCTTTCCAGTCTATAAAATTTCTGTAATCATTAATCATAAGACAATTGCCTCTTATGCTTGAATAAATCCAGTTAACATATCCCACTGAATTATGAAAAGTTGTTACCAGTCCCACATAAAGGACAAAATCCGATATTTGGTACGCACCTGTAACAACATTGTAAACAAGCCATGTATACATAAGAACCTTCTGAATAAGTAATATCAGTTCCATATCAACATTACACACAATCCATCTGTTATGATGTTCCTTGTTTTTAACATTGTAAACGTTATTTACGTCATCTAATTTTCTTTGGAAAATATTTGACATGTTAAAAAGTCTGATATCCTTCGCAAAATCAAAATTCTTAGTGGTTGACTCTAAGTAAGTCATTTTACGCCATGTAGGCGCCATGGCATCAGAAAATTTTTCCTTATCAAGCTTCGTGAAATAGGTTAATATTTTTGCCGTTCCAAATGATATTATAATAAAACATACCATCATCAGTAAATTTTGAATACCGATTAACACGGCTGACAAAATCATCAATGTCCCCTGAGCTATAAAATTTCTGCTTTCATATAACACTCCATGAAATCCACTTCCTCTGGTAACTGCTGTTTTCGCTCTTTGGGCATAATCAAGGAAATCCGGGGATTCCATATTTTTAAAATCAGTGTGAAATAGCTTGTCCATTCTCTTCTTTTCAACATAGCCCTCTGTCTTCCGGTATTCAAACTCAAAGCTGTTGTAACAGGAAGTGCTGATAATATCAAAAATCAACATTATCAGGCAAATAACTATTGTATAAATAATTATTGTTTTAAGGGGCAAATCATTCTCAATAAATGACAACACATATTTAGGAGCATATGAATTTAACAAAGTTCCCACTATGTCTCCTATAGGCTTAATTAATGTGATTGCCAGCAATCTTAAATTGCTTTTTCTCTCAATATTCAGGGCATAAATAAAATTATTTAAAAACCCGTATGTCTTCTGTTTTTCCATAAATCTCCTTATTATTAAATTCTTTTACTTATACCAATTCTAACAAATGTAACGTTTTTATACAAGGTGGATTATGATTTAGAAGAACTTCTTTTTAATGCAAAAATAAAAGGCACAAGCTGACCTGTGCCTCAAATAATCATATACGTTTTTTATAATTTTATAAATAATCTGCCACGGCCATGTAAACATTTACCAGAAAAATTGCAACGAATATAACCAGCAAAATCCGACCTAACCAGACTTCTCCTTTTCCTCTTTTTACCGTTTGTTTCTTTTTTTCAAATCCATTATCTTTTGCTATTTTTACTGCTTTTTCCCAGTCCTCATCACGAACCAGAACGCTCTTGTATATCATTACATCTGAGCCTTTTACCCTGAAGTAATCCCCGGCTCCTCCTGCACGAACATTTGTCTGAATGTTGCAACTCTCTAACAAGCCTACGAGCATCTGTAATTCCACTTCATTATTTGTTGAATATACTTCTTTCATTTCTTCCCTCCGTTAAGTATTTCTAAAATTTTATATGTAAGTTGTTTTTGCTAATACAAATTTTAGCAGATACCAGGTGTTAGTGCAAGTAGGGGGTGATTGGATTTACTTATAACGATTTACCTATAAATCTGTTTAATATTTTATTTTACAACTACCGACACGGCTTTGTTTTCATCGTTTATGATACTTATGCATTCCTTGATTTCTAATTTTTCCGCCTCTTTTTTAGTAATTCCAACAGTTTTCTTTGTCTTTATATCATATGCAAATGCATCTTCTGCCATAGCGTATACCTCTTTGTTTTCTGCATCGTCCCAAAATGTATCTCCCTTAGTAATTGTATAACCATCACTGCTTTTGCCCTCAGGATAAACCACTTTGAAATCCAGACCGTTCAGTACCTCTGACCATTCCATTAATGTAAGTTTAGAAACCTCTTGACCCCCATCATTTATGGTATGTTTATCATTAAAATTCAGAACTACCTTTTTATCTGATTTTTTAGAATACCCACACAAAGTAACAGATTTTCCATTTTCCCCTGATACTGATATCCAATCCTTACTATTTTCACAATATGCATTTATTGACACTAACGAACTATTATCCAAAACTTTATTTCCGTCGCATAAAATTATAATTTCTGATGGATAACATTTACATTGATCCATTTCTTTAATAGTAGTTGCTGCCGTTTTCAACACTGATGGTACATTCCTGGTATGTACTTCAACCTCTTTCTCCATAGTACCCCCTTCATTTCCTGATATCATTAATTCTGATATTTTATCATGATAAGAAAATGTAAAAAAACACATTCCCAGTATAAGCATTAGCGAAATCATACACACCATAATTGACAGAAACTTTTTCTTTTTACTTAACAACAAATCTCTCTCCTCCACTATATTTTTCATACACTATTTTTGTTGATGAATCTATGCAGAATGCCGGTCTCACTCCTGCACTATCAAATGCATTTTGTGTTGTTAACTTATTTTTTCCCGTATAAACGTAATTTAAAGATATTGTATAATTATCCGGAGTTCTTAGCATCCACGTGATTGGTTTTCCATCTAACAAACATAATCTATTATGATAGTTCTCAAAATACTTTATTTCTTCACCCTCTATGACATCATACTCTCCACTTAAACATAGTTCTTCAAGTGAAAGTAAAAATACTTTTCTGTTAATTTGATTACAAATATTTTCAGATTTACCTAACGCTTCCTTAGCAGCTATTGTAATGTCAATTGATTCTACCTTATCACTTATTTCATCTAAATAAGTTATGTATTCATTACTTAAGAACTGATCAATTTCACTGTCCTCATAATACGAACTGTAATCATTAAATCTACGTACTTCCAGCAAACATTCCTTTCGTAGCAACAAAGTTTTACCATCTTGATAATCACTCTGCAACACAAGAAATGGCACATACTTACCGTTTTCTTTAACATATACTTCGTATTCATCTTTATTATTATCATAGGAAATATCTGATATGGTTGCGTTATTTTTATCAAAACCACAAGAAGATAAGATAAACATCATAAGACAAATTAAAATACTTAGATAAGATACTTGAAATATTTTCTTCATTTTCTCTTTCCTCCATTTGAGCAAAACTATTCCAACAATTTGCACTTGCTCATTTATGTATTAGTGCAATAATGCATATTATAAACAATCAATTCAATAATACAATACTTGATTTTTATTTTATTCTATGTTATCGAAAACGTATCTCGTAAGTAAAACAGGTGTGCAATTTTCAATTTTGTACACCTGCCGTCTGTAAATCCTCCGTCTGAAAGTACTTGTTATCCGCATAGGAGCTCCCTCTGATAAAGAGTGCACAATAAGATTTGTTCATGTTTACTAACTTCTTGGTGTTTATTTTTGCTATATTTAATTGTTTGTCATGTGGTCCGAGATATCTGACACATATGGATTAACACTTCTTGTCAAAATCTTCTAAGCCCCAGAGTGACAAGTTTTAATGAATTTATGGATTGAGAGACATAAATTTGCAAAAAAGTAATCTTTACAAAAATCTACTTGACTTTGATTTTTATAATTTTAGTTGCTTCATAGTACTTTTTTGTTTTACACGCAACGATTTTTATTTTGTATATTCCTTTTTTTATGCCCTTCTTCAATGTTACTTTTCCTAATTTATTAACAGTTATATACTTTGATTTTTTGGATTTGCATACATAGTAACATAATCTTCCATCACCAGTTGTTGTTGCCTGCAATTTAAAAGATACTCTTTTATTTTTCAATTTTTTTGCTTTGTATCTTTTAATTTTTGCAGTCTTTATTGTTTGCTTCTTTAACACGGGTGATTTTGGAGCATTTTGCTTTGTTTCTTCTTGAATTGTTGTAGACTCTTCAATTTTATCAAATGTTATAACATTGTATCCATTATTTTTTGCATACCAATATGTCTTAGAATCACTATCACAATGAATTGTAACTTTTTCTGGTAATATTATATCTGAAATATCAATTGAATCACCATGAATATAAAAATCTTTTAGATTGCAATCTCTAAATGCACCCCAACCTATACTTGTTATATTTTCTGGTATTTCTGCAGTTTCAATCCATTTCCTCGCAAATACTACTCTGTTATTTTCTATACAAAGTCCTTGTTCTTCTTTATTTACTATAACCAAACCCGTTTGGGATAAATCACATGTTCCATTATATTCAAAGTTATCTTTTGTAACAAAGCATCCTATAAATGATTCTATACCCATTTTTGTTACACTATTAGGTATTATTATATTCGCTAAATTTATACATCCACTAAATGCATCACGACCTATACTAGTTGCATTTTCTGGAATAGTAATTCTATTTAAACTTTTACATCCACTAAATATCCCCTCGTTTATTTTTATAATATTTTTGGAAAGGTATATACTTTGTAAACTTTCACACTCAGCAAATGCATAACTTCCTATTTCCAAAACATTATCATCTAAAGTAATTTTTTCTAATTTCACACAGTCATTAAAAGCTCCACTTCCTATTCTAGTGACCTTATTTGGTATAACTATTTCATTTATTTTTAGACACCCTCGAAACGCATAATCTCCAATACTTGTTACATTATTTGGAATATTAATGTTAGCTAAATTTCTGCATCCTTGAAATGTGCCTTTTTCTATATTAATTATATTGTCAGACAATTTTACATCAACCAAACCTGTACAATCATCAAAAGCATAACTACATAGTTTTGTAATATTATTTGGTATCGTTATATCCGTTAAACCTCTACAACGATAAAAAGCATAACTGCCTATGTTCGTTAAACTGTCAGAAAATATAACTTCTGTCAAGTAATCACATCCATAAAAAGCTCGATTTGGAATACTTTTTTTCCATCCATATTCAATATTACATCCGCTTCCTATTGGGCCTGCTGTTTTTAGACTACTGCATCCATCCAACGCATATTGCTCAATATTTGAAATTTCCTCTGGAATAATTACTTTAACTAAATTTGTGAAATTTTTAAAAGCAAAACTAGGAATGTATTCATCCCATCCAAATTCAATATCGCATCCACTTCCTATTGGACCTGCTGTTTTTAAACTTTTGCACCCATAATATATATTGTCTCCTATTTTAACAATTTCCTTAGGAATAGTTACTTTTTTTAAATTAACACAATTTGCAAATGCATAACTAGGAATGCTTGTATCCCATCCGTACTCATAATCGCATCCACTTCCTATTGGACCTGCTGTTTTTAAACTATCGCATCCATAAAAAGATAATTTATTTATACTTGTTACACTCTGAGGAATTGTAATGCTTATTAAATTTCTACAATTATAAAATGCATATTTACCAATGCTTACAACACCTTCCGGAATAATAATGCTTACTAAACTACCACAGTTATAAAAAGCTTCATTGCCAATACTAGTTAAACTTTCTGGCAATTCTATATTAGTAAGACTTCTGCAATATTCAAAAGTTTCTTCATATATTTTATTGATTTGACCTAATATAATTACACTTTTTATGTTCTCGCATCTATAAAAAGATTTTTTGCCTATACTTGTTACACTTTTAGGGATAGTAATGCTCTCTAAACTACTACAATTGTAAAATGCTCCTTCACCTATGGTTGTTAAACTTTCTGGCAATACTATTTTTCTAAGATTGTTGCAATTTTTAAATGCATCATTTTCTATATTTGTGACTGTATTGGGGATTTCAACATCGGTTACCCCTTTTCTTACATGAATTACACTGCTGTCTTTTATGCATACTCCTTGAACTTCATCATCTAATAATGTTAAGCCATCTAAATCACAGTTACTGTTATTTATTATATTAACTTTGGCAATATAACAACCTGAAAATGCTCCACTTCCAATATCTGTTACACTTTCAGGTATCTCAATATACATTAAATTGTCACATCCACTAAAAGCATAGCTTTCTATATTTATAATTGAATTAGGAATATCAACTTTTTCCACCCATCTTCTTGCATATACTACTTTATTATCTTTTATACAAACACCGCCAATTTCATCGTCGATTACTGTCAATCCCCGTATTTCACAAGAACTCTGGTTAATTATATTGTCTTTTTTTACATAACATCCTGAAAAAGCACCATATGCTATATCCTTTACACTTTCAGGAATCGAAATATTAGTTAGATTAATACATCCGGAAAATGATGCACTATATATGTTTGTTAAATTATTTGATAACTTTATATTTTTCAAATTACTACATCCACAAAATACTCCATATCCCATATTTGTTATACTATCTGGTAATATAATGTTTATTAAATTACTACACCCAGAAAAAGTATAATTTCCTATAGTTGTTATGCTATCCGAAAAAATAACGTTTGTTAAATTACTGCAACCAGAAAATGTATTATTTCCTATACTTTTTAAGCTATTTGGAAAGCTTACACTCGTCAATTGTAAGCATGCTGAAAATACACCATCTACGATATTTGTTATTCCATTTTCTATCTTAATATATTTAATATCGTTCCTTATAGAATAATATGATGAATCAAAATAATCTTTTACTTCCCCTTCTCCAGATACAACTAATGTCTCAGTATCGCTATCATATGTCCACTTAATACTATCTCCACATTTTCCATTAGTGTCTTCTGCAAAAATGTTGTTAATTTTTATTCCATTAATCATACATATTGTCATTACAATAATTAAAATTTTTGATAATAATTTTTTCATGTAAGTACTCCATTAATAAATTTTGTATCATAAATACTACTTAGAAATTATTTTGTCTTCCTTTTTTTGCTCTTTGACCAATTCGAATACAAAACATAACCATCAACCTTTTTGAAGGTTCTAATTTTAACATAATAAATTTTATTCTTTTTTAATTTTTTAATAAATTTAGAATGCTTTTTATAAGTAAGCGTCAACGTCTTTGACTTTTTAAAACTTTTCTTCAAAGAATATTTTATTTGGTACCCACTAACTTTTGAAACTTTTTTCCATAATACTTTTAACCCTTTATTTTTAGCAATAACTTTTGTAATTTTTGATGTACCAACTTTAATTTTTTTAAATTTAGCGCTAACCGTTTTATTACCTTTGACGCAAAATCTATATTCTTTTTTATCAGAAAGCTTTTTGTTTCCACAATACCAACCTATAAATTTGTAACCGTATTTTGCTGTAGCACTTATCTGAGCAAAATTTCCATATTGATAAACTCCACCACCTAATACTACTCCTGCTTTTGAGTTATTATTTGTAAGTTTTACTGTATAATATGCATTCATTGCATCTTTTCCACGCAAGTCTTTTGACGCTTTAAGAATCTTGCCTAGAGTTTTAACTTCATAATTTACACTTGATCCATCTGTAATTCCACTTGTTAATTCATCAGAACTAATTGATGGGACATCTACATCAATTGCTTTTCCGCTTTTAAGACTGATGTCAAAATAATTTATATCCCTACTATAATCTCCTTCCCTTGAACTGTATTCATTTATTCCTATATTTACAGTTCCATCTTCTCTTGCTTTAATAGAAATATTATAGTTCTCGTCAGGTGGTAAAATCACATATTTCTCACCGTTCTCATCTTTTCCTGAAACAATACTACTGCCATTTATCTTCTTTGGAGACTCGTTAACGATACTAGCAACTATATTTCCATCGCTATCCTTAACAGTAATATCCACTTTACAATTAATCCTAATTATTCTATATACTCCACTATTAAGTGTTATCTCTGTGTTTTCAATACTGTCGCTATAATTTTCATCCATAGAAGCTAACCAAGAATAGCATAATTCAGGATAATGCGCAGAACCTATTCTATCTATGTTACAAATTGCCGTAGTCAAATAGTTCGGATGACTTGATGCAACTGCCAAAAGTAAATCACCTAGATATATTCCCGCATTTTCTATTTCATTGCTATTAATTCCTTTTATTCCAGAATCTTTAACGGCTTGGTTTAACCAACCGGAAACTATCTTTAAAGCATCTTTTTCAGTACTAAACGGATTTATGTACTCGAGTAGAAAATCAGACCAATTATTTTTTATTTGGTTAGTAACACTTTCAGTAAATTTTTCTGTTTCGCCATCTTCACATCCAAACATTACCTTGCATATTTCTCTGATTCCATTTTGATATTTGCTCACATAGTTTTCTCTTGAAATTATAAATTCCGTACTAATCTTCTTTATATAATTTTCTAAAAACTGACCTTGACTCATATTATTTTCTGAATCATTCTGTATTATCGTAAAATCCTCTCCACTAAATATTCCAGTTTTAAGTTTGATTTTTTTCATTTGGAAATCATCTATTGTATATGATTTTGTATTATCTAATGTATTGTAAATACTGCTCATTTTATCTTTCTGTGAAGAATACGATGCCGTCGTTCCTTCATTTGGTAAATAATAATCAATTCCATATCTAGAAAAACCCAGTTTTTTTGGAGCAACATAAGGAACTGGGTCATTTTTGTTTACAATATTAAAAATATTGTTATAAACACTTTTTCCATCAACATCACTAGCCAATGCTCCAGATGGAGGTTCAAAACAATATGTATATATGTCTTCTTTATTGTATGTGACACTACTACTTATTGTACTTGAATTATCCAGTTCCCCACCAACCAAATTGGCTGTTGCTCCAGCTCTGGAATATCCCGTTATCCATAATTTAACTTTGCCTGTTATATTTTGATTGCTTATATATTTTTTTAAAAAAGCAATTACATTATTTTTTGCTGTATTAAATCCTACATGTTGACCACTACTTCCTATTGTAAAATTACTGGCCCATTCTTTTTCGTATCCACCACCTCTTATTGCTACAGCAATTAATGTATAATTTTCCTCTCCTACTTTTATACTTTTGTTTCCTGCTATTACCCCTATTGAATCAGTCGTTGGTTTTGTTTTAAACCAATCATTAGTTTCAATGGTATTGTCTGAGACTCCTATTATTGAATTAAGCATATACCTGGCATTTTTACTTTTATTCTCATAATCATTAACTTGTCCGGCTCCAAAAGCAGATACAGCAAAACACAAAGACATCGTTGCCAAACTTGCATTATAATTGTAAGAACTCTCATTAAAATAACTGTCTTTATAATAACATCTTTCTGTGTAACCATTATCATATGTAAATTCTTTAGAACCATCTAAAATATCATCAGAAATGTCATCGAATGCAAATTCCAATTCTTCTGGATATATAACATCATAATATCCGGCATTTTGAATATCCTTCATAAATCTTCTTGCAAATAACAAGTCTTTACCAGTTGCATGATGAAAAAAACCTAAAGTATATATCTTAGACTTAGTTATACTTTTTGCTGTTTCATAACATTTATTTGCATATTCATAATTTTCATAGTCCCCATAAATATATTGACCAGAATATGAATATGAACCAGATTCCGGCAATCCATCAGTACAAAGAATTATGTTTTTCTTTGCTTTATCATCTGCATCATTTAGTAAATCATTAGATTCTCCCAATGCATCTGTAATATTAGTTCCACCATATGCCTCTAGTGCTTCTATCTTGTTTTCAAGAAGTGCATAATCATTAGTGAATTCTTGTATTACACTTGACTCTGTGTTAATTTCTACTATTGCCACATAATTTTCGCCCCCTGCTTTCAATGCAGAATCACAAAACTTAAGTGCAGCAACTTTTTGTTTTTCCATAGGCGTACCATACATACTACCTGAACCGTCGAGAATTAAAACTGAATACCTTTTAGAAGTTTCAGCTTCAATTTTTTCTTGATAATTAATTCCTGAAATTGTTAAAATACATGAAAGTATTAATGCGATAATTCTTTTTAATTTTTTCTTTTTACTTAACAACAAATCTTTCTCCTCCACTATATTTTTCATACAATATTTTTGTTGATGAATCTATACAGAATGCCGGCCTTACTCCTGCACTGTCAAATGCATTTTGTGCTGTTAACCTATTTTCTCCCGTATAAACGTAATTTAAAGATACTGCATAATTATCCGGTGTTCTTAGCATCCACGTGATTGGTTTTCCATCTAACAAACATAATCTATTATGATAGTTCTCAAAATACTTTATTTCTTCACCCTCTATGACATCATACTCTCCACTTAAACATAGTTCTTCAAGTGAAAGTAAAAATACTTTTCTGTTAATTTGATTACAAATATTTTCAGATTTACCTAACGCTTCCTTAGCAGCTATTGTAATGTCAATTGATTCTACCTTATCACTTATTTCATCTAAATAAGTTATGTATTCATTACTTAAGAACTGATCAATTTCACTGTCCTCATAATACGAACTGTAATCATTAAATCTACGTACTTCCAGCAAACATTCCTTTCGTAGCAACAAAGTTTTACCATCTTGATAATCACTCTGCAACACAAGAAATGGCACATACTTACCGTTTTCTTTAACATATACTTCGTATTCATCTTTATTATTATCATAGGAAATATCTGATATGGTTGCGTTATTTTTATCAAAACCACAAGAAGATAAGATAAACATCATAAGACAAATTAAAATACTTAGATAAGATACTTGAAATATTTTCTTCATTTTCTCTTTCCTCCATTTGAGCAAAACTATTCCAACAATTTGCACTTGCTCATTTATGTATTAGTGCAATAATGCATATTATAAACAATCAATTCAATAATACAATACTTGATTTTTATTTTATTCTATGTTATCGAAAACGTATCTCGTAAGTAAAACAGGTGTACAATTTTCAATTTTGTACACCTGCCGTCTGCAAGACTTCCGTCCAAAGGGACTGCTATCCACATAGGATCTACCTCTGAGAAAGAGTACACAATAAGATTTGTTCATGTTTACTAGGAATTACAGGCAATGCCTTATACTTTATTTATATTTTGAAGATGTAATATTTTCCTCTACTCACCATTTAAAATATTTTATTTTGAAAATTTATTAATAATGTTCATTATTTTTTCTCCTTGCTCTGAATCTATATCATAAAAATATCCAGACAAGATTATTTTTGTAGGTGTATTAATGACTAACTCCTCTGCATTATTATCACCACATATAACTATTTTTTATTCCAGCCTATGCTGTCAACTTTCATTTTATTATTTAATTTCAAACTATCTAGTGCTTCATACATTTCATCAAAATAATTCTCTTCAACGTCTGTAATATTTCCTGTATTTCCATCAACAATATAAATACGAGTTACATCTTCACGAGAAATATGTAATACTTTTGTATCGGTCATTTTTGAATAAAATATCATTCCCAACACAATAAGTATGACAATAGAACCTATTAATAAACCTACCCTTTTCATATATGCTCCCACCTTTATACTTTTGTTCCCTGCTATTTCCCCTATTAAATCAGTCTTCTTTTTATTTTTCTTTTTACTTAACAACAAATCTCTCTCCTCCACTATATTTTTCATACACTATTTTTGTGGATGAATCTATACAAAATGCTGGTCTTACTCCTGCATTATCAAATGCATTTTGCATACTAAGTTCATCATTAAATGTATAAACGTAAATCAATGAACCAAAAGATGTAACTGGTGTTCTCAACATCCACGTAACTGACTCACCATTCATCATACACATTCTATTTTTATATTCTTCAAAATAGTCTATTTTTTCACCCTCATTAACATTATATTTACAATCTTGACAAGACTCTTTTAATGAAGGTAAAAAAACCTTTCTATTTATCAACTTCGTTTCATTTCCTTCAATATTCAACGCTTCCTTAGCAGCTATTGTAATGTCAACTGATTCTACCTTATCACTTATTTCATCTAAATAAGTGATGTATTCATTACTTAAGAACTGATCAATTTCACTGTCCTCATAATACGAACTGTAATCATTAAATCTACGTACTTCCGGCAAACATTCCTTTCGTAGCAACAAAGTTTTACCATCTTGATAATCGCTCTGCAATACAAGAAATGGCACATACTTACCGTTTTCTTTAACATATACTTCGTATTCATCTTTATTATTATCATAGGAAATATCTGATATGGTTGCGTTATTTTTATCAAAACCGCAAGAAGATAAGATAAACATCATAAGACAAATTAAAATACTTAGATAAGATATTTGAAATATTTTCTTCATTTTCTCTTTCCTCCATTTGAGCAAAACTATCCCAACAATTTGCACTTGCTTGTTTATGTATTAGTGCAATAATGCATATTATAAATAATTAATTCAATAATACAATACTTGAGTTTTATTTTATTCTATAATACCAGAAACGTATCTCGTAAGTAAAATAGGTGTACAATTTTCAATTTTTGTACACCATTTGCCTCATAGTTTTGTAGTAAACTTATTTAATTTCTACAAGCTCTTCTTCATTAATGTAAACATTTCTTATCATACCTAAATCGATTAAATCATCAAATTGATTAGTGTATTGAACTTTGGTTGTACCGTTAAATTTACAACCGGATTTACTAAACATATTATCATTATTGCTAAGACTTTTGATAATGTTATCATTTTCGCCCTTTATAACAACATTCAAATCAGTCATTTCATTGTTTGTTAGAAGTCTTAATCCTAAAGGTGAAACATATAAAATATTATCATTATATTTATATTTTCTACAATTATCACTAAATTTTAAATCGAAAGTATATTGTCTATATTCGTTATTAACCTTTTCTTTAGTATCAATTATTTTAATACAATTATTTAAATCTATATTTTCTAAATCATTTGTGCTAATGTCAAATGATGCATAAACAAATAATTTATTATTTGCATATTCTGCATACTTATTAAACGTCCCCGATGCTTCATATTCAAATATAAATCGTCCGTCTTTTCCAAATGATTTTATGGTCTTATTATAGTCATTTATATTAGATTCAACTTTGTTACCATTTTTATCGCAAATTGAGAATACTAAATACCCCAATTGTGTATTCTTTTCGCATAAGCTTTCTTCTAGAGAAATAATATAATTATCAATTTCTATTTTCTGATTTCCCTGTGTTAATATTTTTTTAACAATACTTTCCTGATTTGCATTATTTGAAAAGAAAAACTGAAATAAACTTTTATTTAAATGAGTATGTATGACTATATTTGATGCCAAAATTAAAAGTATTATTGTAACTAAAGCAATCACTATCTTTTTCTTCATTGTTTAAAACTCTTTCTTATATATTATAATATCGCTCTTTTATGGTTAGGGTTATTTTTTAAGTATTATTATATTTAATGATTTTACATATAACTTACTTATTATGTGCACGACTGCAATTGTATCATGCTAAATTTAAGATAGCAATATATAACTTTATGGTATCCAATGCTCACTTTACTTTTATGAGTCACATTCAGCTCGATTTCGCTTCGCTTCATCTCGCTGATGCGGCATTCGCCGCATCAAAAAAACATCATATATAACGTCTTGTATGCAAGCATACAGACCGTTATATATGATGTTTTTTTATGTGACTCATTGCTTACGCACAAAGAAAAGTACCACCCCAGGCAATTTAATGTCCGAAACGGTACCCGCAAGTGCGCCTCCAGGGATGCGGTTGTCCTGTGGACAACTCTGCCCTTGGCAGAAGCATCGACCGAAATGACAATTGAGACCTCGAACCCTGCACACCCTGAAAGCCCTAGGGCATTTTATATCAGTTTATTAAGCATTATTTTGTGTTATAAAAATACCCGCAATCCCTTTGTTTATCTGGCATTGCGGGCAATATGAAACTTTATGGTATTTTATAATAAAATGTAAAAAGTTCAAGTGTTTGTGGGAAGGATTTTAGGTTTTTATTCATTTTCCTTATTAGTTCCTAATATCAGACGTCCATTATCCATAAAGCATACTCTGTCACATAGAATATTTATATCCTCCTTTGTATGACTCGCCATAATAATTGTTTTTCCCTGTTCTTTTAATGTCAGTAACAGTTTTCTGATTTGTTTTACTCCATCATTATCAAGTCCATTGAACGGTTCATCAAGAATTAACAAATCCGGATTATCAATAATTGCCTGTGCTAATCCAAGCCTCTGGTTCATACCAAGAGAAAACTTTCCAACCTTCTTTTTACTATCAGGATCCAGACCAACCAACTCAATTACTTCCCTGATTCTTTGTTTATTCACTTTTGAGTTAATGGAAGAAAGAAACTCAAGATTTTTGTATGCCGTATAATTTGGCATAAATCCCGGTGTCTCGATAATAAATCCGAGATTTTCTGCAAACTTATCCTTTACTCCCACTTTCTGATTATTCACTAGAATCTCCCCCTCTGTTACCGGAATAAATCCACAAATACACTTCATCAGCATTGTCTTTCCCGAACCATTTCTTCCTACCAAACCACATATGCTTCCTTTTTCTACACTTAAATTAACTTTGTCAAGAATTAATGCATCTTTTATATTTAATGTCACATTTTTCACTTTTACCATTTCATTCATTATCGTTGCCTCCTGTTATCTATGCTTATACCCTTTGTAAATTTTGCACTAACCATTACAATTGCCATAAGTATTAAACTTCCACCTATTAATACGCTAGTTGCATATAAGAATGTAGGATTCCATTGGTTCACTCCTGTTATCACTGACAATTTCATCAACGACACTGGTGAAAATCTATATAAACTGTCACTAAAGAAATTGTATATTGCCAAATCTCCAAATATAATCATTGCTGCTAACAATACTCCCACCTGATTTTTTAACAGATAATTCAAAGCAAATACCAACATTCCAATAAACCACAAAAGTAATGTACATAAAAAAATAGTTTTTGCAGTTGCTTCAATAGGCATATAATTCTCTACTACCGTCTGGTTGAAATCATGTATACCAAACTGTTGTGCTGCATCAGTTCTTGTTAAGGTAAGTATTGCCTTTCCCCAACTTGTGCCAAATTCAATTTTAGTTCCGAAATTTATAATGGTAAAAACATACATTGATAACGTATATAATGCAGAATAAGATAACATAAACAATGATTCACCTATTATCCATGATTTTTTCCCGCATCTTGCTACCAGAAAAAGATATCCATTACCTATAAATGGAGCATCGCATACTAGAATAAGGTATCCCAATAAAATTATAATTGGAAACACTATGTCATTCATCAATATGGGATACAAATATGGCTCAATACCAATTCCCACTGCTTTTAAGAAATCCATAATAGGTTCTTCATAGGCTCTAATATACAAAAACATTATTAAAAAGATAATTAAAGTTTTTATATTAATAATCTTTGAAATCATTTGAAATTTCCATACTGCATATATCTTTCTAATATTTTTCATATACCAATTTTCTCCTTAATCCTTTTCTAAACATAAACTGCCCTGCAATGATAATTAATATAAGAATTAATAATATTATTGTTTCAGTTTGCCAAAATGACTTTCCAATCTCTTGTCGTCCAAACAAATAGTAATCAATTCGCTGATTATATGGTATATTTATAATTTTAGAAATTTCTACGTAAATTCTATATATAAGGTATGGCGATACCATAACAAAATACTTATTTGTTATCAACGTGGACATACATATAGCAATTACGGATGCCAATGCTCCCACTATAAAATAAAGAGTTGCCATTATTATAATATATTTTATTCCACTATGAGTATTCAGTGTATATCCATAATTTGCTGTCGTTTTAAGATTTTCTAGTAACTCTGGATTAAGCAATGATACATTATGCATCTTTATGGATATCACATACAATATAAATCCAACTATTGCAATACTTCCTCCTGAAAGTGTTGCAAGAGAAACGTACAGTCTTGCATATTTTTTTAGCCCGCATTTTCTAACCATCCACGGAACAATTCCCGCTTTCCATTCCTCGCAGAAGCGTAATCCAAATCCTGCTGTAGATACTATATTTATCATTTGAATATACATTCCAAAATATATTGCATCCAGAAGAGTGCTTATAATATCCCATTCTTTTGCAGTTACACTCCAATGATAAGAAGAAAACATCATAGGTATTCCTGTATCTAGTTGAAACAATAAAAAAATACAGGCAACACACAAACAGAATCTTACATTGAATACAATTTCTCCATAGTTTTTAATTTCTCTTTTCAACATTATCGTAACACCTCTCCTGTTACGGCATCCACCATGTAAATCTCTTCACCATTATCGTCATCTTTATTTTTTTGTTCAAGCTTAACCATAACATCAAATATCCACACCGGTCGTATTTCTATTTTCTTATTGTCTGATGTACTAATCATTACATATCTAAATTGTGCATCTTTAATGGTCTTTTCATCTGTAAGTATAATTGACGTCAAATCATCTTTTAATGATTTTAATGCTTGTGCCACTGTTACTATTTCATCTTCCTTTCTATTCTTTACTTTAATAACACTACTGAAATCAACATACACAAAACCATTCTTATTATATATTATTGTTATATAAACAGGATTAATGTTTTTTCCATTAGACAACTCCATAGTCTCACCACTATTTATATTTATCCCATCCAATGACAATTCTGCTACAACATAATATGCATCGTCTTTTTTTCGCCAATTTTTTTTCCATTGTTGTTGTTCTTTATACTCCTCACGTATCATCTCATCACTACTTTTTTCCGCTTCCTCAAAATATTTATTTTGTATACTATTTAAATAATCACTTGTAAGGGATCTAACATTAAAATTTCCTACAGAAAAACCTGGTAAGATTTCTTTTATTCTTTTTTCTATTTTTTCATCCAATTTCTTTTTTGAAAGAAAACTTAGTTCATCTTCGGTACCTAGGTTTGTCGGCATATTATTCACATCCCATGCATCTGAATCATAGCCAAGAAATGCTCTATAATAATCACTTTCCTTTGTTCTTCCATTTGTTCCTTCTATTGTGGAATATATATATAACCCATTTTCTGATGTTAACTCTTCCATATCCGAGTCATCTTCTCGCTCTTCTTTCGTTATACTAGTTTTGCTTTTGTCTTTATCGAAAAATATATCTTTTATTTTTTTCACTGGTACTGACGTATATTCAACCTCATAAGAATTATAATTTTTTCTGGGAATATTATCTGCTTTAAAATCTGCCACCAATTTGTCATCTAACTTCTCTCTTTTCCACTCCTTTTGAGCCTTATTATAATTATTTGAAGTCTTACTATTATTGTTACACCCACACACAAACATACTTGCTAATGCAATTATCAAAAAGATGCCTACTCTATTTATTTTTAAATGCATAACCTTTCTCCTTTAATATTTTCAAATGCATGGGATATATATCCCATGCACCCACCTAAAATTTATATGTAATAAAAATATTTCAAAGCTTATGGAAGCCACACACCTTGCACTTTTAAACTAGAATAATCTCCGCTACTATCAATTTGTCCCACTAAATGATACTTTGTATTTTTATATCCTTTTGCCGTATATGGCAATTTATACTTCTTAATTTTCTTAATTAGTGTATAATTTGTTACTGCCGCATTATTAGATGCCTTTCTTACACGGCATCCAAATACATCACCTGATAAAAAATTACTGTAGTTCGTATCCTTCAATGTAACATATGCATTTTGTTCATTATCTTCTTTTGCATAATTAGCTGTCTGCTTTTTTAGTTCTTTAGCTTTAAAATCGAATTTAAAAGACTGGTTTGCCGCAAAAACTCCTGTACAACCTAATGACATACATAACGCCAATGTTAACGCTGTTACTTTTCCTATTTTCTTTCTCATTTTAAATTCCTTTCTTCAATTAATCTGTTTTCCCTATAAATATTTCTTATGTTTTTCAACGTTCCCAATAATAGTGTCAATGCAACTAAAATAATAAAGACTATCTCGCTTGATGCCATTGTTAAATTAAGCTTATAGAAAACTGCATACAGGACAAAATCAACAGCAATCATTCCATATATTATCTTTTTATTTCGCTTAATCTGGTACTTCTCCAATGGATGGTTTGAATTAATCAATGGTGAAAATACTATTATCACTATAATTGACAGTATCCCGAGTATTTGCATAACAATATTTACATATAAGTTTTCTGCACAATGAACCAACACTATTGACAGACCATATACTCCTATCGAACATAAAAAGCAAACCTCGCTTCTTTTACAATGATATCCTCCTGCAAGCATTCTCAGCGGTATAAAGAATAAAATGAAAGCCAGCATGTGAAATAATTCTCCTGACAATATGCTTATCAATAAACATGTTAATAAGATGCTTCCATTCAATATGATAACCTCTACTGCATACAGATAAATCTCATATGACTGAATATCTAACATTTTATTTTTTATTAATAAGAATGTAACATCTTCCGCTAAATGTTTAAACACTCTTATTTACCTTATGGCAACTCTTTTTTGTCTGCTTTTCTTTCAAAAGTTGCATAGGCATTTTAGGCTCATAAAAGCAGAAAATGGATGCTGATTCACTTGACACTTTTGCAACAGACTTTAAAATCTTACCGACTAATTTCTTGTTTTCTTTCATTTGTTTTCATCTCCTTTCATCATTTTAATTTTGTCCTTGAGTTTACCCCATAGCAATACTTTTGATTTCTGTATTGCTATTACAAATAGTATCAAAAAATATCCCACAAAACGAAAAATGGATTTTTTTGCTATTTTTTTGGATTATTTTGCAAAAAAAAATTAACTCTGGAATGAACTCCAGAGTTATCTTTTTTTGTTTAATATCATAATTTTTGTAATTACTTCGTCATCTTCTTTTATCATTTGATATGTTCCATCATACTTTTCTAAAATACTTTTTACATTTTTCAATCCAATTCCATGAAACCTCTTTTCTTTTTTTGTAGTCGAAAGTTTATCAGGTAATTTGCCCTTATATGAATTAATTACTTTTATGATTAGTAATTTTTTTATTTCCTTAACAATAATTTCAATACGTTTCTCACTTTGTGTTTCACATGCCTCTATGGCATTAT
Organism: Eubacterium segne; assembly: GCF_014287775.1. Taxonomy (NCBI): domain Bacteria; kingdom Bacillati; phylum Bacillota; class Clostridia; order Eubacteriales; family Eubacteriaceae; genus Eubacterium; species Eubacterium segne. The sequence continues at coordinate 256,587 of NZ_JACOOZ010000004.1, forward strand.
CAATTAAATTCCCAAAAATACACACAAAATCTATATCTGAAACTATGCATTCCGGTGGAATTTTAACATTAACTGAAAAGTTTATCCCCTTTTTTTCTGCCAAATTTTGTTTTGTGTTTATAATGGCATCTACCACTTCATTACCTGTTTTTATGTAATAAATCTTCTGCGCCAGAGTCTCACTTTCATTTTCAATAAAATCTTTTAATTCTTCTATTTTTCCTTCATCTAACCAGTGTTTAATTACCAATACTTTATGTTTATAATCGTGTATGCTACTTCTCCATAAATTAAAGGTCTGTTCCGTATTTTTCTCAGCTTTTACATTCATTTCATTTTGTAATTCCAACAAAGCTAGCTCCTGTTTTTGTTGATAATTTTCCGCTAACTTTAATACCAAATCAAACATCACGATTATCATTACAATTGAAAAGAAAAAAAAGATAACCGAAAATAACCTTATATCCTGACTGTCGGATACTATACTTTTTTCAATAGTATAGTAATCTAAAGCAACTAATATAATTGCAATAAAACATATTACAACTATATACTTTTTAGGAATGTCTACTTTTTCATAATTATATTTATAAATTAAGTAAATTAAAATGCATAATATCAACTTACTAATGAAAACGCATCCACAACGTTCTAAACTTTGCTCGTTAAGCAGATAACTTGTCTTTACCGACATAAGGATTCCACCCATTTGTGCAATAACAAAATCAATTGCCGAATCTATTACCGCATAAATTAAAGTCGATAATATCAGTAAGTTATATCTCTGCCTGTATATAATACACTGTAGCGAAAACAACATAATAATTCCCAATATTCCATTAATAAATGAAAACAGCTCCATTTTGTTTACTGTCATAACCATAATGGACGCTAAACAGGAATATACAAATATTCTCATTTTACTATTTTTATCATTAAATGATTCATTTTTTATAAAAATTTTTACTAAAATACAACACAATATAGTTTCCACTAATGTTGCAAAATATTCTACGCTCCAATATAATACTATCATACTCTTCTGCTCCAATAACTTGATATGGCTTCTTTTACTTCTTTTATTCTTGGTCTGCTGACAATCAATTTTGTTCCATTATCCAATGTTATATCGTGACCTGAATATTCATCTATATATTTCACATTAACAATACAACCACTATGTATTTGGATAAAATCTTCATCATTCAATTCACTATAAAGTTTCTTTATGGTTTTTCTTCCTACAAGATTTCTTTTTTGATTACCGTTTGTAAATACACTCATCCTTCTTGCATATACTTCAAAATACATAATACTTGTATGTTTTAAGCGGACTTCTCCATCCTCTGTTTTAACTACAATGCTTTTAGCATTTTCACTGGAAATTCGTTTATATGCTCTTTTCAGTGAATATTCAATTTCTTCTTCTATTTTATTTTTCCTAATATATTTGAATGGATTATAATCAATAGATTCAAACACATACTGTTCATGTGCGGAAATAAAAATAAGTATAATATCAGACCCTGCATTTCGTATTTTTTTTGCGACTTCAAGACCGGAAATATTTGGCATGTCTATGTCTAAAAATAAAATGTCAAAGTCTTCTTTGCTGTTACAAATCAAATCTACCACTTCATTCCCATCCATATAAAGATAAGTTTCTATTGTAATGTTTAAATTATTTGCAGCTTTAACCAATTCTTTCTGAATAATATCTAAAGATGCCTGTTTATCATCACACACTGCAATATTCACTATCATTGATTTCACCCCCAACCAGTATTTTTAGATTACAATTCTGTATTGTAACAGAGAATACAATAAAACTCAAATTTGTCTAATTATGCAAATAATTTATTTAATGTATTCTTTTGCTAACATAAAAACAACTAACGCAACTCCAATCCCCCCACTTATTAATATCAGCACATAATTTCTTCTAACTATATCTTCAACATTCACCATCACTTTTATAATGGCATAAATCACCAACACAACCATTGCACCCATAACTAAATTGATTTTCCATAAATTATTTATTACATCTCCAAAAATAATTATTGCCAGTAATTCTGTTAATACAACTATAGCTGCGTTTCTATCTAATACTTTATTTCTAATCAGCTTTACGATTTTTATAACTAAAACCATTATTAACATAACGATCAACAAAAGCATTATTGTTATTCCAACATATGCCAATATTTTCACACCGTCTGCCATGTTTTTGTTACCTATATTACAATTTATTTCAAATCCGACAATGTTATATGCTTTTTTAATTAATCTAATTACTCTAATAAATATATTTTTAATCCAATTACCAATTTGAAAAATGTCTTTTTTCAAAACACTATTTCTATATGCAACGCATAACGAAAATACAATTCCATATGTAAGTAATATAAAAATCAATCCCTTATACTTTTTCTCCATTTGGTTTTCTGTTTTCAATTTTCCCATCAGGACTTGTTGACTTACTTCTTTTTGTAAGTCCTGCTTTCTTAATTCAAGTTTTTTCTCTTTTTCTGACAATTTTATTTCTTTATTTTCAAGTAATTTCTTTTGCACCTTGATTTCGTTTATTATTGCGTTGTTATCTTCTCTTTGCCTGTCTGTCTGTTCTTTTATTTTCATTGCTTCTTTCATCATTTCTTCTGCTTTCCTCAACTGCAAGTCGCTCTCGCTCAAGCTCTCTATTTTCTCGTTCAACAATTTTATTTTCTCTGCTTGATTCTGAATCTGCAATGATGCTTTCTGCAATGTCCGTTGCAGTTTTAAGTTGTCTGATGATTGTTTCTGTATCTTTGCTTTCTGCGTTAATATTGTTGTTTCCATCTGCTGTAACTCCGCTGTCAGTTCTTCTGCTAAGTCTGCCAGCTCGTTCATTTTTAATTTTTCTGATTCTGTCATCTATCTTACTACTCTCCTTCCTCATTCTTCTTTTGATTTCAGCAATTGCTGATTCTGTTGTTTTAATGTTTTGTTCTGTTCTATTAATTTTCTGTTCTGTATCATTAATGAATCTACCTGTTGACTCAACAGACTGTTTTCCTGATTCAGTTCTTCCATTAGGCTCAATGTATCCCCTACCTTTTCTATCACTGCCAATACTTCCTTTAACTCTTCCAACTCTTTCATATATCTGTTCAACCCTTTCCTTTAATATTTTTGTTATTTCAGCAATGCTCTTCTTAATCTGCATTACCAATTTATTTGATTCCTTAACTTTTCTGTTATACTCACATCTGTCTGATACTTTTCCCTTTTGTTCCATTTGTCTTGCTGCATAGCCTTCATGAATTGTAGGTTCAATATCTAATCCCTGCTCTTCAAAACTTCTATGATCTATTTTTTGTTCCTCTATAAGAAATTTATTGCAATAATCAGCCCAGTTTTTTCTCCATTCCTTAAGCTGTTCTTTTGAATTCCATTGATTTTGAATCACATCAATTCTTTTCCAAAGTTTTTCTTCGCCCTTTCCTTTTCTGATTCTTACCTTTTGTTTTCCATTTTCATCAAGCAATGGTATTTTGTTTCCATTATCATCACGTGCGAACTCTGTCTTTCGCATATTTGACCAACTTCCATCTTTATTAAATGCTCTCATTGTACACATACAATGCACATGATGATTTCCTTCTTTTTCATGATATGCCCAGTCTGCTGCCATTCCTTTATTTACAAAATTCTCCTTTATAAATTCCCGCATTCTTGAAATTGTCTGCTCCCGATTCCACTCATTGGGAACTGCTATTTCAAACTCTCTTGCATACTGACTGTTTCGTTTATTTTCCCTTTTTTCAACTGCATTCCATAAAGTTTCTCTATCAGCCAAATCTTCAGGTGCATTTTTAGGTAAGAGTACTTCTGCAAATACAACTTCTTCTTTTCTTGTATAGTTAAAAGATAAACCAAGTCTTGCATCCTTTAATTTTTGTCCTGAAATATATGCAGCTGACGCAACAACACATTTTCCAATACTTGATTTAATTATTCTTGTTGTAAAATGATATATTGCCATATTTACACCTCCATCCAAGTGAAACTTGGTGCTATCCAAACGCATAGTTTGGCTCCCTCTGAGTAAGAGCGCACAATGAGCAACGCGAATGTTTATAAACGTTGGGCTCCGCCCACGTATAAGTGCGCCCTTCTTAAAAGAAGAAGGGAATAGAAAAATATCTACTCCCTTTCACAAACTACTTATTTGAATTAACATTTGTTTCCTTAACTCCCATTGCTGTTGAAAAATATTTACCGTTTTGTTCCTGCTTGTTTAAAAATCCTATCAATTTAGGTATGTCATCTTTTTCAATAGTTTTTCCCAAAACTGATTCAACTGCTGCACCTACCTCAATTAACCTGTGATTTCGCTTTCTTCTATTTTCCTCAGCCTGCTTCTTTTCCAACTCTTTAATCTGTTCCTTTAAATTGTTTGCCTTTTCCAAATATGCAATTTGTTTCTTTGAAAGTTCATCTTTTCTTTCTTCATATGTTCTTTTTGCCATTTTAAATCCCTCCTATTATTTAATTGCTTCAACATCATTTCTTATTCTTAAATCTCTGCCTTCATTTTTTGACAAAAAATTTTCCAGCACATCTTTTTTAATAAGAAACTTTCTGCCTACCTTTATTACAGGTATTTTTTTCCACTCAATTAGATTTCTTAAAGTATTCTTTCCTATACCTGTAGATTTTGAAGCTTCTTCTACTGTATAAGCTAATTTAGCATTTTGCATGTTTATCATCTCCTTTCTCGCTTGCATATTGCAATTATTGTTTTATAATATAATTTGCTTTTTAAAATTTGTCAATATCTTTAGCAAATTAATTTCAATACTCAATATTGCATTATGCAAATATATATGATATTATTTTGTTATCTTAAAGAGAGGAGTTTATTCCTATGAGAGATAAACAATTATGTGCTGATATTGGAAAACGTATCAAGCAAAGACGTAAAGAATTAAATCTGAGTTTAGGATATATAGCTGACAAAATGGGCGTTAATATATCCACAGCTCAAAGATATGAAGCAGGACTTATTGATAATTCTAAAAAAATTGTTGTGGACAGTCTTGCTGAAATACTTCACACTACACCGGAATGGTTACGTGGAGAAACATCAGATTTAAACTCTGATGTAAAAGATTATATGGAACTGAAACTAATTGATTCATTCAATTCAGTTTTAAAATCTTTCTCTAATAATTTAACTGAAGACGCATCAATGTTTTCTAAAAACATGTTTTTATTATTATTAAATGAATTTGCAGAATTTAACAAATCTTTTGAATTTGCTCTTTCTAATTATTCTAATAATGATAATAGTGATATTGCTAAAACTATTGGGTTTAGTTCTTCAAATGAGTTTAATGAAGTTATGTTTTTAAGAGAGCTTAACAGTACAATAAATACTTTTACCGAGTTAAGCGATATTCTTAGAACTTATGCAAAAAATCCAACTATTGCAAACAACAGACTTAACGCTCTTTTGAAGCAATAATATTTAAATAATTTTATGTAGGAGGTATTTCACATGGTTACAAAAAAATAAAAAGTTAATTACTTGAAGAAAAATGATATATTAGCCTATTATCCTTTCCCAAGTACTTAACTTGGAAAGGAAATAATATGAATAATTTTGAGTCACTACAAACAGGAAGTGTAAGAAAAAAAGGTTCTCAATGGTATTACCGATTTAGAATAAAAGATCAGGATGGAAATTGGAAAATGCATGAATTCAAGGGCGGTCAAACTAAAGCCGAAACTACTTTTATGCTAAAGCAGGCTCTTGAAGAATATCGTCAGGATGGTTCTATATTTTATGCTGGTTCCTTAACTGTAGGACAGCTTGCCGATATGTGGTACAATGCCGAAATTGAAAATAGTAATCTTACCACTAATGGCAAATACGGATATAAAAATGTAATCAATAATATTCACAATAATTCTTTTTCTCAAATCAAATTAAAGGATTTAACTATAGAAGATATTCAGGAATATGTTGACGGATTATATTTTGGCATTTATGACAATGAAGGCAATCAAATTGCCAAACCTTATGCAAAAGCAACTATGAGGAAATTTTTTCTTGTCCTTAACAATATGTTTAAGTATGCAGTCTATCCCAAAAAACTGCTTAGAGAAAATTTAATGCAATATGTTAAAAAAAGAAAAGTTGCAAAAGATAATTCTCTTTTTGGTAACTCTAATGAAGCTAAAGTACAAACCATAACGCATCAGGAATTTTTAAAAATAATTAACTACTTATCTTCCGTAGAAGATTATTGTTATTTGGCATTACCAATTCAAATTGCTTACCATACAGGTATGAGAGCCGGAGAAGTATGTGGACTAACTTGGGATGATATTGATTTTGAAAATCAGGTTTTATATGTTAGACGTTCGATGTATTATGACAAGGATTTGAAAACTTGGGAGCTGAAAGTTCCTAAAAATGGCAAGCCACGAGCTATAGATTTTGGAGACAGTCTTGCCCATATTTTATTAATTGCAAAACACGAGCAACAACGAAACAAAAAAATCTATGGCGATTTGTATCAGAATCAGTTTTATCATACAACCGAAATAAGAGGTAAATCACATTGTCAGATTTATACGGACTATAACGAATCTTATATTAAGAATTCCACACGTTTTTGTCATGGAATTCATGTGGATGATATTGATTCCAACGTTTCACTATCTCCTTTAACTTTTGTATGTACAAAGCCTGATGGAGAATTACTTACAACTCAAACTCTCAAATGGTGTAACAAAGTAGTTCAGAAGAATTTGCCTGAAATCAGTCACTTTCATTTTCATTGTTTAAGACATACTTACGCTTCTACATTAGTATTAAATGGTGCTAACATTAAAGATGTACAGTCACTACTTGGACATTCAGATATAAAGATTACTCTGAATACTTATTCTCATGTTACTGAAAAATCCAGAAAGAAAGCTGTCAATATATTTGAGAATGCTATTTCTGATAAGATAGGATAGGATGAGATAAGATTTTTTACAAAATAATTTATGAATAGATATAAGAAAATATAATCGAAAATAACATCCTTCCCACAACTTGTGGGAAGATTTGTGGGAAAGGTTTACATAACATTGATTTTTTCGAACCTTTTTCCTTCTAATTTAATCTGATTTTTATTGATGTTTTTTAATGTTGATGTTGTTGTTACATTAATTTTTTAATAATGATTTTAAAACTGAAATATGTAGATTGGTAGTTATTTTAAGATTGTATTTTTCAGGGGAAAACAAGTTGCTTTTATGTTTCAGAGAAGTTTCTGGTTTTATAAGGGATTTTGCGGAATGTGCCTTTAAATAAGGCAGTGCACAGCTCGATTGCACTTAGTTTCATCTCGCTGATGCGGCATTCGCCGCATTAAATAAAAAGAAAAAAGACGCTCTGTCTTGAATGCAAGCATTCAGACCATATCGTCCTTTTTCTTTCCATTTTGCACTGCTCATTGCTAACGCACAAAAAAAGTACCACCCCAGGCAATTTAATGTCCGAAACGGTACCCGCAAGTGCGCCTCCAGGGGCTCGAACCCTGCACACCCTGATTAAGAGTCAGGTGCTCTACCAAATGAGCTAGAGGCGCAAAACCTATGTCTTTGTTCTTTAACGGAACGAATGCTATTATATAACAGTTTTTTAATAATTTCAAGTAATTTTTTACATTTTCTTCATTTTATTTTCTTTTTTGTGATTTGCCACAAAAAATTACTGTTATTTTCTCATTTAGCAGTTATTATTTCCAATTTTTTAACGGTTATTACAGCTTTTTCAACAATTCCTTCTTCTTGCTATTAAATTCTTCATCACTTAATATCCCCTTTTCTTTTAATTCAGATAATTTTTCTATCTGCCCTAGTACATCCACCTGTGCTTCCGTGGTATTTTGGGTTGTTTCCTTTATGAATTTGTCCGGAATGTCGTTTTGCCTTAGCACGTCCATAAATTCCACGCATTTTCCAGCCTGTCCGTATATACTTACTCCCGTTAGCATTTCCAAACGTATTAACTGGTTCTTGTTATCGCTGTCTATGTAGGATATTTCAATGTTATTTTTTTGCTCCATGGCTTTCATATCTGAACGTGAACTACTTAAAAGCCATTCTGCATTGCTTATTTTTCTTTCTACAATTTCAAGTTTTTTTATTTTTTCGTATGGAATCGCCATTTCCTCAAACCACTCCACTGTTGTCATTGTAGGTTTCAAATAAAAACAGTCCTCCAAAACATTTAACCCTATCTCCCCTGACTGAGCCTTAGGATATTTTGCCAAACCTCCATTATATGTAACGCCATAGCGGATTATTGCTCCCTCCACAGGTGCCTTCATGTTTTTACTCTCTGCATTATGCTGTTTCATCTGCTCCGAGGATTCCGCAAAGGCTTTCTTTGTTTTGTCGGTAGTGTCTTTTAATGTTTCCTTGGCTTTTTCAAACATTCCATCTATTTTGTCATTTCCAAACAATCCCATTTTTTCACCTTCCCTACATTATCAAATCTGTTATATGCTGTGCTGTTCTTACGGAATCCAATATAATCCATCCGTAAATTCCATAAGCTACTACCAATGGCATTATTACAACCACTATTGCAGGGATTCCTTTTTTCAGAATGTTCTGTTTTTTAAAACTTTTTTTTGCAAAATCTCCGAAATTCTTATCTGAAAAATCCTTGTCTCTTTTAATTTCTGATAATGCCATCCCAAAGCCCACAAAATACACCAACGCTCCTAAAAGTGACCATACATTTGCTATCAGGTAAATGCCTGCTATGGCTAAAACCCCCGTGATAACACCGTAAGCCGGAGCTGCCTCCTTCTTTTCCACCTTAACTTTGCTTTCTGTTATTTTTGCTCCGCAAGCTGTACACACGTTAATGTTATCCATTACTTCCTTTCCACATTTTGGACATTTTTTCATTATTTCTTTCCTCCTTTGATTTTATGCCCTAATTATATTCCTTCATAGGTACACACGTGTGTCTCCTTAAAATTTAATCGTCTTACTTTTACGAATTTTTTAAGTTTTTTTATTTCTTTGCAAATATTTCTTCCTATAATTATTGTTTTTTATTTTTATACTATTTATAATGTTCAAATAGGCACTTATAATTATGAATTTATGCTTTTAGGAGAAAAAGTTTTATGGACAATAAAAAAAATAAATTTGAAGTCAACAGCAGATATTTTACCATTGCAATTTACTGCATCGTATCTGTATTTATTATGGCAGTTTTAGTGCGTGCCGTTTTCTTTTGGGAGTCAACTTCAGCCACTCTCAACGCCTTCTTATCTGCCATGTCACCTTTTTTAATAGGAATACTTATTGCTTTCCTTATTAATCCGTTAGTTTCCTGGATGCGAAAAAAGGTATTCAAAAAGTTTTTCCATATAAAAAATGATGCTTTAAACAGAATGTTGGCAATTTTTGTATCTTATGGCATTGTTTTAAGCGCAACAGCTTTGGGACTTACTGTTCTTATTCCTGAATTAATTGACAGTTTGAACCAGCTTTTGGAGAAAATGCCTTCATGGGCTAATTCCATTATGGACTTTTTAAACAGACTATCGGAAAAGTACCCGGATTTGGATCTTAAATATATACAGGATACCATAACCAGTGCCGATTCAACTCTACAAAGTTTTCTTAGTGATTTTATAAAAAATATCACCACTACCATTGTTGTAACCGGTGTTACTGTTATTAAATTTGTATTTAATCTTATTGTTGCAATTATCGTTTCTTGCTATCTTCTTATTGATAAGAAAATGCAGATACGTGGAATTAAACGTATTGTTTTTGCTACTTTTAAATATGAGCGTGCCAACAAGATATGGAATATTATTAAAAGGTCTCTAAGAATTTTCATGGACTTTTTTGATGGCAAAATGATTGATTCCCTTATTATCGGAATTTTAACTTTTATTAGCATGATAATAATCAGCCTTTTTAATGTTTCCGGTTTTGCCGAGTGTGCCCTTTTAGTAAGTATCATTGTGTGCATTACCAATATGATTCCATACTTTGGCCCTTTCCTTGGGGGAATTCCAAGTGCCCTTCTTTTGTGCATTTACTCTCTTCAAAGCGGTCTCATATTTGGCATACTGATTATTGTTATTCAGCAGCTTGACGGAAATGTTATTGGTCCAAAAATTCTGGGAGATTCCACAGGTATGCGTCCGCTGTGGATAATATTTGCCATTACTTTAGGTGGATGGCTTGCAGGTGTTCCCGGTATGTTGCTTGGTGTTCCTTGTGTTGCCGTTATTACCGGATTAATGGAAGACCATGTAAACGAGAAACTTGCCGAGAAAAATATTAATTTGCCGGTTATTAAAAATGAAAAGGTCCGCAAAGGGAAGGATAAGGATAAGAACAAGAACAATAATAAGGAAGAAACTAAATCGGAAGATTAAAATACAGATAATGATACAAGAAGCCGGGGGATGTAAGACTTGGTAGATTGTGAACTTGTAGATTGTGAACTTGTAGATTGTGGCAGTTGGATTGTAATTTTTTTACAATTCAACTGCCTTTTTTCATATGGCCGATGAAGGCATAATTCCTACCGGGAATTTCTTATGAAATCAACCTTTTCCTGGTTCATTTTGCAGATTATATTCCTCTCACAGCATCCAAATGATTTGTGTACAGTTATTTTCTCAATTCTAGCTTTCCAACCGCCCACGCCTAATTTCCAACCAGCTTTCATTTAGCCTAATTCCCCTATTTTCTGCCATTTTCCCTTTCTACCCATTAGCCACCGGCTTGCCCGTCTACCTGTTAGCCACCAGCTTGTGTATAGGATTTCCCATTTGAGAAAACTTGCTTTCATATTCCGTCATTACATTTCCTTTAACCATTTCGCTATCATTATGAAGGTCCCATGTCTGTGCTACCAGATTCCATCCTGCCTCCGGCACCTGCTCTAAGGAAAACTGGAAAAGCAAATCATTATCTGTCTTAAATTCCACCACTCCGTCTTTTTTTAGAATATTATCATATCTCTCGAAAAACTGCTTTGACGTAAGTCTTCTTTTTGCATGTCTGTCCTTCGGCCACGGATCTGAAAAATTCAGATATATTCTATCAACTTCTTCCTTATTAAATACATCACAAATATACTCCGCCTCCATTCTTATAAAACGGAGATTTGGTACCTCTATATCCTGGCACTTTTCAATTGCTCTAATCAAAACGCTGGAATACTTCTCAATTCCTACATAATTAATATCCGGATTTTCAAGGGCTAACTGTGTAATAAACCTACCCTTGCCCATTCCTATTTCTATTCTTATGGGATTATTATTTCCAAACTCTTCATTCCATTTTCCTTTTAAAACCTGTGGTTCATTTATTGCTAAATTGCTTTCTGCAATAGCTTCCCTTGATCCCGGTACATTTCTTAATCTCATGCCTGTCTCCAATCTGTAAAATACATAAATTTATTTGCCTGATATAGATATTAACTAATCACTTATTATAATGAAAAATTCTAATTGGTTTCATTAATTTTTTCAAGTTTTTATTGTAATTTTTACAAAAAGTGTTAAAGTAGACTTAAAGTCTAAGAAAGGGTATTTGAGCAAATCTACCCTTGATGTGTAAGTCTCGGTAAGATTGTCACCGGGGCTTTTTGTCTATTATCTTTACTACATATTTTGTTAAATGTATTATTAATTATTATTTAAGGATAATAGTATAATAGAGGGGCAAATGTATTTTTAGTGCCACTCTGTTTTATGCCCAAAACCATATGATATAAAAATCTCACAACATAAAAACATATGGTATAAGATTATATGACATAAAACAATATAACTTAAAGTGAAGGAGGCTGCACATGAGTCAGGATATTAACAAAATCATAAACGAATTGGCAGAAATTGATTCAGCTTCAGCTAAAATTATGCAACAATCGCTTAATGAAAAAGCAAAGTATGCAGATTATATTAATCAGCAAAAAAAACAATACGACCGGGAACTTCAAATGGATGTGGACTCCTGTGTTAATGAATATAAAGAACAGTTAAATAAAGAAAACGAAATAGAAATAGATAAATGCCAAAAGGAATGTTTAAAGGATATAGAAAAGTTAAACAATCTCTTTGCATCAAAGGGTGAAGCCTTAGCGGAAGGTATATTTAACAACATTATAAAGGAGTGAGCCTATGAGAAACGGAAAATTAGTGGCTTACAGTGGCATGACTACCAAAATAAGGGCAATGAAAAAAGGTCTTATTTCCCAGTCTGAATATGATGAGATTGCAAACTTAAAAACCGTTCCTGATTTAATCAGTTATCTGCAAACCTTTCCATCATATGCAGATGTTTTGTCGGATTTAGATGCTTCCACAGCCCATCGTGGAGATGTGGAAAGCCGCATGACCTTTTCAACATACTATGATTTTTCTAAGATATTCCATTTTGCCGGAAACATGCAAAAACGATATTTGGAATTTTATTTTATGAAGTACGAAATTGCCACTTTAAAGGCATCCATGCGAAATATTATGGACAGCAGAAATTCAACTATTCCTGTCCTTGTTGATAAACATTTCAAGCGACATTCAAAGTTTGACATAGATAATCTTATAAACTCCTCCAACATGGAGGAATTTGTAAACAATCTTTCAGGCTCTGTTTATGAAAAAACAATTAGAAAGGTTTACGAACTTGACAGCCCTACACTTTTTGATTACGAAATGTCCTTAGACCTTTTCTTTTTCAATTATGTGTGGGGCAACAAAAATAAATTTATTCCAAAGGGTGAATGCAAATACTTCCTGGATTCCTTCGGTTCTCAGGTGGATTTGTTAAACATTCTCTGGATTTACCGCTGTAAAAAATACTACACGGTAACAGATTCCCAGATTTATTCGTTTCTGATACCCATTTATCACAATATTGAGAGAAACGACATAAAAGCCATGGTAGAAGCTGAAAATAACGAGGTATTTTTTGAGTTAGTAAACAAGAGCTATTACGGACGTACTTACGGGTTTGAGCCGGGAGAATCAATGGAGTCCCAGTTTGGTGGAATTTTAAATACTATATATATGGAAGATTTCCGAACTGCTCCATACTCCTTAGCAGCCATAAATGCATACTTCCACCTAAAAAATTTGGAGGTTGCAAAGGTAGTAACAGCAATGGAGTGTATAAGATACGGATATTCTCCGGAAGTCATTACCCGATACATTAATCAAAAGAAAGGGGTTTTGTAATGATTGAAAAAATGAGTTTTGTGACTTTAGCCGGTCCCAAAAATGAAATCGATTATCTCGTAACCCACTATTTAAGTAAGCATGATATTCACTTAGAAAATGCTTTGGCAGAATTTAGTTCTTCCGACCAGTTCACCACTTACAACGAGGAAAATCCTTTTAAGGATGCCCTTAACAAAAGTCACGAACTTATGGGACTTGTGAAGAACCCTGAAAAGGTAAAAATTGAAAATATCAGTATTAAAAGTGCTGAAGGCTTTATAGATAAAATTGATGACAGGCTTTCAGACATAGAGGATGAGATTTCAAAGCTTAATACTCAGATTCAGGCTCTTGATGCCGACTTCAACTCCCTTGCCCCATTTAAAGGGCTTAATTACACATTAAAGGGAATTTATGATATGGATTTTTTCAAATACCGTTTTGGCAAAATTCCAAAAGTCAATTTTGATAAGTTTGAGTCGTACCTTGACCCTGATATTAACGCAATTTTTATTACTACTTTAGCAGAAACGGAATATGTTTACGGGGTATTTTTTGCACCTAATGAATATTTTGAAGAAGTTGCAAAAGATTTTAAGAACATAAATTTTGATGAAATTGCCATTGCAAAAAAATATAAGGATTTTCCTGACAAGGAATGTGAAAATATTTTAAGTCAGAAAGAAGATTTGCAAAAGCAGGTTCAGGCAAAGGAAGATTCCATAAACGACGTTATTGAAGAAAGCAAAACTAAACTTGTTTCCGCTATCAGACGAATAGAAACTGCATATAGTAATTTTGACGTAAGGAAATTATCAGCGGTTACAAGGGAATCCGGTGTGAATTTTCAGGTTTTATGTGGATGGATGGCAACTAAGGAGGCAAAAAAACTCCAGAAGGAAACCGACGACGATGTAAATATTGTGTGCATTGTCAGCGATGATGTCACGGAGCATAAAACTAAGCCACCAACAAAATTAAAGAATTTAAAAATTGTAAAGCCTTTTGAATTGTTTGTAAAAATGTACGGACTTCCGGCTTACAACGAATTTGACCCTACTTTATTTTTAACCATAACCTATGCCTTTATTTTCGGCATAATGTTTGGTGATTTAGGTCAGGGGCTATGCCTTTTTATTGGTGGAGCTATTTTATACAAAGTTAAAAAAATGGATTTGGCAGGAATTGTCTGTGCCGCAGGAGTAAGCTCCTGTATATTCGGTGCCCTGTTTGGAAGCTTTTTCGGATTTGAGTTTGATTCCGTCATAAGCCCTCTTAAATCCATGGTAACGCTACCGTTTTTAGGAGAAATTAATATTGTTCTTGTAGCAGCATTTCTCTTTGGTTCGTTTGTTATATTAACCACCATGGTGCTTAATATTGCCAATGCTATAAAGCAGAAAAACCTTGGCAAGGCATTGTTTGGGCCTAATGCCGTAACCGGTTTTATCTTTTACGCCAGCGTTATAGCAGTTATTTTACTTTACATGACAGGAAAGCCGTTGCCGGGAACAGTGTTACTTATAATAATGTTTGTTGTTCCCCTTGCTTTAATATTCTTTGAGGAACCTCTTAAGAATTTAATTGCAAAGAAAAAGCCTATAGATGAATCGGCAGGAATTTTTGCGGCAACAGCGTTTTTTGAATTGTTTGACTACCTTATAACTTATTTGTCAAATGCTCTATCCTTTTTGCGTATCGGAGTTTTTGCCATAAGTCACGCAGCTATGATGGAGGTTGTTATGACCTTAGCCGGTGCGGAAAATGGTGGCATGCCAAATATACTTGTAGTCATTATTGGAAACATTATTGTTTTAGGTATGGAGGGACTTGTTGTTGGAATACAGGTACTCCGTCTTGAATATTATGAAATTTTCGGACGTTTTTATGATGGAAGCGGACGTGAATTTGTTCCATTTAGGAAGAATAATAAATAAAAACATAAAAACCAGGAGGAAATTAACATGTTAATTAGTATTTTATTTTTAGTAGCTTTAGTACTTACAATTGTACTTCCAATTATTGTTTATTTTGTAGGTGAGCAGAGTAAAGGTCGTTTTAAAAGAACAATGCTTACTAACTGCATTACATTCTTTAGCGTATTTCTTTTTGCAACTGTTTTCTTATTCACAAACACTGCCAGTGCTAAAGTAGCTTCAGATTCTACTATTTCAAGTGGTATCGGTCTTATTGCTGCCGGTCTTGCCATTGGACTTTCATGTATAGGTTCAGGTTATGCCGTTGCAAGCTCAGCCAGTGCAGCTCTTGGTGCATTAAGCGAAGATTCAAGCATTTTCGGTAAAGCCCTTATCTTTGTAGCCCTTGCAGAAGGTATTGCTCTTTGGGGATTTATCGTTGCTTTCCTTATTTTAACACACGTTGCATAAATAACGTTTTTGGAGGCGTATATGAATATGTATTTAATTAGCGATAATGTAGACACTTTAACAGGCATGCGCCTTGCCGGAGTTGAAGGTGAAGTTGTACATGGTCGCAAAGAGACAAAACAGGCAGTTGAAAAGATTTTAGAAGACAAACATCTCGGTATTCTGCTTATTACGGAAAAATTAAGTTTTGAAATTCCTGAAATAATTGATGATATCAAACTTAACAGGAAACGCCCTCTATTAGTGGAAATTCCTGACCGTCACGGTTCAGGAAGACAGCCAAACTTCATTACCAATTACATTAATGAAGCTATTGGAATAAAACTTTAGAAAGGATGTGGCGCCAATGACTATAGAAGAAAAGATGGAACACTTCAGGATGATTTCCCTTGAAAGTGCCAATAATCAAAGTGCTGAATCATTAAGTAGCTACAAAAAATCCTTAGACGATGATTTAGAGGTCTATAAGGACAATTCTAAACGACTTGCAGAAGAATCAAAGCGTGCAAGAATTAATCAGGTTAAGTCTGATTGCAAAAAGCAGCTTGCGTCTTCCCAAATGGCAATAAAAAAGGATTTAACAAAAAAACAGTCTGAAATTAAAGTTAAAGTTTTTGACATTGTCCGTAAAAAAATTGCTGATTACAGAACTACTCCTGAATACATTGCAAACATTAAGCATCAGATACAGTCTGTTTTAGATGAATATGGTGATTCTGAGCTTACGGTTTATATTGATTCAAATGACTCAGCTTTACTTGATGAATTAAAATCAGATTTTAACTGCAATATACAGGTTTATGATAAGGATTTTCTTGGAGGCACAAGAAGCATTATTCCTGATAAAAATATTCTGATAGACTATTCTTTTAAGACAAAGCTTATGGAAGAACAGGAAAAATTCGCAATTACATTGTAGGAGGCAGCCAATTGGAAAAAACAGGTATTATATATGGCATTAACGGGCCTGTCGTTTATATTAAAGGAAAAACAGACTTTAAAATGGGCGAAATGGTTTACGTTAGTTCTGAAAGATTAGTTGGTGAGGTAATCGGACTTACTTCAGAAATGACTACAATTCAGGTATACGAAGAAACCAGTGGTCTTAAACCCGGAGAATTGGTGTATGGTACTGACAGTGCTATTTTCGTTACACTGGCTCCCGGCATACTTGATAATATTTTTGATGGTATTGAAAGACCTTTAAGTGAAATAGAAAAACAGTCAGGAGCCTTTATTTCAAGAGGTGTCAGTGTAGATTCCCTTGATACTAAAAAGAAATGGAAGGTTCAGATTAAGGTTTCCGTGGGAGAATATGTTTCCGGCGGTACAATCATTGCGGAAACTCAGGAAACCCGGGCTATTGTCCACAAATCAATGGTTCCTCCATACATCGAAGGAACAGTTATTGATGTGGCTGAAGATGGTGAATATACCATTAACGACACCATCGTTACTATAAAGAAAGAAAATGGAGCTATTGTAGACCTTTCTCTTACCCAGAAATGGCCTATCAGACAGCCACGACCTATTGCAAAGCGCTATGGAACAACACAGCCTCTTGTTACAGGTCAGAGAATTATGGACACATTATTCCCATTGGCAAAAGGCGGTACTGCTGCCATTCCGGGAGGTTTTGGTACCGGAAAAACCATGAACCAGCATCAGATTGCCAAGTGGGCTGATGCAGATATTATTATTTATATCGGATGCGGTGAGCGTGGTAATGAAATGACTCAGGTTCTTGAGGAATTTTCAGAACTTATCGACCCGAAATCCGGCAATCCTTTAATGGATAGAACAACACTTATTGCAAATACAAGTAATATGCCTGTTGCAGCCAGAGAGGCTTCTATTTATACAGGTATTACTCTTGCAGAATATTACAGGGATATGGGATATCACGTTGCAATTATGGCTGATTCCACATCCAGATGGGCTGAGGCTCTCCGTGAGTTATCAGGACGTTTGGAGGAAATGCCTGCTGAGGAAGGTTTCCCGGCATATCTTGCCAGCCGTCTTTCGGCATTCTACGAAAGAGCCGGTTATATGGAAAACCTTAACGGAACTGAAGGTTCCATTAGTATTATTGGCGCAGTTTCACCTCAGGGTGGTGATTTTTCGGAACCGGTTACACAAAATACCAAACGTTTCGTACGTTGTTTCTGGGGTCTTGACAAATCCCTTGCCTACGCAAGACATTTCCCGGCCATTCACTGGCTTACAAGCTACAGTGAATATGTGGACGAACTTGCCAACTGGTACAACACAAATGTAGGCCCTGATTTTACCGAATGCAGAGCTAAAATACTTGCCCTGCTTAATCAGGAAAGTTCTTTAATGGAAATTGTAAAGCTTATTGGTAGTGACGTTTTGCCGGATGACCAGAAGCTTACTTTGGAAATTGCAAGAGTTATAAGACTGGGATTTTTACAGCAGAATGCATTTCATGACCAGGATACCTGCGTTCCGCTGAAAAAACAGCTACTTATGATGAAAACCATACTTTATTTATATGACAAGGCATCAAGTCTTATTTCATACGGTATGCCAATGTCAGTTTTAAAGGAAAATAAGATTTTTGAAAAGGTTATTGCCATAAAATATGATGTTCCTAATGATAAATTAGGTATGTTTGATGATTATACAACCGCTATTAATAACTTCTATTCAGAAATAATGGAAGAGAATGCATAAGGAGGGTACCATATGGCTATAGAATATTTAGGATTAAGTGAAATTAATGGACCACTTGTTGCATTAGAAGGTGTAAAGGATGCGGCTTTTGACGAAATTGTTGAATTTTCCATTAATGATGGTGAGGAAAAACGTCTTGGACGTATTATTGAAATATATGAGGATAAGGCAATAATTCAGGTTTTTGAAGGCTCGGAGGGTATGTCTCTTACCAATACCCATACCAAGCTTACAGGACACCCTATGGAAATTGCCCTTTCTCCTGACATTTTAGGACGTACTTTTAACGGTATTGGCCGCCCTATTGACGGTCTTTCACCTATCAATGGCGAAAAGCGTGATGTAAACGGCAAACCTTTAAATCCGGTAAGCCGTGAATATCCCAGAAACTATATAAGAACCGGTATTTCCGCCATAGACGGACTTACCACATTGATTCGTGGACAGAAGCTGCCTATTTTTTCCGGCAACGGACTTCCACATGACCAGCTTGCAGCCCAATTGGTAAATCAGTCTTCCTTAGGAGACAGTGATGAAAAGTTTGCCATTGTGTTTGCTGCCATGGGCGTAAAAAATGATGTTGCTGACTTTTTCAAAAAGTCTTTTGAGGAATCCGGTGCCTTAGAACATACCGTTATGTTCCTTAACATGGCGAATGACCCTGTTGTAGAACGTCTTATTACCCCTAAGGTTGCCCTGACAGTTGCAGAATATCTTGCCTACGAAAAAGATATGCATATTCTTGTAATTCTTACTGATATGACAACCTATGCAGAAGCCATGCGTGAGGTATCTTCTTCTAAAGGGGAAATTCCTTCAAGAAAAGGTTATCCGGGATATTTGTACAGTGAACTTGCTACAATTTATGAGCGTGCCGGCATTATTAAAGGTGCCAAAGGTTCCGTAACCCAGATTCCGATTCTTACAATGCCAAATGATGATATTACTCATCCAATTCCTGACCTTACAGGATATATTACGGAAGGTCAGATTACTTTAGACCGTTCATTAAATGGGCAGGGAATTTATCCTCCTATTAATGTTCTTCCGTCTCTTTCAAGACTTATGAAGGACGGTATCGGTGAAGGATTTACAAGGGATGATCATCAGGATGTTGCAAACCAGCTGTTTTCGGCTTACGCCAAAGTAGGTGATGCCAGAGCTCTTGCTTCAGTTATCGGTGAAGATGAATTATCTCCAACAGATAAGAAATACCTTGAATTTGGTAAAGCCTTTGAGACTGAATTTGTAGGTCAGGGTCTTGGAGTAAACAGAAATATTATTGAAACATTAAATCTTGGCTGGAAGCTTCTTCATATTCTTCCTAAAGAAGAACTTGATAGAATTGACACAAAGATACTGGATAAATACTATGATGCATTTGGAGAAAATTAAAGTTTTTCCACTTAAATTGCTAAATGTGATTACACCACTTTTGGTAATTATACACTTACTAAAATAGGAGTGGGTTTATTATGAATTTAAACACAGTACCTACAAAAGGTAATTTGATGTCCGCAAAAAGCTCCCTTACCCTTGCAAAACAGGGATTTGAGCTAATGGACAAAAAAAGAAATATTCTCATTCGTGAAATAATGGATCTTAACGAAAAAGCAAAAGGTATTCAAACAGAAATTGATATGACCTTTAGGGAAGCCTATAGCGCTCTTGAAAAGGCAAATATTGAACTGGGAATTAAAAACGTGGAAACTTTTGCTTTTAACGTTACTCCTGAGAATGACATAAGGATAAAATCAAGAAGTGTTATGGGTACGGAAATCCCTCTTGTAAGACATAAGGAAGAAATCCGAAACCCCGTATATTCTTTTTATGGCACTACGGAATCCCTTGATATGGCAAAATCCTGTTTTGAGAAGGTTAAGGATTTAACCATCAGACTTTCCATGATTGAAAATGCCGCTTATCGTCTTGCTTACAATATCAAGAAAACCCAAAAGCGTGCCAACGCCCTTAAGAATATAACCATTCCAAGCTATGAAGCATTAGTAAAAACCATTGAAAATGCTTTGGAAGAAAAGGAACGTGAGGAATTTACAAGACTTAAGGTTATAAAATCAAGGGTTAAATAAAAAAAACAGTAACCATTGGACAATATTAACTGTTCATTAGTTACTGTTTTTTATTATTCTTATGCTATAATTTACCCTTTACTACGTCAATATTATATACATACAACTATTTATTTCCACTACCTTTTTATCATTATTTTTTTATTCAATATATGATTTATTAAAAATATTTTGTAAATTAATTGCATTTTGCCTTTATTTTATGTAAAATGTAACTTATATGATTATATTTTGGAGATTACAATGATTACATATAGATTTAAAAAATTTCTATCAGCATTGCTTATTATGATGCTGGTTCTGGGAAATATTTTTATCCCAATTACTGATTCTAACACCGGATTAGGAATTGCAGATGTTTCTGCAGCCCCTAAGAAGACAAGCACCAATTGGCCTAAGGCACCTACTTTATACGGTGAATCTGCTATATTAATTGATGCATCCACAGGTACTATTTTATATGATAAAAAGTGTAACAAAAAAATGTATCCTGCCAGCATTACAAAAATAATGACGGCACTTTTAACAATAGAGAATTGCAAATTAGATGAAACAGTAGTTTTTTCAAAAAATGCCATTAACGGATTAGAATATGGTGATGCCAATGCCGGTTGTCAAATTGGTGAAAAGTTATCTGTTAAGGACTGCTTATACGCATTAATGCTTACATCCGCCAATGAAGTTGCCACCGCACTTGGCGAACACATTGCCGGCTCCACAAAGGAATTTGCTGAAATGATGAATGAGCGTGCCGAAAAAGCCGGTGCCACAGGAGTTCATTTTGCCAATGCCAACGGTCTTCATGACCCAAATCACTATGTTACGGCATATGGCATGGCTATGATAATGCGTGATGCTCTTAAATATCAGACTTTCAGAGACATTATTAACACATCAGAATATACAATTAAAAAGAATAACAAAAGAAAAGAAAATTTTAATTCTTACCAGCGTCATAAAATGGTTAGACGCTACAGCGGATTTTACTACGATGGAATTATTGGTGGAAAAACCGGATTTACTAATCAGTCCGGGACAACCCTTGTTACCTCTGCCGAGAGAAACGGCATGACTCTTATTACAGTTGTGCTTAACTCAAATGGTAACAATGTTTACTATGACACCAAGGCTTTACTTGATTACGGCTTTGACAATTTTCACAAGGTTAATGTTGCCCAAAACGATTCCCGTTTCAAAAATACAGAAAGTGTTACTTTGAAATCACCTTTCTGTAACGACAATAGCAGCATTTCCATAGATGATTCCGCCTGTGTGGTTATTCCTAAAAAAGTAAAGTTTGCAGATTTAACATCTGAAATATCCTTTGGAATTTCTAATGATAAATTTGCAACTATTACTTACAAATATGGTTCAAAATCTGTAGGAACAGCTGGTATTAAATACACTAATACCGTTGCAGATACCCCAAACGAGTCATCTACAACTTCTGTTGCTGAAAGTGGAACCACAAACTTAAGTTCAGAAAGTGTACAAAGCACAACCGCTTTAGACACTGAAAATAAAACTGCAGCCGCAAATAGTGATAATTCAAAGAAATCTAACTTCAAGGTACCAAAAATTCTACTGCCTATTATTATTGGTATCGTAATTGTTGTTATTTTAATATTAATCATTGTTATGCAGCATAGAAGATTAAATAAAATAAGAGCGAATAAACGAAATAGAAATCGCTGATTATTAATTTAGGAGGTATTAATATTATGAATTGGGTAGCACCTATTAAGGACGAAGACACACTTCGTCTATTTGGCAACGCACTTAAAGAAGTTGACTATAAGTACTACATCATGTTTGAAGTTGGTGTAGGCACAGGACTTCAGCTTCAGGACATTCTTTCATTTAAGGTTAAGGATGTAAGAGACAAAGATGAAATAACTGTTGAAATTGGAACAAAGAACATTAAGAACATTTTTAAGGTTCCGGAAGATTTAAAGAAAACAATCCATACTTTCACAGAAGGTAAGGATCCGGATTCTTACTTAATATTAGGACATAACAGTTCTAACAAGCCTCTTTCAAGAGAACAGGCATACAGAGTTCTTCGTGCAGCCGGACATAGCATCGGACTTAACTCTATTGGAGCTCAGACCATGAGAAAAACATTTGCATGGAAATATTACAATGAAACAGGAGATATTTACTATCTTCAGAATTTATTTAACCATGCTTCTCCATCTATCACATACCGTTTTATTGGAGAAAAACCTAATATGCAGGTTGTTTTAAAGAAAATGACTCCACAGGAAAATGAAAAGAGCCGTTATATGCTTTACTTAAATGGTAGTGGTAAGAAACGTCTTAATGCTGTTATTGATGCGGTAACTGAAATCCGTGACAAATTCGACGATCCTATGAACAACGATTCATTCTATGGTAAAGTTGATTGTCTTTTAACAGAACTTGAAGCTCTTATGGAGAATTATAAGGAAACTAAATAATAAACAAAAAAGTAGCTGCTTATCCTTTTCGGATATACAGCTACTTTTTTATTTAATCGTCATCCTCATTTTCATCCTCATTTTCATCCCATAACTCATCTATGACGATTTCTTTATCCAGAGACCTCTGTCTTCTCTCACGCCTCTTTTCCCTAATAGATTCCTGTTTGTCGTAAATACTTTTCGCCCCTTCTTCGTCAGTGGATTTCATAATTTTAATTGCAAAGAAACTGTCATCTTCCACTTTCTTTATCTTAATCTTTCCTCTGACATAACCATGCACGGCACATTTTCCTAAGCAATAATAAGTCTTTCCACAGTCGGAAAACCAATCCAGTTCCTTTTTCAAATATTTGCCACATTTATTACATTTCATGTCGCTTACATCTTTATCTTCGAACATTTCTTCTTTAGAAAGGAATTCCCTTGTTACTAACTTGGTATACTCATCAAACCTAACGAAAATCTCTTCTTCCTTAATTCTAGGTGAATAAAATGTATCAATAGATAATCGGTTCTTATATTTGTCAAAGTCCATGGTCTGCATAACTCTGGCCGTGTAATAGGCATCGCTCAAAGCCCGGTGGAATTCATGATCCTCATCAATTTTCAAATATTCAACAGCACTTGTGAGAGTTCGTTTCATATGTCCATCGTCATATCGCAAACTAAACATTTTCTGCAAATCCACAAAAAATAATGGGAAATCCAGCACTCTCTCTAACCTGTAATGTTTCATATTCTTCTGGAGTTCCGTTAAATCCATAGAACCCCATGTACAGAACATATAATCATCTCCGCACCAGTCAAGAAATTCAATAATTGCTCTCTTGAAATCCTTTCCTTCCTTCAATTCTTCTTCAGTAAAATGAGTTATTTCCCGAATTTTATAATGAAGTTTCTTATATACTCTTGGTCTTATAACCTGTTGGTAAGAATCCAGTATCTCTCTGTCCTCACTAACTCTCACTGCACCAATTTCTATGATTTCAAATGGCAGGTCCGGATAATAATTACTTTTTCCATATGGATTTTGATTCCACTCTAAATCCATTACAATATAGTCCATTATCAATCTCCATATTTAGTTTTATATCAGATAATTATACTACGATTGTAGTAATATTTCAACTTGCGACGTTTTTGGGTATAACCACCCAAAATTAAAATTTTAAATTCCACTCCCGCATCTTACAGTGAAATTTTCTTTTATAAATCAGCTATGTATAATTGTGAATTTTGTATTTTACTTTCCACTATATATTTCGGTTACCTCTTCCATATCTTTTCTCTCATAACCTTTAAATATGCCTATCATAATGAGCGTAAAAAGCAAAAAAAACAATGATGTAATTCCTTCAGTTTTTATTATTTCCATATTACTTTCATCAATTCCATCTAAAATTATAGTCAATAAAGTAAAAAGCAAAAATAAAAATGTCATTAAACACATTGCAAAAAATGGTAATGATATCATTTGTGTAACATGAATAACCACACCATTTTCTGTTTCTTCAAATCGTCCCACATTTACCGGTCTTGCGATATTTTGCCTAATAAAATATTCCGTACTTCCATTAATTGATATTTTAAAGCCCTTATTATTGACTCTCCCAAAAAAATTGGCTTTTCTGTAGTTTCCTAATTTAGGCAGATTTTCTTTTGTATATTCTATACACTGTTCTTTAGACATATTTGTATTAATAATGTATTTCATCTTATTCACCTCAATATATCATAATTTATTTTCTCAACTTTTATCCTCTTGATTTAATGTACTCAATGATTCTATTGTCACTACTTTTTACTTTTTTTAACAATGATATTATTCCAAATAATATTAAGTACCCTATTAAAGCTCCAATAGTATTAAAAATTAAATCATTAACATCAAAGGTTCTAAAATTATATCCTATTAACATATTCACTAACAGCTGTGAACTCTCGACTACAAGACTTAAAATAAATCCCACAATAATAGTTTTTTTCCAATTATTCTTTACTACAAATCCCTGCAAAAATCCTATCGGAATAAACATAACAATATTCAATAGACTTGTCATATGAGCAAAATCATTAAAAGGAATCAAATTAACATCCCTGCCCAATTTTATTCCACCTAATTCAGTTTCCATAACTTCATTATTAATAAAGATTGGAAACTGAGTTTTATAAATTATCAAAATAAAATAAAAGCATATTAATAATAAAGCAATTATTTCTTTTATCTTCCATACAAACGTATTAACATAAAATGCAGCAATGAATCTACAACCATTGCTGCATTTTATAATGTTCCCAGCGGGAATCGAACCCACAACTAGTGCTTAGGAGGCACTTGTTATATCCATTTAACTATGAGAACAAGTGCCGGCTTAAGACTATGGAAAAACCCGTAATCCATAACCGGCATTTTATTTTTTAACCAGTATATATAATACTATTTTGCTTCTATTTTTTCAAGTCCACCCATGTAAGGTCTTAAAACTTCAGGAATTACAATACTTCCATCTGCCTGCTGATAATTTTCCAAAATAGCTGCTGTTGTTCTTCCGGCTGCAACGCCACTTCCGTTTAATGTATGAACAAATTCAGCTTTATCACCTGCATTATCCTTATACTTAATGTTTGCACGTCTTGCCTGGAATGTTTCAAAGTTACTGCAACTTGAAATTTCAACATATCTGCCGTAGCTTGGCATCCAAACTTCAATATCGTACTTCATTGCAGCTGTGAATCCTAAATCTCCAATACAAATCTTAACAACTCTGTACGGAAGTCCAAGCATCTGCAATACATCTTCTGCATCTCTTGTAAGTTTCTCTAATTCATCATATGAATCTTCCGGCTTACAGAACTTAACTAACTCAACCTTGTTAAACTGATGCTGTCTTATAAGTCCTCTTGTGTCTCTACCTGCTGAACCTGCTTCAGCTCTGAAACATGCTGTATATGCACAGTGCTTAATTGGAAGCTGTGAGCCATCTAAAATCTGGTTTCTATACATATTAGTTACAGGAACTTCTGCTGTAGGAACTAAGAAATATTCCTTTCCATCTCCCTGTACCTTATATGCATCTTCCTCAAACTTAGGAAGCTGTCCTGTACCTGTCATGCTCTCACGGCTAACCATAAATGGTGGAAATACTTCTGTATAACCATGCTTTGATGTATGTGTATCAAGGAAGAAGTTTACAATGGCTCTTTCAAGTCTTGCACCTAAATCTCTGTATACTGTAAATCTTGAACCGCTTATTTTAGCTGCTGTTTCCGGATCAAGTATTCCTAAATCCGCACCTAAATCCCAATGTGCCTTTGGCTCAAAATCAAAATGAGTAGGCTCACCGAACTTTCTTATTTCTACATTATCTTCATCTGTCATTCCTGCCGGAACAGAAGGATGAGGAATATTAGGTATTGTAAGCATATAGTTGTTTAAGTCTTCTTCTGCTTTACTTAAATCAGCGTTTAATGTCTTAACCTTATCTGAAATTTCTTTCATTTCTGCCATAATAGGTGCAACATCTTTTCCCTCTTTCTTATACTGTGGAATCAACTTAGATGTAGTATTCTGCTTAGCCTTTAATGCTTCAACCTCACTTAAAAGATTTCTTCTCTTTTCATCAAGGTCCTTAAAAAGACTTAAATCAAAATCTTCGTTTCTTGTAGATAAAGCCTTTGCAACTTCATCAAAATTATTTCTCAATAACTTTATATCTAACATTTCTCCTCCTACGAGTCACTTTTCTATTTGTGTTATTAACACGGAATGACTCTTATTAACAATCTTTTCACGGTATTTCGATTATACCCCTAACCTCCTATTTTTGCAAGGATTATGGCAAACATCGTCAATATATGTTATACTATTCTTAATTTCATTATAATAATACATTTTATTTAGGAGAAGGTAAAACATATGAATCTTGAATTAGTAAACGAAAGACGAAATAACAGTATTTATACTGATGGAAATAATACTTATAAGATTTTTAATAAAAATTATAAGAAAACTGATGTATTTTTGGAATCTTTTATTACATCTATGGTTGAAACAACAGGCATCAATGTTCCTTCTATAGAAGAAGTATCTGTGATGGATGGAAAATGGTATTTTAAATCTTCTATTATAAAGGGCACTACTTTGTTTTCCATGATACAGTCAGACCCTGATAATGCTGATAAATATTTAGATAAAATGATTGAAATTCAAACATCAATTCATAAAAACAGACTTGATAAACTGCCATTCCAAAAGGAAAAATTTGCAGATTATATTAAGTTTTCCAACTTGGATAAAAATCTTAAAATAGACCTTATTGACATGTTAAACACCTGTCCACGTCATAGGAAATTGTGCCACGGTAATTTAACACCTCATAATATTATTATTAATGAAGGTGAGGCTTGTGTTCTTGACTGGAATCATGCATCCCAGGGAAATGCCAGTGCCGATGTTGCCAGAACATATTTGTGGATGAAAATTAATATGCCTGATTTGGCAGAATCATATCTGGATAAATTCTGCGAAGCAACAAGCACAAGCAAGCGTTACGTTCAAAACTGGATTCCTATTGTTGCCGCAGCAAGAATTGCAAAAAATAATCCTGAAGAAATAAAAATATTAAAAAGTTTCATATCAGTTGTGGAATATTAAAATTTTCATTGAAAAAAGCAGAGTTTGTAGAAACCCTGCTTTTTCTATGCTAAAAATCATTTTATTTTATACCCTTACTATTTCCACTGCTCCTAATTTAATAGTACCTGATAAAACAACAACAGTATCATTTACTGCATCTCCTTCATAGTGCCCGGTTTCATCCAATGCCCCTAAAGTCGCTGTTGTAAGATTTTTAACCTTCCAGCTTTTTGGAATATATATTTCAACTCCGCCACACATACATTCAACTCTCACGTAAACCTCATTGCCCGCCGGAACTGCCTTATCCATATAAATTTCGCAACCACCAAACTTATTTATAATTTCCACACTTTTTAAATTTTTAGAGTCAATATACTTTTCAGCCCCTGAAAATTTAGTTACGTGAACTATATTTTCTCCCTCTGCATGACTTGAGGTAAAATTTCCATACCCATCTTTTTCGTCATATCCCTTTTTACACGCCTTTTTCCAGTTACGTCTTTCCTTGTTTCCGAATATAAGTGAAAATCCTATACTTAACAATATTGCCGAGCCTACAACCGGCCATGGAGTGATACTTTCTATTTTTAATTCATGTTGCCATACAATTCCAAGAAAGGCAATACTCATAAAAATAGAGAAAAACCCTCTATCCAAAATTCCCTTTACAAGCCATGCTGCCCACAGCAATGTAAACGCTATTTTTCCAAATTGCACACCGGGAAATATATCTAATTTGGTAATTATCCATATTACCGCAATAGCTATAAGTGCTATTCCCCAGAAAATATTTTTTCTTTTCATTATTCTTTACTCCTTATTTCATCTAATTTACTTTTTAAAGGTTTAAAATATCCTCGTGAAACAAATACGTGTTTATGACTGTCTTTAAATTCTATTTCACTTGAAGCAGTTATATTTTTAGTAATTGCATATACCTTTTTTACGTTTAATATTGCAGACTTTGAAATTCTGCAATATGTCCATGGCAATATTTTCTCAAGTTCATAAAGTCTGTAACCTGTGTCAAAAATATCATCCCTTGTATGTGCCTTAACCATGTCTCCTTCTGTCTGGAAAAACAAAATGTCCTCAATATCAATATAATAATCCTTCTGATCCTTATATAGCTCAAGTTTAATGTTTTCAGATAAACTATTGCTTATATTTCTTTGAAGCATGGCAATTTTTTCGTCAAATTTTAAACACTTTATTATTACCTGGTTTTCTATGCAATTTTCATCAATATCAATGATAACCTTCATATAACTTTCCTACTAATTAAACCTCTCTGTTTCTAATTAGAATTTTATTTTATTACTATATAAATGTAAATAGTATTTAGGCAACAGGTTAATTATCTCCTGTGACAGGTTGATTTTTTGCATATAAAAACCGCCATGCTAAGTTTTTAATTTAACATAACGGTTCTTATATCTATTAGAATTCAAAATATGGCTTTCCATTTTCCAGTTTGCAGCCTTTAGCCTCTGCCATTTCAGACACTGTAACTAACTGATATCCCTTTTTTAGTAGTTTTGGAATAATCTTTTTTACTGCATCTACTGTCCATCCATGAATGTCATGCATTAACACTATATCTCCATCATGAGCATCATTCATAACAGACCTTATTGTTTCCTTTTTACTTTTTGTCTTCCAATCCAATGTATCCACAGACCAGCAAACCATAGGTGCCTTTACATATTTGCTTACCTTCTTATCTCTGATTCCTGCTCCGTAAGGTGGTCTCACAAATTTAGCTCCATGTCCTACATGTTTCTTAATTAAATCATTAACCCCTTCCACTTCCCATTTAATTTTTTGGGAGGATAATGTTGGCAATGACTGATGATCCATTGTATGATTTCCCATGTCGCATCCTAATTCATCCATTTTCTTTAAAATTTCTTCCACCTTTATATCGTTTCTGGAAAGACTTGTGCCACACATAAAAAATGAAGCTCTCACATTGTATTTTTCCAATGTTTCCAACAATTCCAGGGTTCTCTCCCCCGGTCCGTCATCAAAGGTTAAAGCAATCATAGGTTTATTAGGATCAATTACTCTTTTATTATCTTTTGTTGTTTTCTCTTCAGTTTTACTGGTTTCTTCCTTTGTTTCAGTTGAAGTATTTTCACTGTTATCTGCAACATTCTTTGTTTTTTCAACAACTCCACCATTAACTCTGACAACTTTTTTACTCTCTTTATTTTTTTCTATTAAAGCGCAACCGCCTGCTACAATTACCAAACAAAATATTAATAACGTGGATATCACACGTATTTTAAGTTGTCTTATTCTCCTTTGTTTTTTTTCATTTCTTGTCATCTTATTCATCTCCATCATTTATATTTATGTTTCTTAATTATTTAAAATTTTTTTTACTATATCTTTTGATATTACAAACTTAGGTGCCCCTGTACATCCTGGTCCTACTTCGTACTCATCAAATGCTATTACTATATTTCCCTCATTATTTATATAATAGTTTTGATTACCTGAGATTTCTTTAAATCCTGTAGAAATACCATTATCTTTAATAAAATATACAACGTCTTTAGTCAACATTTGCTGTTTCATTTGTCGTTTTATATCATTACTTATAATCTTTATATAATCAGATTTTTCCTTAAATATATCTTTTAGACTAACAATTTTTCCACTTGATTTATCTATATTGTAATATCTATGAAATTCATATCCACTTGCTCTGGTTTCGTTTATTGTAAATGCTATTGTAAACCACTTATCATTATTAATAACAATTTTATAATCCATATATAAATCACTAAATCCACTTGAACCTAAATCAACTTTATATTGATTTACTATCTTGTTTGTATATTTTTTTATATCATTGTTTAACTTTTCAACTGTTTTTTTATTTTTAATATCTCCATTAGAATCTATTTTTGCCATATTAATTTTGATATTTTTGTCTTCATCATATTTTCTAACTGTTATTACACTAAAAATATTTCCCACCAAAGGTATATTTTTTAAAGATGATGCTAATGTTTCATTTGTATTTGGCATAATTACAACTAACAACAATGCAGCAACAGAAATCATCCATCTTGTAATTATAACTTTTTTTCTTTTTCTTTTTCTATCTATCTTAGCATACTCTAAAATTTCATTTAATTTATTTTTTTCATCATCAGGAACTTCAACTCCAATATATTGATCTTTTAGTTTTTTTAACATTTCATCATTTACCATCTTAATTTCTCCTTCATATCACAATCTATTTAACTATCATATACTCTTTTAACTTTTCAAGTGCCCTATATATTCTACTTTTTACTGTACTTAAGTTTTCACCTAAAATGTACGCAACATCATTTAAACTCATTTCTTCAAAATATCTTAATACAATTACAGCCCTTTCTTTATCTGTTAATTTATCCAACGCCTGTTTCAATTCAATCTTATCGTCTTCAATTTTAAACATATCTTTTTCATCTTTCATTTCACTTACAATATCTTTATCCCAATTAAACCTGTTTTTTTTGATATAACTAATTGCTTCATTTATAATAATTTTACATATCCATGTATCTGCATATTTTACCTGACGCAATTTTTTCGAATTATATATAGCCTTATATGCTCCTTCTTGTACTATATCCTGTGCATCATTTTTATTTTGTGTATAACTATATGCTATGTGATAATATTTGTCATAATTATTTATAAGAAGTTTACTAATTATATCTTCTTTTTTCTCTTTCAATTTTATCTCCTTTATTCTTTATATTATTTAGACTATTCAAAGTACCAAAAAGTTTCATTTTTTTTAAAAAATTTTTCTTCTACACTTCAACTCCCCTATCTTCCAATTATGAGAGGTCATTCAATATATCCTATAAACTTATTGCCTATATTCATTACTATTATTTTTTTCTCATAATATATAGTCTGAACCTCCCACTTTTCATATAATTACAACTTTTTATAAAATAAAAAAAGAATGTAGCATTTTTGTACCACATTCTTGTTTAAATTATGAATTAATTGCTTTTTCTAAAGCTTCCTTTTCTTCTTCACCTAGTGTTGCGTACGCCTCACCTTTTATAATTTCCTTTATGTAACTGTAACTACTGTCACGTCCATGCATGGTGTTTAAAATAAATCCGGTGTTTGTATCATCTAACAAACAAAGAGCAAAACTTAAATTACCACCCATTTCCTTAAAGGCATCATACTTAACAATTCCCAACTTATGAAATGTTGTTGTTATATTTTGAAGAGCCTGCTCCATCTTTAATTCATTTTTCTGATGTGATATTTCCAGTTTATCCATTTGCTGAAAATTCTCTTCTATTGCATCTGCAAGATTTTCAGCATTTTTTCCTTTCATAAACTTCTCATATCTGTTCATAAGTCTCTTTATTTTGTTATTTTGTTTAATATGAAGAATAATAAATATTACAAACATTGCGACTATTATTCCCATATATATATAATCGTTCATTTCTAACTCCTTTTCTGATTATAGATTAGTTATAGTTTATAACATTAATTTAGTTTTGTATACCATTAAATAATTCCAATAATCTCTCTAATTCTTCCTGAGAGTAATATTCTATCTCAATCTTACCTTTTCCGCCTTTTTTGTGATTAATTGAAACCTTTGTACCCATAATTTCCTTTAATTTATCGGAAAGTTTTGAATATATAGCCTCTTCACTGCTAGGAATTGGAAGTTTTGACTGTTTTGGATTCAAAATTGACTTTACAAGCTTCTCTGTATCTCTTACACTTAAGCCTCTTTCCATAATTGTATTTGCAGCATCAACCTGTAAATCCTCTAATTCTAATGCCAGCAATGCCCTTGCATGTCCCATTGAAATCTGACCTTCCACCAGCATATTTTGAACCGGTTCAGCTAATCTAAGTAATCTCATGGAATTTGCTATAGCTACTCTTGACTTTGAAACTCTTTTAGCCAGTTCATCCTGTTTAAGATTATATTCATTAATAAGACTCCTATATGCAAGTGCCTCTTCAATAGGATTTAAATCACTTCTCTGAATATTTTCAATAAGGGCAATTTCCATTACCTCCTGAGGAGTATACTCCTTTACAATAACGGGAACTTCCTTTATTTTAGCCAGCTTTGCAGCTCTCCATCGTCTTTCTCCTGCAATTATTTCATAATAATCATCCTTTTTCTGAACAACTATAGGCTGAATAATTCCAAACTGTCTGATAGAATCTGCCAGTTCATCTAATGCCTCTTTGTCAAAATTTTTACGTGGCTGATCTCTATTAGGCTCAATATCTGAAATTTTCATCATAGTTTCAGCCGGAACAGGAACCTTTACTTCCTTTACAACCTCTTTTATTACTTCTTTAACAACCGGCTTTTCCTTAACCTTTTCTTTTTTATTACCTGTATCTGTCTGAGGAATTAACGAATCAATTCCTCTTCCTAAACCTTTCTTTTTTACTGCCATACTTTTTCCTTTACATTTTAGTTATAATAATAATAATATATATTTGATAATTTTATTGTGATTTTTATATATTAATATCATTTTAACTTTATAATTAATATTTTTATTTTATTATTTCCTTAGCAAGATTCTTGTATGCAACAGCTCCTGCTGACTTTCCATCATACATATGTATTGGAAGACCAAAGCTTGGTGCCTCTGCTAATCTTACATTTCTTGGAATAACTGTATCATATATATTTATATGTACATTACTTTTTACATTTTCAACTACATCTGATGATAAATTTGTTCTTGAATCATACATTGTAAATACAATTCCGTCAATTTCCAAGTCATTATTAAGTCTGTCCTGAATCAGGTTAATTGTATGAATTAACTGAGACAGTCCCTCTAACGCATAATATTCACACTGAATAGGGACAATTACCGAATCAGCTGCAGTCATGGCATTAACTGTTAATATATTTAATGAAGGAGGACAATCAATTATAATATAATCATACAAGTCCTTTATCTGGTCTAGAACATTCTTCAAAATATATTCTCTGTTTTCAACTCCAATTAAATCAATTTCTGCACCTGACAAATTTACATTTGACGGAAGTACATTTAAATTATCCACAACGCTTTTTGTTAAACACTCTGATATGGTACATTCATCAAGAAATAATTCATAAACTGTATTTTCTAAATTTTGTTTAATAATTCCAACCCCACTTGTTGCATTTCCCTGAGGATCAATATCAACCAGTAATACTTTCTTTCCTAAATCTGCTAAACAAGAAGA
This sequence comes from Eubacterium segne, assembly GCF_014287775.1. Classification (NCBI taxonomy): domain Bacteria; kingdom Bacillati; phylum Bacillota; class Clostridia; order Eubacteriales; family Eubacteriaceae; genus Eubacterium; species Eubacterium segne. Next base: position 290,373 of record NZ_JACOOZ010000004.1, read on the forward strand.
CAAATTAATAGATGTCGTTGTTTTTCCAACTCCACCTTTTTGGTTGGCAATAGCTATAATTCTACCCATATAACCTACCTATCTCTATATAAAGCCAATAAATTTGCACAATTTTCTATTGACTTCTATCCTTTCATTAATTTTAGTATTCCTTATGTTTCCTGCTGATATATTTTATCATATGTAAATAGGATTTTCCATAACATATCTCCAAATTTGTGCTAAATATTTCTTATTTTTAATGTTTCACGTGAAACAATCCTTAAATATGCCTATTTTGCCATATATTAACCCAAATGTTGTTCTTATTTGTGTTTCACGTGAAACATAATAACACAAGGATTATTATCAAAAAAGGATATGCCCTAGGGCATATCCTCAATATTTTATGTACTTACGATAATAATTTTAATATTTCATCTAATTCAACTGCTGCTCTTTTGCTATCCACAGAAACAATGTCCTTGCAAAGCTTTAATTTATCCATAACCTCCTTCTTAATTGTAGGTCTTCTTCTTTTATACTTTGTTTCACGTGAAACATAATCACTTTTGAATTCATTAATACTATTTTGAATATCAACTAATTCTTTTGATGCTTTTGCCATCTTAATTTTCAAATTATTATTTTCACATTCTATTAATTCTATCTTCTCTTTAATTTTATTAACTTCATTGTTTTTATGTTCACTATCAATTCTGGCTTTTGAAGAAAATATTTCTGATGCCTCATCTATAAGAGAATTTAATTCATCTATCTTATTATAAGCTTCCTCTTTTTCAATTTTATTATGTTCCAGCAATTCAGAATATTCATTTATTCTATCAAGCATCATTTGTTTTCTACTATTTAAATATTCTTCTAACATATATCCTCCATTTATTAAAGAAATAAATCAATTATAATGGCTCCTTAGATGGAGTACCTGCTTTTCTTGGATATTTTTTTGATGTACATTTATCCTTTTTAATAATTACTATATTTCTCTTTACCTCTGTACCAGGTAAAGCAATTTCACATACCTTACTAATACTTCCACCTAATATTTTAATGGCGTTTTTTGAATTATTTATTTCTTCTTCACTGTCTGATGCCTTATAACTGGCAAAAACACCATCTTTCTTAATAAAAGGAATACAATATTCACTTAAAGTAGATAAATTAGCCACTGCCCTTGAAACACATAAATCATATTTTTCTCTGTATAAATCATTATTTCCTAAATCTTCAGCACGTCCATGTACAGTTTCAATTCCATCAAGTTCCAGTTCACTTATAACATCATCTAAAAATTTCAATCTTTTGTTAAGAGAATCAATTAATGTAACTTTTAAATGAGGAAATAATATTTTAATAGGGATTCCCGGAAAACCTGCACCTGTTCCCACATCCACTAATGTATAAAAATCAGACATATCTAAAACATTTGAAATTAAAACACTGTCTAAAAAATGTTTTGTCATTACTTCATTTAAATCTGTAATTGTAGTAAGATTCATTACCTTATTTTTTTCTATTAACAAGTCATAATATTTCATAAATTGTTCAATCTGTTTATCAGTAAATTGAATATTTAATTGAATTAATCCCTGTTCTAGCAATTTACGCCCCTGAATCATCTATTCCTCCATTAATTTTCATTAAATCATATTAGTTTACATAATTTTATTTATATTAACCAGTTACGGTTTACATAATATTCTAGTGTTTTCTGTTCATTTGTTCCATATAAATCAGCAAAACCGAAATATCTGCCGGTGAAACTCCGGAAATTCTTGATGCCTGTCCTATATTAACAGGTCTATAAAACTCCAGCTTTTGTACGGCTTCTATGCGCAGACTTTTTACCTTTTTATAATCAAAATCTTCAGGTATCTTTTTATTTTCCAATTTTTTAAAATTCTTTACCTGCTTCTTTTGTCTCTCAATATAACCATTATATTTAATATTTATGTTAACCTGTTCTATTACATCATAAGGCAATTCTTTTCTATCTTTATCCAACTCTTTTATTAAATCATAATTTAACTCAGGTCTTCTTATTAATTCCCCTAAAGTTGTAGCTGTCTTAAGAGGTGTAGTTCCAAGTTTCTCTAATATCTCCTGATTTTCTCTTGCTGCACCTACCTTATAATTTTCCAAACGTTTAACTTCTTCTTCAATTAACCTTTCTTTCTCACAAACATACTTATATCTTTCCTCAGAAACCAATCCGACTTCATAACCAATCTTTGTAAGTCTCAAATCAGCATTGTCCTGTCTTAACAATAACCTGTATTCTGCTCTAGAAGTCATCATTCTATAAGGTTCATGGCTCTCTTTAGTTACCAAATCATCAATTAAAACTCCAATATACGCCTGAGATCTGTCCAAAATAATTGATTCCTTGTTCTGAACAAAACGTGCAGCATTAATTCCCGCAATAATTCCCTGAGCAGCTGCCTCCTCATATCCCGAACTTCCGTTAAACTGTCCTGCACTAAACAATCCCTTAATATTTTTAAACTCCAAATTAGGTAACAACTGTCCATATTCTATACAATCGTACTCTATTGCATAGGCATTTCTAACTATTTTTGCATTTTCAAGTCCGGGAACTGTATGATACATTGCATATTGAACATCCTCAGGCAGTGATGATGACATTCCACCTAAGTACATTTCATTTGTATACAATCCCTCTGGCTCTATAAATACCTGATGTCTGTTTTTATCTGCAAATTTAACTACCTTATCCTCAATTGATGGACAATATCTTGGGCCGGTACCCTCTATCATTCCTGAAAATAACGGTGAACGGTTAATATTTTCTTTTATAATTTTATGAGTTTCCTCATTAGTGTAAGTAAGCCAACACGAAACCTGTTCCTTTTGTACACTTTCAGGGTCTGTTGAAAATGAAAACGGCACTACCCTTTCATCCCCAAACTGCTCTTCCATTTTTGAAAAATCAACAGTTCTTTTATCCACTCTTGCAGGGGTTCCCGTTTTAAATCTTCTCATTTTAATTTCATTCTTAATCAAAGAATCTGTTAAATGATTAGCTGCCATAAGTCCGTTAGGGCCGGTGTACTGGAACACATCCCCATAAATACACTTAGCTTTCAAATAAACTCCTGTAGCCAAAACTACTGATCTAGCGTAATAAGTTGCACCGGATACAGTCTTTACGCCCTTTATTACACCATCTTCCACTACAATTTCCGCAACTTCACCTTGTCGCACTGTTAAATTGTCAGTATTTTCAAGAGTTTTGCGCATTTCTCTTGTATAATCCTGCTTATCAGCCTGGGCTCTAAGGGAATGAACTGCTGGTCCCTTTGATTTATTAAGCATCTTTGACTGTATAAAAGTCTTGTCAATATTTTTACCCATTTCACCACCTAAAGCATCTAGTTCTCTTACCAGATGTCCTTTAGATGTTCCTCCAATGTTAGGATTGCATGGCATTAAAGCAATACTGTCAACACTTACAGTAAAAACAATAGTATTAAGTCCAAGTCTTGCTGAAGCTAAGGCCGCTTCACATCCTGCATGACCTGCACCAATTATTACAACATCATAATTTTCAACTACATTCGGCATTTTTTTATCTCCAATAATTATTTTCCCATACAAAATTTAGAAAAAATTTCATTTACAAGGTCATCTTCCACACTTTCCCCTATTATTAGTCCCAAGCTTTCGTAAGCATCCATTAAATCAATTGAATAAAAATCCTCCGGCATACCTGCGTCAACTGATTCCTTTACACGACACAAACTATCATATGCATTATCCAGTGCTTCTTTATGTCTTGCATTAGTTATATAAATTTGGTCATTGTATGTTACTTTCCCTGAGTAAAACATCTTTTCAATTTTATCTTCAAGTACATCAATTCCATGACCTTCCTTTGCTGAAAAAAGTATTACATCCCTTTTTGAACTTTCTTTTAAGGCATCTATGTCAATAACCGTGTTAATATCTGACTTATTTATTAATATAATAGCCGGTTTATCTTCAATAATGTTAATAATATCCCTGTCATTATCATCTAACTCTTTAGAACCGTCTGCCACAAAAATAATAAGGTCTGCATCCTTAGCCATATCCTTTGCTTTGTTAACACCTATTTGTTCCACCTTATCATCAGTATTTCTAATTCCTGCAGTATCTATTATCTTAAGACTTATTCCTCCAAGGTTAATATTTTCCTCTAAAGTATCACGGGTAGTTCCCTCAATATCCGTTACAATAGCCCTTTCCTCACCAAGCATTAAATTAAGAAGTGATGATTTTCCTGCATTGGGCTTCCCAAGAATAACAGTTTTAACTCCTTCCTTCATTATTTTTCCATTATCAAAGGACTTAATCATCTTCTTTATTCTTAAAATATTATCATTTAACATTTCATTTATTTCATCCTCATATCCATCTAAACTGATATGCTCCGGATCATCTAATGCTGACTCAATAAAAGCAATGTGATATATTATGCTGCTTCTTAATTCCTTTATTTCCTCAGATATATTTCCCCTTAACTGATTAATTGAACTGTCAAGGGCAAAATTATTCTTTGAATTTATTAAATCCATAACTGCTTCTGCCTGAGACAAATCCAACTTTCCATTTAAAAAAGCTCTCTTTGTGAATTCTCCCGGTTCTGCAGCTTTAGCACCGTTCTTTAATACCAGTTCTAATACCTTTTTAAGTATAAGCATTCCGCCGTGGCAATCAATTTCCACCGTATCTTCCCCGGTATAAGAATGTGGATTTTTTAAAACAATAACTAAAACCTGATCTATAATTTTATCTCCATCAACAATATGTCCATAATGAACCGTATGGGAATCTACATCCTTTAACCTAATATTTTTATGGGATTTAAAAACTCTGTCTGCAACTTCTATTGCCTCATCACCGCTAATTCTTATTATACCTATTCCTGAATTTCCAGCAGATGAAGATATCGCTGCAATAGTCTCTGTTATCTTCATAATACACCTTTTCTAAATTAAACTTTACTAAATTTAAAGTATATCACATATATACAATTTAGTAAAAGAAAAATGCCCTCCACTTTATGTGAAGAGCATTTAAAATTCCATATTATTATTTTTTCAAAACAACAACTACGTGTCTGTAAGGTTCTTCTCCCTCACTTCTTGTTGTACAATATCTGTCATTCTGAAGAGCTGAATGAATGATTCTTCTTTCATATGGATTCATTGGCTCTAAAGCAACCGGTTTTCTTATTCTCTTAACCTTAATTGCAATGTTCTTTGCAAGATTTTCAAGGGTTGCTTTTCTTCTTTCTCTATAATTTTCTGTGTCAAGCTTAACTCTTATAAACTTGTCACTTTCTTTATTTACAACTAAACTTACAAGATACTGTAATGAATCAAGAGTCTGTCCTCTTTTTCCAATAAGGATTCCAACATCATCACCAATAACATTAATGTTTGCAATGTTTTCTTTTTCTTCTTCCCTTATGTCAATGTCAACCTTAACTGTAAGTTCCATTGCCTCGAATACTTTGCCAAGAAATTCTCTGATAATACCTTCTGTAGAAGCATTCTTTCTTGCCTTTATTACAGCAGGTTTACTACCAATTCCTAAAAATCCGTTACTTCCCTTTTCTATAACTTCATATTCTAACTTTTCTGTTGGTACACCAAGGTCTACACATGCTTTTGTGACTGCCTCGTCAACATTTTTTCCATTATATTCTTTAAATTCCATTATTTTTACCTCTATTTTTCATTACGTTTATTATACTCATTAACCATATTCACTTTAGATGCCATAGAATTTGGCTTATTTGCTGCAGCTTCCTTTGCTTTTCTGATTTTTTCTTCTTTCTCAGAAGCACTTATCTTAGAATTACCGGAAATATTCTTTGTATTTGTTTTTGAAGCTTCAAGAACCTTATCTCTGTAAATTCCTTCTTTCTGCTTACGCTTTTCAGCCTTTGCAGCTGCCTTTTCCTTATTTGCCTCAATAATATCATTAACATCTATTTTTTTCATGTGGATATTAATAAATATCTGTTGTAACATCATAATAAGTGAACCTGCCATCCAGTAAAGACCAATACCTGTTGATAAAATCCAGCACATATATATTGACATAAGTGGCATCATAATGTTCATTATCTTCATTGAACTTGCCATTGGATTATCTGCTGAATCCATAGCAGCTCCATTAAGCTTCTGTGAAAGCTGAACACTTAAAAACTGGAATAAACCTGATAAAATAGGAATAATAAGTGCAACAATAATTGAAATCATTCCTGCATTAAACATTCCACTAGGTGACATACTTAAATTTAATCCAAAGAAATTATTAATTCCTTCTATCTTATCTGCTACACCTTTGTCGGCAACCTCTAAGATTTTACTTAATGTAACACCATCTGAAAGTTTAACTCCACTACCTGAACTTGTGTAGCCTGACATTGCATCAATACAACCGTTTATCTTATCCTGAGATAAACCGGATGCTAAACCATCAATTCCGAAAAACTGCTTCATCTGTGTAGCATTTAATCCGTTAAGAACCTGTAAATATAAATCCTTAACCGGCTTAACATATGCCGGAACGTTCATAATAACTCTGTAAAGTGCAAAAAGAATAGGCATCTGTATTAATAACTGTAAACAGCTTCCTGTAGGAGATGTTCCATACTTATCATATACTGCTTTAATTTCTTCCTGCTGTGCCAACTGGGATTGCTGGTCTTTCTTTCCCTGATACTTCTTCTGGATTTTCTGAATTTCAGGTGTCATTACTGAATTAAGCTTTGAAAACTTCTGCTGCTTAATCTGCATTGGAAGCATAAGCATTCTTACAACAATAGTAAATAATATAATACAAAAACCAATATTATAAATTCCCATTGTTGAAAACAAATCATAAATAATTTCAAGTATTTTACCTAAAATCCATGCAAAAGGTTTTAAAATACCACCTGTCTGTGTAGCTAATATTAAATTATCCAATTAATCCTCCTACCTTTTAAGGAACTGGATCGTACCCACCCTTATGTAAAGGATTACATCTGAGTATCCTTTTAATGGCGAGATATGACCCCTTTAATGGTCCATATTTTTGTAAAGCCTCTACTGCATACTGGGAGCATGTGGGAATATACCTGCAATGGCATGTTCTCTTCATGGGAGATAAATATTTTCTGTAAAACTTTATCATTCCTATTAATGTATAATTGATTGCCTTAGATATTAATTTAAAAATCTTCATATTAAATCCTCTAATCAATTAAATTATGCAGTCAAAAGCCTATTTTCAAATTAGTTACAAATTTAATTTCAAATAATCAATTTAAATGTTATTTAAAATCTTCTGAATTTTTCCTAAGTGCATTAGTGCACTTTCGATTTCTTTATAAGATTTGTCCCTGGCAGTATTTCTCACTACCACGACTATGTCCAAACCACTATTGAACATACTGCTATTTAATCTGTAGCTTTCTCTGATTAAGCGGGTCAGGTGATGTCTCACTACACTATTTCCTACTTTTTTACTTACTGAAATACCTAATCTGTTAATGCTTAAATCATTAGATAAAACATACATAACTAAATACTTATTTGCCATTGACTTTCCGTTTGCGTAAACATTTTGAAAATCACTATTTTTTTTTAATGAATCATAATTCTTTTTTAAACTATTCATAATAATTTTCTCCTGTTAAATGGCAAAGAAAAAAGGTCACATTGAATGCGACCTAAGCTGATAATTTCTTTCTTCCCTTTGCTCTTCTGCTGGCAAGAACTTTTCTACCGCCTGCTGTGCTCATTCTTTTTCTAAATCCATGAACTTTTGATCTCTGTCTTTTCTTTGGCTGAAATGTCATCTTCATAATCCGGCACCTCCTTTTCTGTTCTATAGTAAAACATCATTACAATTATAAATGTAAGAATATTCGTAGTCAAGCATTAATTAAACCACATTTCTCCATTAATTTCAACCCTTTTTCACACTTTTACCCAATATCCCCGATTTTTTATAATTCTTTGATTTTATTTAATTTTACATTTGATTTACATAATTTTACCTCTACTTAACATAAGTTATCAACGCGATGTTAATAGAATGTTAATAACTTGCCCATTTTTTTAACTTTTATGCCCATTTTTTCGGATTTTCCATTTTTTAATGTTAATAACTTTTAATTTATTTTGTCGATAACTGTCGATATTATGTAAATCCAAAATAATTTTATGTAAATCGCATTAAATAATCCTCAAATTGTTAATTGTTAAATATGACTATTATATCCTGCTTTTTTTCTTTCTTCCTATTATTTATATCTATTGAAAATGAACCTTTTTTGGTGTATTATATTACTGTATGGGCTTTTGAGCCTTTTTATCATTTTAGGAGGTCTTTATGATAGACATTTTACAACAAAAATGGTCTGAAATATTGGATTTTTTCAAACAGGAGTATGATATACAGGATATTTCTTTCAAAACGTTTATTTTACCACTAAAAGTAAAATCTTTTGAAAACAATGTCGTGACTCTTGTTTTTACCGGAAGAAGCGGAAGCGCAAGTCTTCAATATATTAATAAAAAATATTTCGATTTTCTTCAGATTTCCATTTCCGTGGTTCTTGAAGAAGACATCGAATTACAAATTGTATTGCCGGGAGATGATGAAGAAAAGAAAGTTTCATCTATTCCTGCAGTAAATGATGAGGATTTAGTACTTGAAAAGAGAATACACGAAGCTCACTTAGATTCAAAGTATACTTTTGATTCTTTTGTAGTTGGTAACAATGCAGCCGCTCAGGTTACATCCCTTGCCGTTGCAGATTCTCCGGGAGAAGTATATAATCCCCTTTTTATCTACGGAGGTGTAGGTCTTGGAAAAACCCACCTTCTTCAGTCTATAGGAAACTATATTTTGAAGCAGGATAAAAAAGCAAAGGTTTTGTACACAGATACTGAATCCTTTACCAACGAAGTTATTGATTTACTTCGTGCTAAACAGACAAGTCAGGAAGAAATTATTGAATTCAGAAATAAATATCGTAACGTTGATGTTTTGCTTATAGATGATATTCAGTTTATTTCAAAAAAAGACAGAACCCAGGAAGAGATATTTAACATTTTTAACAATCTCTTTTTAAAGCATAAACAGATAGTTATAACATCAGATAGAAGACCTGAAGAAATAGAAGATATTGCTGACAGACTAAAAAGCCGTTTCCAGCAGGGACTTACAGTAGATATGCAAAGTCCTGACTATGAAACCCGTATGGCAATTCTTAGAAAGCATGCTGAATCAAAGGGATATATTCTTACAGATGACAAGGATGATACTTTCAGTGTTAATTTCTTAAAGGCACTTGATTACATTGCCACACACTTTGTATCAAATGTCCGTGAACTTGAAGGTTCCCTTAATAATGTTATAGCTTTTTCTAAGATTAACAATGATTCTGAAATAACTGCGGAATTTGCAGCTGAAACATTAAAGGTTGAAAATAAAGAAAACAAAATAACATGTGATTACATTATAAATATTGTAGCAGAGCATTTCCAGATTTCTCCTGCGGACATTTGTTCTAAGAAGAAAAGCAAGGAAATTGCATATCCACGTCAGGTATGTATGTATCTGTGCAGAGTTTATACTGATGAGAAATTATCAACTATAGCTGCAGCCCTTAAAAAGAATAATCACGCTACCGTTAGTTTTGGATACGAAAAGATTAAGAACGAAATTGAGGAAGATGATAACGTTAGAAACATGATTGATGTTCTTAAAAAGAAAATTAACCCAAATTAATGTTAATAACTTTGTTAATAACTCGCGTTTTTACGTTAATAACAGTGATTATAGCATGTTAATAACGTGATAATAACTTTTTACGGATGATAATTACTTAACATTTAAACCATGGGTTATTGTTAATATCTTGTTAATTATTTTCATGTTATTAACATGTTATTATTTTGTTTTTCCCTTTATTATAAAGGAACTTCTAAAGTTTTTAACATATTAACACAGCTTATTATTATTATTAAAATATTATTTATATATTTATAGCTAAATTTTCTAAATGAAGGAGAGTACTTATGAAGTTAGTTTGTAAAAAATCAGATTTGATATCAGGTATTAATATTGTAATGAAAGCCGTATCATCTAAAACAACCATGTCTATATTAGAATGTATTTTGATTGATGCTACTGAAGGTGAAATTAAAATGACAGCCAACGATATGGAGCTTGGTATTGAAACAAAGGTATTAGGAGAAATTATTGAAGCAGGAAGTATTGCTATTGATGCAAAGATTTTTTCAGAAATTGTAAGAAAGCTTCCTGATAATGATGTATTAATAGAAGTAAATGATGAAACAAAGGCTAATATAACCTGTGAAAATGCTAAATTTAATATTCTTGTAAAGTCTGCAGAGGATTTTTCTTATCTCCCTGTTATTGAAAAGAATAACAAAATCACAATTTCACAGTTTTCTCTTAAAGAAGTAATCAGACAAACAAGTTTTGCTATAAATGATGCTGAAAAAAATAAACTCCTTACAGGTGAGTTATTTGAAGTTCATGGAAATAAATTAAAAGTTGTAGCTCTTGATAAATTCCGTATTGCCATTAGAAATATTGAGTTAAAAGAAGAGTACGGTGATTTTAAGGTTTTAGTTCCGGGAAAATCATTAAATGAAATTAGTAAAATATTAAACGGTGGAGTTGATGATGATGTTAATATCTACTTTACAAATAACCATATTTTGTTTGAGTTTGATGATACAATTGTAGTTTCAAGATTAATAGAGGCAACTAATTATTTTGACACTGATAAAATGATTAGTAACGATTATAAAACAAAGATCACCATAAATAAAAAAGAAATGGCTGACTGTATTGACAGAGCCACACTTCTTATAAAAGAAGGTGACAAGAAACCGGTATTTTTGACAATTAAAGATACTGAAATGGAATTATCCATTAATACATTTATAGGTTCTATGGATGAAAGTATTCCTATATCTAAAGAAGGTTCAGATATAATGATTAGTTTCAATCCTAAATTCCTTATAGATATATTGAAGGTTTTAGACCAGGAACAGGTAAGCATTTTCTTTACTAATCCTAAAGCACCATGCTTTATCAGAGATGAGGAAAACAGCTACATTTATATCGTGCTTCCTGTTGTACAGTAGCGGAAAGGAAGATTAAAATGGAAATAACCATTAAGGATGAATATATAAAATTAGGACAGGCTCTTAAACTTGCAGGTCTTGTAGGTTCAGGAGTTGATGCAAAGTTTGTAATTCAGGATGGACAGGTTAAGGTTAATGGAGAGGTGGATACCAGAAGAGGAAAGAAGCTTTACTCCGGTGACAATTTTGAATTTGAAGGAACATTGGTTACAGTAAAATAATGATAGTTACAAAATTAGAACTAAGTAATTTTAGAAATTATAAATTATTAGAGCTGGATTTAGATAAGCAGACAAATATTTTATATGGTAACAATGCTCAGGGAAAGACGAATATACTAGAAGCTATATATATGTGTAGCACAACAAAATCTCATAGAAGCAACAAGGATTTTGAGTTAATTAATTTTGACAGTGATGAAGGTCACATAAAACTTCACATTAACAAAAATGGAAGAGAACAGCGGATAGATATTCATTTAAGAAAAAATAAGTCAAAGGGAATTGCCATAAATGGTATTCCCATAAAAAAGGCAAGTGAGCTATTTGGCGTTTTTAATGTAATTATTTTTTCACCTGAAGATTTAAATATCATAAAAAATGGTCCTTCTGAAAGAAGAAAGTTTATAGATATGGAGCTTTGTCAGTTAGACAAGATATATGTGTATAATCTTGTAAATTACAACAAAGTTTTAAGCCAGAGAAATCAACTTCTTAAAGATTTATATTTCAAACCGGAACTAAAGCAGACCTTAGATGTCTGGGATATGCAGTTAGCAAAATATGGTGGTGAAATTATAAAAAGAAGAGAAGAATTTATAAAAGAAATAAGTAATATTCTTATACCTATTCACAATGAACTGACGGATAATCAGGAAGATATAGAAATTATATATGAGAAAAATTGTGAAACAGATGATTTATATGAGAAAATAGTGACAAATAGAGAAAAAGACATAAAGTATAAAAACACTTCCGTTGGCCCACACAGAGACGATGTTTTGTTTTTTAACAGGGGAAAAAATATTAGAACTTACGGAAGTCAGGGACAAAAAAGAACAATAGCCCTATCACTTAAATTAGCGGAGATAGAGTTAGTAAAATCATTGATAAATGATACACCTGTGTTGCTTTTAGATGATGTTTTATCAGAATTAGATTCAAAAAGACAAAATCATCTTCTTAAAAGCCTTGATAATATTCAGACTATTATTACATGCACGGGACTTGATGAATTTATAGAGAACAGATTCAAAATTAATAAGGTTTTTCAGGTTACGGAAGGTACCGTATCTGAAAAAATGGTTTAAAAAAATAGTTAAACGGAAAGGAGTTACTAATGGGTAACAACACAAACGTTGAAAATGAATATGGAGCTGATCAGATTCAGGTTTTAGAGGGACTTGAGGCAGTTAGAAAAAGACCTGGTATGTATATCGGTTCAACATCTTCAAGAGGATTACATCACTTAGTTTATGAAATAGTGGATAATGCTGTAGATGAAGCTTTGGCAGGTTACTGTGATACTATTGATGTCCAGATTAATAAGGATAATTCAATTACAGTAAGAGATGATGGTAGAGGAATACCTACGGATATTAACACAAAGACAGGTAAACCGGCTGTTGAAGTTGTATTTACTGTTTTACATGCCGGAGGTAAGTTTGGTGGAGGAGGATACAAGGTATCCGGTGGTCTTCACGGAGTAGGTGCGTCAGTTGTAAATGCATTATCAAAATGGCTTGAAGTTAAGGTTTGCAGAAATGGTAAAGTTCATTATCAGCGTTATGAATATGGTAAGGTAGTTGAACCATTAAAAATCATAGGAGATTGTGACGAAAATTTTACAGGAACAGAAGTAACATTCCTTCCTGATGATTCAATATTTGAGGAAACACTATATGATTATAAAACTCTTGAAATAAGACTTAGGGAAACGGCTTTCCTTACTAAAAATTTAAGAATTGTTTTAAGAGATATAAGAGAAGAAGGTGAAATAGAGAAAACTTTCCATTATGAAGGTGGAATAAAGGAATTTGTAACATACCTAAACAAAGGAAAAACACCTTTATATGATGATGTTATTTATTGTGAAGGAACGGTAAATAATGTTTATGTTGAAGTTGCAATGCAGCATAATGATGCATATACAGAAAATTCTTTAAGTTTTGTAAACAATATTAATACACCTGAAGGTGGTACACAGGTTGAAGGATTTAAGAGAGCAATTACAAAAACATTTAACAACTATGCAAAACAGAATAAGATTTTAAAAGAAAATGAAGAAAATCTTTCAGGTGATGACTTTAGAGAAGGTCTTACAGCTATTATTAGTGTAAAAATTGAAGACCCGCAGTTTGAAGGTCAGACAAAACAGAAACTTGGAAACAGTGAGGCAAGAGCTGCAGTTGAAGGTGTAATGAGTGAACAGTTAACTTATTATCTTGAACAGAATCCAACTATTGCAAAAATGATATGCGAAAAGGCTGTTTTGGCAAAGAGAGCAAGAGATGCTGCAAGAAAAGCAAGAGAAGCAACAAGAAAAACTGCATTATCAGTGGCTGCTCTTCCGGGAAAACTTGCAGACTGTTCAGATAAGAATCCTGAAAACTGTGAAATATTCATAGTGGAGGGAGATTCAGCCGGCGGCTCAGCTAAAAAGGCAAGAACAAGAGCAACTCAGGCTATACTTCCACTTAGAGGTAAGATTCTTAATGTGGAAAAAGCCCGCATTGATAAGATTATGGACAATGCAGAAATCAGAACAATGATTACAGCTTTTGGTACAGGAATACAGGAAGATTTTGACATAACAAAACTTAGATACAACAAGATTATTATTATGACTGATGCCGATGTAGATGGTGCTCACATTGATACACTTATGCTTACATTCTTCTACAGATTCATGCCTGAGTTAATTAAGGACGGCCATGTATACCTTGCAATGCCACCACTTTATCAGGTTACAAGAAATAAGAAGAATTACTATGCGTACAGTGATGAAGAGTTAAATAAAATACTTACTGAAATCGGTCGTGATAATCAGAATAAAATTCAGCGTTACAAAGGTTTAGGAGAAATGGATGCAAGCCAGTTATGGGAAACAACAATGGATCCTAATACCAGAATTTTAAAGCAGGTAAAAATAGACGAAGAAAAATTATCAGAAATGGATCAGACATTTACAACTCTTATGGGTGATGATGTAGAGCCAAGAAGAGAATTTATTGAGGCAAATGCTAAATTTGTTAAAAACTTAGATATATAGGAGGAAAATATAAGTGGACGATAAGATATTTGACAAAATTCATGAAGTAGACTTAAAAGAAACTATGGAAACCTCTTATATAGATTATGCCATGAGCGTAATTGCATCAAGAGCATTACCTGATGTAAGAGACGGTTTAAAGCCGGTTCAGCGTAGAGTGCTTTACTCAATGGTTGAACTTAATAACGGACCGGATAAGCCACACAGAAAATGTGCCCGTATTGTTGGTGATACCATGGGTAAATTCCATCCACATGGTGACAGTTCTATTTACGGTGCCTTAGTTAATATGGCTCAGGAATGGAATACAAGATATCCTTTAGTTGACGGTCACGGAAACTTTGGTTCAGAAGATGGCGACGGTGCTGCCGCAATGCGTTACACTGAAGCACGTCTTAGCAAAATATCTATGGAAATGGTTGCAGACATTAACAAGGATACTGTGGAATTTACGCCAAACTTTGATGAAACAGAAAAAGAACCATCAGTTCTTCCATCAAGATATCCTAATCTTTTAGTAAACGGAACCAGCGGTATTGCCGTAGGTATGGCTACAAACATACCACCACATAACTTAACAGAAACAATAAATGCAATTGTAAAAATAATTGACAATAAAGTACAGGAAAACAGAGACACAACCATAGAAGAAATTATGGAAATTATTAAGGGGCCTGATTTTCCTACAGGTGCTACAATCTTAGGTAGAAAAGATATTGAGCAGGCTTACAGAACAGGCCGTGGAAAAATAAAAACACGTGCAGTTTCTGAGATTGAAACTATGGACAATGGAAAAAGCAGAATAATTGTAACTGAACTTCCATACATGGTTAATAAAGCAAAATTAGTAGAAAAAATTGCAAGTCTTGTAAAAGAAAAGAAAGTTGATGGAATAACAGATTTAAGAGATGAGTCCGACCAGGACGGTACACGTGTTGTAATTGAAGTTAGACGTGATGCCAATGCCAATGTTATTTTAAATCAGCTTTATAAACATACACAGTTACAGGATTCTTTTGGTGTAATTATGTTAGCGCTAGTTAATGGAGAGCCAAAAGTATTAAATCTTCTTCAAATGTTAGACGAATATTTAAAGCATCAGAAGGATGTTGTAACAAGAAGAACAAAGTTTGAATTAAACAAGGCAGAAGAAAGAGCACACATTATTAAAGGTTTATTAATTGCCCTTGATAATATTGATGAAGTAATAAAAATAATCAGAGGTTCAAGGACAACTGCTGATGCTAAAAATAACTTAATTGAAAGATTTGGTCTTTCAGATGCACAGTCACAGGCTATTGTGGATATGAGACTTCGCCAGTTGACAGGTTTGGCAAGAGAAGACCTTGAAGCAGAATATGCTGAATTAATGGCAAAGATTGATTATTTAAAATCTATTCTTGCAGATGAAAACAAGCTTCTTACAGTAATAAAAGAAGAAATGGAAATTGTAAGAGATAAATTTGGTGATGAAAGAAGAACAAAAATAGGAATTAATGTGGGAGATTTATCTGACGAAGACTTAATTCCGGAAGAAGATACAGTAGTAGCCATGACTAACTTAGGTTATATAAAGAGAATGACTGTAGATAACTTTAAGTCACAGAACCGTGGTGGAAAAGGTATAAAGGGAATGCAGACTATAGACAATGATTTTATGAAAGATATGTTTATGGTTTCAACCCATGATTATATATTATTCCTTACCAATACAGGACGTATTTATAAGCTTAAATGCTACGAAATACCTGAAGCAGGAAGAACTGCAAGAGGAATGGCAATTGTCAATCTTTTACAGCTACAGCCTGGAGAAAAAATATCAGCTATGGTTCAGATGCGTGAATTTGAAGAGGACAAGTACCTTATAATGGCAACAAAAAATGGTATTGTTAAAAAGACACCTGTAAGCGCATATACCAATATTAGAAAGAGCGGAATTCAGGCAATTACACTAAGAGAAGATGATGAGTTAATAGATGTGATGATATCTGATAATTCTGACAATATTATGTTAATAACTAAGAATGGTCAGGGAATAAAATTCCGTGAAACAGATGTCCGTGAAACAGGACGTTCTGCAATGGGTGTAAGAGGCATAGAATTAAATTTAGGCGATGAAGTTATATCTATGCAGCTTGAATCACAGGGCGAATGTATATTAATTGTATCTGCAAACGGAATGGGTAAACGTACACCGTTTAGTGATTTTAAACTTCAAAACCGTGGCGGAAAAGGTGTAAAATGCTATAAGATTACCGAAAAAACCGGTGAGGTAATAGGTGCAAAAGCAGTAAATAACGGAAATGAAATTATGATGATTACCAATGAAGGTATTATCATAAGAATGTTTGTTGACGATATTTCCATACTTGGAAGGGTTACATTAGGAGTAAAACTTATGAATACGGGAAATGACAATGATATTGTTGTAGCAAGCATTACAAAGGTAAAAGAAAGTGTAACTGAAGCTGACGCACAGGCAGCAATGCTCGAAGAATCAGAAGAAAGTGAACAGACAGAAGAAGATTCTGAAAATTATTAAAAAAAGGCGGCTGAAATAAGTCGCCTTTAATGCGTTAAAAAGAGAGGAATATATATGAGAATTATAAATACTGATGAAATAATCAATAATATAAAAGAAATGTGTATAGAAGCAAATCATTATCTTGCACCGGATATGTTAAATGTATTAAATAATGCACGAAAAAATGAAAAATCTCCTCTTGGAAGTCAGATTTTAGAACAATTAGATGAAAATTTGAAAATAGCTGCAGAGGATATGATACCTATATGTCAGGATACGGGAATGGCTGTGGTTTTTATGGAAATAGGACAGGATGTACATATAGAAGGTGAAAATTTAGAAGATGCCATAAATGAAGGTGTAAGACGTGGCTATGTAGATGGGTATTTAAGAAAATCAGTAGTAAGCGACCCTATAATAAGAGAAAATACTAAAGATAATACACCGGCAGTAATACATTACAGCATTGTTCCCGGAGAAAATATAAAAATAACATTGGCACCAAAGGGATTTGGAAGTGAAAACATGAGCCGTGTGTTTATGTTAAAACCTGCTGATGGAATAGAAGGTGTAAAGGATGCTGTAATTACAGCTGTAAAGGATGCAGGACCGAACGCCTGCCCTCCTATGGTTGTAGGTGTAGGAATAGGTGGAACATTTGAAAAATGTGCTATTTTAGCCAAAAAAGCATTAGCACGTCCTGCAGATTTATCTTCCCACATACCATATGTAAAGGATATGGAGGAAGAATTGTTAGAAAAAATAAATAAATTAGGAATAGGACCGGGAGGATTAGGTGGTACCCAGACAGCTTTGGCAGTTAATGTGGAAACCTATCCTACCCATATTGCAGGTCTTCCTGTAGCAGTAAATATATGTTGTCATGTAAACAGACATGTATCAAGAACATTATAACAAAAGCACAATATATAGAATAATGTAATTACACATTATAATAGGAAGAAACTAATAACAAATCACAATATATAGATATAAGGAGATAATATGGATAAGAAAATACAGGCTCCAATAAGCAATGAAGATGCAAATTCATTAAGAGCAGGAGATTATGTTTATATAACAGGAACAATATACACTGCAAGAGATGCTGCCCATAAAAGGATGTATGAGGCATTAGAAAAAAATCAGCAATTACCAATAGAAATGGCTAACAATATAATATACTATATGGGGCCATCCCCTGCCAGGGAAGGCAGACCAATAGGTTCAGCAGGACCGACTACTGCCAGCAGAATGGATAAATATGCTCCAAAACTGTTAGATTTAGGATTAAAGGGAATGATAGGAAAAGGAAAAAGATCTCAGGCAGTCAGAGACGCCATAGTAAGAAATGGAAGTGTATATTTTGCTGCTATAGGAGGAGCCGGAGCAATATTATCAAAATGCATAAAGAAAAGTGAAGTAATAGCATATGATGATTTAGGAACAGAAGCTATTAGAAAATTATATGTAGAAGATTTTCCTGTAATAGTTGTAATTGACAGCGAAGGAAACAACTTATATGAAACAGCTATAGAAAAATATAAGGAATAAAACATATCTAAGAGGTAATAATATAATGAAAATGAATAGAATAGCTTATCTTTTTACAAGGAGATTCTATAAAGTTCCATGGTTATTTCACGAAATAGGAAAAGCAGGAAATGAAAATAAATATACAATAGAAGAAAGATATAATATAGTAAGAAACGTGTGTAAAAAGGTAAACAGATATGCCCACGTGGAAATTGAGTGTTCAGGACTTGAAAATATTCCTAATGAAAATGGTTATATACTTACGCCAAATCATCAGGGATTGTTTGATGTGCTGTTAATTTGTGACACTCATAAAAATCCTACGTCATTTGTAATACGAAATGATTTAGCAAATGTTCCATTACTTAAACAAACAATAAAGGCATTAGATGCAAAAGCAATAGATAGAGGTGACCCAAGACAGGGAATGCAAATTATAAAAGAAATGACAGAGGGAATTAAGCAGGGGCGTAATTATATAATATTTCCTGAAGGTACCAGAAGTAAAAATGGAAACGTACCGGGAAACTTTAAAGGGGGATCATTTAAAAGTGCGTACAAAGCAAAAGCACCAATAGTTCCGGTGGCATTAATAGATTCTTTTAAACCATTTGATATAAAGGATACTAAAACAGTTAAAGTTCAGATACACTATTTAAAGCCTTTATATTATGAAGATTATAAAGATATGAAAACAACGGAGATAGCAGAGCTTGTTAAATCAATGATAGTTAAGACAATAGAAGAAAAGCTATCATAATGAAAAAATGTATTTGACAAATAAAACTTACTATATTATAATAACTAATGCACTGTAAAAGTGTAATTGAATATGTATTATATTCAGGCATGGAGAAGTACTCAAGTGGCTGAAGAGGCGCCCCTGCTAAGGGTGTAGGTCGTTTGCGCGGCGCGAGGGTTCAAATCCCTCCTTCTCCGTTAACAAATATAACTCCACTATTGGTTAAGTGGAGTTATATTTATCTCTAAAATATGCAATTTTGCAAAATCAAAAAAAATTTAAAAAACTGTTGACAAACAATAATGCATATGTTAGTATATACGAGTTGTCGCTAAGAAACGACAAACGAACAACAAAGTTTTTAAAAAAAGTTAAAAAAGTTGTTGACAAACAATAAAGTATATGGTAATATATACAAGCTGTCACTGAGATGTGACACAAGCGACAAAGTTTTTTAAAAAAAGCTAAAAAAGTTGTTGACAAAGCCAAATAACTATGATATAGTAATATGGCTGTCGCGATAGCGACAAACAAAAGGAACATTGATAATTGAACAGCAACCATCCCTGAAAATTCAAATAAATATTTTCAGAGCGAACATTGTTAATTCGAGTAATCGAAGCTAACGATTTCCAAAACAA